>CALRYY010000066.1:0-22534 GCA_943372515.1 Ramlibacter sp. 2FC | reverse complement strand
ACGGGTGACGTGACGTGCCGCAGCTTCTGTCAGGGAAATTGCCATAGTTATGAGCCCAATCGGGTCTTCGCGCGGGCCACCGCGGAACCGGCTTCGCCGGGCCGCCAGTGGCGCCCCCTTGAGGGGGAGGCGCCGAAGGCGCTTCGGGGATGGTTCATTAGTGCACGTGCTTTTTCTTGTAATCGTCCACGGCCGCCTTGATGGCGTCTTCGGCCAGGATGGAGCAATGGATCTTGACCGGCGGCAGCGCCAGTTCTTCGGCGATCTGGCTGTTCTTCAGCGCCGCCGCCTCGTCCAGCGTCTTGCCCTTGACCCATTCGGTCACCAGCGAGCTGGACGCAATGGCCGAGCCGCAACCATAGGTCTTGAAGCGCGCGTCTTCGATCACGCCGGTCTGCGGGTTCACCTTGATCTGCAGCTTCATGACGTCGCCGCAGGCGGGCGCCCCCACCATGCCGGTGCCCACCGTGTCATCGCCCTTGTCAAAGGAGCCAACGTTGCGCGGGTTTTCGTAGTGATCAACAACTTTTTCTGAGTAAGCCATAAAACGCTCCTGTTTCTCTTTTCCGGAAACGCCGCGGAACCGGCTTTGCCGGGCCGCTGGCGTTGCCCCCTTGAGGGGGAGGCGGCGTCAGCCGCCTCGGGGGTGTTCAATTGCTAATGTGCAGTCCACTGGATAGTGGAAATGTCGATGCCATCCTGGTACATCTCCCACAGCGGGCTCAGGTCGCGCAGCTTGGCGACGTTGTGCCGGATGGTGGAGATGGCGTAGTCGATTTCTTCTTCGGTCGTGAAGCGGCCAATGGTCATGCGCAGGCTGCTGTGGGCCAGCTCGTCGCTGCGGCCCAGCGCGCGCAGCACATAGCTGGGCTCCAGGCTGGCCGACGTGCAGGCCGAACCCGACGACACCGCCAGGCCCTTGATGCCCATGATCAGCGACTCGCCTTCAACAAAGTTGAAGCTCATGTTCAGGTTGTGCGGCACGCGCTGCGTGGCGTGGCCGTTCAGGAAGACCTGCTCCACATCTTTCAGGCCGTCCAGCAGGCGCTGGTGCAGGGCCTTGGCATGGGCCATGTCTTTTGCCATTTCAAGCCGGGCCAGGCGGAAAGCCTCGCCCATCCCCACGATCTGGTGCGTAGGCAGCGTGCCCGAACGCATGCCGCGCTCGTGGCCACCGCCGTGCATCTGTGCTTCCAGGCGCACGCGGGGCTTGCGCCGTACGTACAGTGCGCCGATACCCTTTGGGCCATAGGTCTTGTGCGACGCCAGGCTCAACAAATCGACCGGCAGCGTCTTGAGGTCAATCTCGACCTTGCCGGTCGCCTGTGCGGCGTCCACGTGAAAAATGATGCCCTTTTCACGGCACATCGCGCCGATGGCCGGGATGTCCTGGATCACGCCGATTTCGTTGTTCACGAACATCACGCTGATCAGGATGGTGTCTGGCCGGATGGCTGCCTGCAGCTTGGCAAAGTCAAGCAGGCCGTCTTCTTCGACATCCAGGTAGGTCACTTCAAAGCCCTGACGCTCCAGCTCACGCATGGTGTCCAGCACAGCCTTGTGCTCGGTCTTGACCGTGATGAGGTGCTTGCCCTTGCTCTTGTAGAAATGGGCTGCGCCCTTGAGCGCCAGGTTGTTGGATTCGGTCGCGCCGGATGTCCAGACAATCTCGCGCGGGTCGGCGCCGATCAGTTCGGCCACATCGCCTCGCGCCTTTTCAACGGCGGCCTCGGCCTCCCAGCCCCACGCATGGCTGCGTGACGCGGGGTTGCCGAAATGCTCACGCAACCAGGGAATCATCGCGTCCACGACGCGCGGATCCACAGGCGTCGTGGACGCGTAATCAATGTAAATCGGGAAATGGGGAGTCATGTCCATGGCTGGCTCTTAATGGCTGGCGGAAAACTGCAAACGATCAGGACTTGGAGAACGCGTTGCCCAGTGCAAACACCGAATTGGGCGCATTGATGCGGATGGGTTTGACCACCGGCTGGCTGGAGATGGCGCGCTTGACCGCCGGCTTGTCTTCAATCTGCACGCCCTTGGCCAGTTGCTCGTCCACCAGCTTTTGCAACGACACAGAGTCCAGGAACTCGACCATGCGCTGGTTCAGCGATGCCCACAGCTCGTGCGTCATGCAGCGGCCGCCGTCGCCCAGGCAGTTTTCCTTGCCGCTGCACTGGGTGGCATCAATGGGTTCGTCCACCGAAACAATGATGTCGGCGACGGTGATGTCGGCGGCTTTGCGGCCAAGCGTGTAACCGCCGCCAGGACCCCGGGTGGACTCCACCAGCTCATGGCGGCGCAGCTTGCCGAACAGCTGCTCAAGGTAGGACAGGGAAATCTGCTGGCGCTGGCTGATCGCCGCCAGGGTGACGGGACCATTGTTCTGGCGCAAGGCCAGGTCAATCATGGCAGTGACCGCAAAACGGCCTTTGGTTGTGAGACGCATCGCTAGCTCCTTAATGCTCGGCTTCGCTTAATCATTACCCCGGCGGCAAGCCGCCGGAGACCGTCTCCGCCCCTACCCGGCATTCTGGCCGGGCCCCTGTCAGCGCCACTGGGGGCTGACATTCATCGTTCTTGGCTTGTTGTTGAGTGTTCAGGTCAAGTATACCCTAAAGCCTATTGAATCGCTCGGGTAAGTAGACTGTTCAGTCACAGAATTAGTTCCCGCTGGTCGCTCAAGCGGCCTTGCCGCCTTGCAACACCACAACGTTGTCGGTTCCCGGCGCGCCAAACGCCTGCTGTTTGAGCATCGACAACTGGTCGCGCACACGGGCGGCCTTTTCGAATTCGAGGTTGCGTGCATGTTCGAGCATGAGCTTTTCCAGCCGCTTGATTTCCCGGGCCACGTCTTTTTCAGTCATGTCCTCGACCCGCGCGCGTTCCAGCTCGAGCTTTTCGGCGTCGCGCCCGGCCTTTTCACTGTACACGCCGTCGATCAGGTCGCGCACCTGCTTGACGATGCTGCGCGGTGTGATGCCGTGCAGCTCGTTGTGGATGACCTGCTTGGCGCGGCGCCGGTTGGTTTCGTCGATGGCTTTCTTCATCGAATCGGTGATCCGATCGCCGTACAGGATGGCGCGACCGTTCAGGTTGCGTGCCGCCCGGCCGATGGTCTGGATCAGGCTGCGCTCGGCACGCAAAAAGCCCTCCTTGTCAGCGTCCAGGATGGCGACCAGCGACACCTCGGGAATGTCCAGGCCCTCACGCAGCAGGTTGATGCCTACCAGCACGTCGAAGGTGCCCAGTCGCAGGTCGCGCAATATCTCCACCCGCTCCACCGTGTCCACGTCGCTGTGCAGGTAGCGCACCTTCACACCGTTGTCGCCCAGGTAATCGGTCAGCTGCTCGGCCATGCGCTTGGTCAGCGTGGTGATCAGCACGCGCTCGTGCTTTTCCACGCGGATGCGGATTTCCTGAAGCACGTCGTCCACCTGGTGGGTGGCGGGGCGGACCTCCACTTCGGGGTCCACCAGACCGGTGGGGCGCACCACCTGCTCCACCACCTGGCCAGCGTGCGCCTGCTCGTAGGCCGCCGGCGTGGCCGACACAAAGATGCACTGGCGCATGCGCTTTTCAAATTCCTCGAGCTTCAGCGGCCGGTTGTCCAGGGCGCTGGGCAGGCGAAAGCCGTATTCCACCAGCGTGGTCTTGCGCGCGCGGTCGCCGTTGTACATGCCGCTGAGCTGGCCGATCATCTGGTGGCTTTCATCCAGGAACATCACCGCGTCCTTGGGCATGTAATCGGTCAGGGTGCTGGGCGGCTCGCCGGGTGCGGCGCCCGACAGGTGACGTGTGTAGTTCTCAATGCCCTTGCAGTGGCCCACTTCGCTGAGCATTTCCAGGTCAAAGCGCGTGCGCTGCTCCAGCCGCTGGGCCTCCACCAGCTTGCCCATGCCCACCAGCTCTTTCAGGCGCTGGTCCAGCTCGAGCTTGATGGTCTCCACGGCGATCAGCACCTTGTCGCGCGGCGTCACGTAGTGGCTGGACGGGTAGATGGTGAAACGGGGGATCTTCTGGCGGATACGGCCCGTGAGCGGGTCAAACAGCTGCAGGCTTTCAATTTCGTCGTCAAACAATTCAATGCGGATGGCCAGCTCGCTGTGCTCGGCCGGAAATACATCGATGGTGTCGCCGCGCACGCGGAACTTGCCGCGGCTGAAGTCCTGGTCATTGCGCTGGTACTGCATGCGGATGAGCTGGCCGATCACGTCGCGCTGGTTCATCTTGTCGCCCGCGCGCAGCGTCATGACCATGCGGTGGTAGCTCTCGGGCTCGCCAATGCCGTAGATGGCCGACACCGTGGCCACAATCACCACGTCGCGCCGCTCCAGGATGCTCTTGGTGCAGCTCAGGCGCATCTGCTCGATGTGTTCGTTGATGGAGCTGTCCTTTTCAATGAACAGGTCGCGCTGGGGCACATAGGCCTCGGGCTGGTAATAGTCGTAGTAGCTCACGAAATACTCCACGGCGTTCTTCGGGAAGAACTCGCGGAACTCGCTGTACAGCTGGGCGGCCAATGTCTTGTTGGGCGCAAACACGATGGCCGGGCGACCCAGGCGCGCGATCACGTTGGCCATGGTGAAGGTCTTGCCCGAACCCGTGACACCCAGCAGGGTCTGGAACACCTCGCCGTCGCGCACGCCTTCCACCAGCTTTTCAATCGCCACGGGCTGGTCGCCCGCCGGCGGATACGGCATGAACAGCTCAAACGGCGAATCGGGAAAGCTGACGAATTCGCCGTTGTGCTTTTCCGGAATGACTTCAGCAATTTCTGGCATGGGGATGGGCAAAGCCGCCTTTTGGGGGCCGGGTAAAATCAGGGGTAACCCGCAAGGCTACCGCAGGCCCGGGAATCACGCTACTGACAACTCTCCAGAGGAATTTCATGTCTTTGTTTACCGCCGTTGAAATGGCCCCGCGCGACCCGATCCTGGGCCTGAACGAACAGTTCGCCGCAGACACCAATCCCAACAAGGTCAACCTGGGTGTGGGCGTGTATTTCGACGACAACGGCAAGCTGCCTCTGCTTAAATGCGTCCAGACCGCCGAAAAGCAAATGGTCGATGCGCCCAAGCCGCGCGGCTACCTGCCCATGGACGGCGTGGCCGCCTATGACGCCGCCGTCAAAGGCCTGGTGTTTGGCGCCGACAGCGAGCCGGTCAAGAGCGGCCGTGTGGTCACGGCCCAGGGCATTGGCGGCACGGGCGGCCTGAAAATCGGCGCCGATTTTCTTAAAAAGCTGAACCCCAACGCCAAGGTGATGATCAGCGACCCCAGCTGGGAAAACCACCGCGCCCTCTTCACCGCCGCCGGTTTCGTGGTCGAGTCCTACCCTTATTACGACGCAGCCACCCGCCGCATCAACTTCGACGGCATGCTGGCTGCCTTGAACGCAGCGCCCGAGGGCACCATTGCCGTGCTGCATGCCTGCTGCCACAACCCCACGGGTTATGACATCACCGCAGCCCAGTGGGACCAGGTCGTCGCCACAGTCAAGGCGCGCAAGCTGACTCCCTTCTTGGACATGGCCTACCAGGGCTTTGGCCACGGCATCAAGGAAGACGGCGCTGTCATCGGCAAGTTTGTGGCGGCCGGGCTTGAATTCTTTGTGTCCACGTCTTTCTCCAAGAGTTTCAGCCTGTACGGCGAGCGCGTGGGCGCCCTGAGCGTGCTGTGCGCCAGCAAAGACGACGCCGACCGCGTGATGAGCCAACTCAAGGTCGTGATCCGCACCAACTACAGCAACCCGCAGATCCATGGCGCGACGGTGGTGGCCATGGTGCTGAACACGCCCGAGCTGCGCGCCCAGTGGGAAGAAGAGCTGGCCGAAATGCGCGTGCGCATCAAGGCCATGCGCCAGAAGCTGGTGGACGGGCTGAAGGCCGCCGGCGTCAAGCAGGACATGAGCTTCATCACCGACCAGATCGGCATGTTCAGCTATTCGGGCCTGAGCAAAGACCAGATGGTGCGCCTGCGTACCGAGTTCGGCGTGTACGGCACCGACACCGGCCGCATGTGCGTGGCCGCGCTGAACAGCAAAAACGTGGCCTATGTGTGCGAGTCCATCGCCAAGGTGATCTAAACGCCTGATCTTGCCGTCCTGCTGGTTGCCGAACCCACCCTGGTAGTCGCCTACCTGGTGTTCGGCATGGTGGGTTTTGGCACTACGCTGGTGGCAGCACCGGTGCTGGCCCATGTGCTGCCGGTGTCCACCGTGGTGCCGGCGCTGGCCCTCACCGATTTCATCGCCGCGAGCGCCAACGGTTTTCGTCTGGGGCCGCAGGTGCAGCGTGCTGAACTATGGCGGTTGCTGCCGGCCATGCTCATCGGCAGCGCGTTCGGCGCCTGGGTGCTGTTTGCGGTGCCGGTGAAGACGTTGATGCTGCTTCTGGGTGTGTTCGTCGTGCTGTACGCATTGAACGGCCTGCGGCCCAAGGCCCCTGCCCCGCCGCTGCACGGGCGCTGGGCCTGGTGGTTTGGCGGAGCGGGCGGCGTGCTCAGTGCGCTGTTTGGCGCGGGCGGCTGGGTTTATGCCATGTACCTTGCCCGCCGTCTGGAGGATCCGCTGCAGTTGCGCGCCACTCAAAACGCCGTGCTCACGGTCAGTTCGTTCATCCGTGTGGCGCTGTTTGCCGTGGCAGGCCGGCTCTTTGATCCTGACCTGCTGCTGCTCGTGCTGTGCCTGCTGCCCGCCATGGCGCTGGGCCTGTATTTGGGCCATCACATCACGCTGCGGCTGGACCGCCAGCGATTCATGCAGGTGCTTTATGGCGTGCTGCTGCTGACCGGTGGCAGCCTGGTGCTACGCGCACTGGCCTGAAGCTTCAGCCCCAGACCACCGATCGCATGGAGATCGACGCGCTCTGGTAGTTGGCGTTGAAGAACCGCACCGGGTCTTTGGCGTCGGCCGCCCCCGCTGCATGCAGCAGCGGCAAATAGTGGTCCCAGGTGGGGTGCGCCATCTGCGCCACCGTGCCCATGGACTGAAAGCCGGCCAGCGCGCCCAGCTGGCCCTGCTGCAGCTGCCCTGCGATCACCCTGTCGAATTCAATCGCCCAGTCGTAGGCCTGGATGGCGCTGGCGCCGCGGCGCGTCAGGCGCAGGTTGTGCACGATGTTGCCGCTGCCCACCACCAGCACGCCGCGCTCGCGCAGGGCCTTGAGCTGCTGGCCCAGGGCGTAGTGCTCGGCGGGCGGGCGGCTGTAGTCCATGCTGAGCTGGATGACTGGAATGTCGGCCTGGGGAAACATGGGCTTGAGCACCGACCAGGTGCCGTGGTCATAGCCCCATTCCTCCTTGTCCAGCCCCACGGCCGGCTGGCTGATGCTGCGGCTGATGGCCTGCGCCGCCGCCGGGGCGCCCGGGGCCGGGTATTGCTGGTCGAACAGCGCCTGGGGAAAGCCGCCGAAGTCATGGATGGTTTTGGGCTTTTCCATGCCGGTCAGCCACCAGCCACGGGTGATCCAGTGCGCCGAGATGCACAGGATGAGCTGGGGGCGCGGGTAATGGGTGCCGAACTGCGCGCCCAGCGCCTGCCAACTGCGGCGGTAGTCGTTGTCTTCAATGGCGTTCATGGGGCTGCCGTGGCCCAGGAATAGAACGGGCATGCGCGGGCTTTTGGCCAGCGGCAGTGCTTCCAGGGTTGCCGCAGTGGCTGAAGCGGTCGTCATCGGCGCCCCCCAAAGGCCTGCGGCGCCTGCGGCGCCCGCCAGGATCGTTCTACGGTGCATTTCAAGTCGTTTCTCTTTATAACCAGTTGGGTGGACGGGCCACAGCCCCGGGAAGTTCCCGCCCCAAGCTTTCACCAAGGTGACAGAAGGGGCATAAAGGTTGGTGTTTTCACTCGAAACACGCCCCTGTAACTGCTGTTATATTGCATTGCAACATACAACGCGAAGCGGTGCCCCCGATGCTCTACCAGATCTATGAAACCCAGCGTTCCCTCATGGAGCCGTTTGCCGATTTTGCGCAGGCTGCCTCCAAGATGTACAGCAATCCGCTGTCGCCCTTTGGCCAGAACCCGTTTGCACAGCGCGTGTCAGCCGGCTACGACCTGATGTACCGGCTGGGCAAAGACTACGAAAAGCCCGAATTCGGCCTGCGCACAGTCAATGTGGAAGGCACCGAAGTCGCCATCCATGAACGCGTGGAAATCGACAAGCCGTTTTGCGAGCTGCGCCGCTTCAAGCGCTTCACTGACGACCCGGCCACCCTGACCCGCCTGAAGGGCCAGCCGGCCGTGCTGATCGTGGCGCCGCTGTCGGGCCACTACGCCACGCTGCTGCGCGACACCGTGCGCACCATGCTCAAGGACCACAAGGTCTACATCACCGACTGGAAAAACGCGCGCATCGTACCGCTGTCCGACGGCGAATTTCACCTGGACGACTACGTCAATTACGTGCAGGAATTCATCCGCCACCTGCAGGGCATCTATGGCAACTGCCACGTCATCAGCGTGTGCCAGCCCACCGTACCGGTGCTGGCGGCCGTGTCGCTCATGGCCAGCCGCAAGGAGCTGACGCCGTTGTCCATGACCATGATGGGCGGGCCGATTGACGCGCGCAAGTCACCCACGGCGGTGAACAACCTGGCCATGAACAAGAGCCACAGCTGGTTTGAGAACAACGTGATCTTCCGCGTGCCCAGCAACTTCCCCGGCTCCGGGCGCCGGGTGTACCCGGGCTTTTTGCAGCACACCGGCTTTGTCGCCATGAACCCCGACAAGCACATGAACAGTCACTACGACTACTTCAAGGACCTGATCAAGGGCGACGACACCAGCACAGAAGCCCACCGCAAGTTCTACGACGAATACAACGCCGTGCTCGACATGGACGCCGACTATTACCTGGAGACCATCAAGGTCGTGTTCCAGGAGTTCGCCCTGGTCAACGGCACCTGGGACGTCAAGGGTGTGGACGGCAAGGTCGAGCGCGTTCGCCCGCAAGACATCACCACCACCGCCCACTTCACCGTCGAAGGCGAGCTGGACGACATCTCGGGCTCGGGCCAGACCGAAGCGGCCCATGGGCTGTGCAGCGGCGTGCCCAAGGCGCGCCAGAAACACCTGGAAGTCAAGGGCGCGGGCCACTACGGCATCTTCAGCGGCCGGCGCTGGCGCGACATCGTGTACCCGCAGGTCAAGGCCTTCATCCTGGCACACAACGCCCCTGAAAAGGCGGCGACCCCGGCCCTTGCGGCCAAACCCACCGCAGTCACCAAGCCGGTCAAGCCCGCCGCTAAAAAGGCCGCGCCCGCCAAAAAAGCCCCTGCCCGGCGCGCAATTGCCCGCCAGTAAGCCCCAGTGAGCCCGCTGGCCGCGCGCATCAACGACGCACTGCCGCAAACGCAGTGCACGCGCTGCGGCTACCCCGATTGCGCGGCCTACGCGCAGGCGATCGCCGACGACGCAGCGCCCATCAACCAGTGCCCGCCCGGCGGGGCCGAGGGCATCGCCCGCCTGGCCGCGCTGACGGGCCGGGCCGCCACAGCGCTGAACCCTGCCCACGGCGCCGAAGCCCCGCGCACCCTGGCGGTCATTGACGAGGCCTGGTGCATAGGCTGCACGCTGTGTCTGGACGCCTGCCCTACCGACGCCATCCTGGGCAGCAACAAGCTCATGCACACCGTGATCGAGCCGTATTGCACGGGCTGCGAGCTGTGCATCCCGGTGTGCCCGGTGGACTGCATCAGCCTGGAGAACGCATCTGGCCCCGCCACAGGGTGGGCTGCCTGGTCGCAAGCCCAGGCAGCGCAGGCACGCGATCGTTACGATTTTCACCGCACGCGCCTGGCCCGCGACGCCCTTGAAAACGACCAGCGGCTGCAGACCAAGGCCCTGGCCAAGCTGGCCGACCTGCCAGCGCACACGCAGGGTGCCACAGGCGCAGAAGCTGACCGCAAGCGGGCAGTGATTGAAGCCGCGCTGGCAAGAGCGCACCAGCGGCGCGACAATGGCTGAGCCCCTGTCACTCCACAGCCCCCCCTTGAACGCCCCGACTCCACCGCCAGGCCCGTCCCCGCTGCCTGTGCCTGCCGCCTTGCTGCAGCCTGCCCGACGATTGATGGACCGGCTGACCTACCCGCGCAAGTTCTTCCTGATCTTTTTGCTTTTTGCGCTGCCGCTGGGCCTGACGCTGTATTTGCTCGTCGCAGAGATCAACCACTCGATCCGTTTCGCCGAAAAGGAGATCGCCGGAGCGCACTATCTGCGCCCCTTGCGCGGCCTGCAGGAACAGGTGGCGCGCAGCCGCCTGGTCGCCGCCGCCTACCGGGCCAACCAGCCCAACCTGCGACCCGAGCTGGTGCGTGCACAGGCCGCCATCCAGTCGGCCCTGGCCGACCTGGACGCGATGGACGCGCGCAGCGGTGCTCAACTGGAATCCACGCAGAAACTGGGTGTGGTCCGGGATAACGCTGCGTACCTGGCGTCACGCGTGCTGGCCGTGCCGCCGGTAGACACCGACCTGCTGCACGCCAAGCTGCAGGACGACATTGGCGCGCTGATGGCGCATGTGGGCGACCAGTCCAACCTGATCCTGGACCCCGACCTGGATGCGTATTACATGATGGAGGGCGTGCTGCTCAAGCTGCCAGACGCCGCCGACTTGCTGCTGCAGGCGCGGCTTTTGACGCAGGCCAAGGCCCTGCCCCAGGTCGAGCCCAATGCGTTCAACTCCGATTTGATCCGCCTGTCGGGCTTGATTGAATCCAACCTGGCGCGCACACGCTATGGCGCGCAAACCGCCTTCAAGAACGAAAAGACCGGCCAGCTCAAGCTGCGCCTGGTGGACCCGGTGCAGGCCTATGACACCGCCATCCGTGAAGCCGTGGCGGCACTGCGCAACCTGACCGTTGCAGGCGGCGGCAGTGTCGCCGCCATTGAAGCCGCAGGCCATTTGCTGGCGCGCGCGCAGGCCGCCAACTACACGCTGGGCGAGCGCGAGTCAGCCGAATTGCAGAACCTTCTGGAGTCGCGCATCCGTGGCTTTGAGCAGCGCCTGACGGTGGTAGTGGCTTTTGTGGCGGCCGTTCTGCTGGTGGTGCTGTACCTGCTGCTGGCGTTTTATGCGGGTGTGATGCGCACCGTGACGCGCTTGCGTGAGGCGTCCGAGCGCATGCGCGCCGGCAGCGAAGGCAGCGCCGTCACGCTGGACACGCGCGACGAGCTGGGCGAGGTGGTGCTGGCCTTCAACCGCGTGGCCGACCAGCTGCGCACTGAAAAGACCCAGGCCGAAACCGAAAGCCGACGCGCCCGTACCGCAGAAGAAGAGGTCCGCGCCCGCGAGAGCGACCTGGTGCGCGCGCGCGAGGCCGCCGAGGAAGCCGTGCGCGCCAAGGCCGCCTTCCTGGCGACCATGAGCCATGAGATCCGCACGCCGCTCAACGGCGTGGTGGGCATGAGCGCCCTGCTGGCCGAGACTTCGCTGGACGCAGAGCAGCGCGACTTTCTGCAGACCATCCGCCTGTCCAGCGACCAGCTGCTGGCGGTCATCAACGACATCCTGGATTTCTCCAAGATCGAGTCCGGCAAGTTCGACCTGGAACACGAGCCCTTGAGCGTGCGCAACGTGATGGAAGAAGCCAGCGACATCGCGGCGCCCCGTGCGCGCGAAAAAGGCCTGGAGCTCATCGTGGACGTGCCCGAGCCCGGTGCGGGCGGGCCGCCCCCGGCCATACGCGGCGACGTGACGCGCCTGCGCCAGATCCTGATCAACCTCATTACCAACGCCGTCAAGTTCACCGACCGGGGCGCTGTGTCGGTGCATGCACGCCTGGCCGAAAAGCCTGGCGCCGACGGCCTGGCGCTGCTCGAATTCAGCGTGCAGGACACGGGCATCGGCATCCCGGCGGACCGCGTGGGCGCGCTGTTTGAGGCGTTCACGCAGGTCGATGCGTCCACCACGCGCAAGTACGGCGGCACCGGCCTGGGCCTGGCCATCTGCAAGCGGCTGGTGGGCCTGATGGGGGGCGCCATCCAGGTACGAAGCGAGCTGGGCAAGGGCTCAGTGTTTTCATTCACGGTGCGCGCGCCCCTGGCCGACATGCCGCTGGCCATGACCCCGCCGGACGTGACCATGCTGCAGGGCCACCGTGTGCTGGTGGTGGACGACCACCCGGTGAACGTGCGCGTGCTCACGCGCCAGCTGCGCCAGTGGGGCCTGCGCGTGGCGACCGCCGAATCAGGCGCGGCGGCACTGGACATCCTGGCGCAGGGAATGATGCCCGACATGATCGTGACCGACATGCACATGCCCGCCATGGACGGCCTGGACCTGGCGCGGCGCGTGCGCGCCCTGCCCGGTGGCGCCACCTTGCCACTGGTGTTGCTCAGCTCGGGCTTCATGCCGTCCGGCACCGACGGCACGCGCCTGTTCAACGCGCGGCTGCTCAAGCCCGCGCGGCAGGTCCAGCTGTTTGAAACGCTGGCGCGCTGCCTGACGCCGCACGCCGCGACGCCACAGGCAGCCGCACGCGCCGACGAGCGCCGGCATGTGACGGTGCTGGTGGTGGATGACAACGCGGTGAACCTCAAGGTGGCCTGCGGCATGCTGGCCCGGCTGGGATACGACACCGTCACGGCCGACGACGGCCTGCAGGCCGTGGCCGAGGTGCAGGCCGCCCTGGCCGCAGGGCGCAGCTTTGGCGCCGTGCTCATGGACCTGCACATGCCGCGCATGGACGGCCTGGAGGCCACCGCTGTGCTGCAACAGCGCTTTGGCACCGCAGCCCCGCCTGTGATCGCGCTGACGGCCGATGCATCCGCCGAGGACCGCGACCGGTGCGCCGCCGCCGGCATGGACGACTACCTGACCAAACCGCTGCAGGTCGCGGCGCTGGCGCAGGTGCTGGAACGCTGGAGCGGCCCCACCAAAGCCGCCGCGCGGATGCCCAAGCCTGCGGCGCCTGAAGCGCAACCCGTACGCGTCGATTTTTCCCGCCTGGACAACTTCCGCGAACTGGACAGCGACATGAGCACGGTGCGCGCCATTGTGGAGTTGTTCCTGGCAGATACGCCCGCCCAGCTGGAGGCCCTGGTGGATGCCCAACGCAGCGGTGACGCCATGGCGCTGGCCACCCGGGCCCATGCGTTGCGCGGTGCAGCCGGCAATCTGGGGGCGCTGACCCTGGCACAGATGGCCACCCAGATCGAAACATTGGCGCAGCACGGTCAGGCAGGCAGGGACACACAGGCACTGGTCGATAGCGTGCAGACAGCCTGGCCCGCCACCCAGGCGCTGCTGCGCCAGTGGCTGGCCGACGCCGCCATGCAGGCGCCCTGACCTCATGCGGCCAATCAAGCCGCCTGGCGCTGCACCAAACTCTTGTACACGCCGCAGCCCACGTACACATCGCCCAGGCGCATCACATAAGACATCTTGGTTTGAACCGCCTGGGTCACGGGGTTGGTGATGTCGTATTCGGCCCAGCCGGGCGCCACCTCGGCCTGGCGCACGATGGCCGCCAGCAGCGCGTCACCCTGCACACCGGGGATGTCCTGGACGCGCGTGCCGACCTTGGCCGGATTGCCGCCAAACGCCATATAGCGGCCCGTGGCGTCCAGCGCAAACACATACATGTCGCGGTCATAAAAGCCGTTGGCCGGCTCCGTCACATGGGCCAGGAAGCCGCCACCGGGCAGGCGCTCGAACGCTGCCCGGGCTTTTTCAACCAGCACGACGGCCTCGCCCGCCGTGCCCTGCATCAGGCGAAAGTGGGCCACCGAGCCTGTCAGCGTCGCCGCGCGGTCACGCAGGTACTGCGCCTGGTTGGCAGCGTCCTCCACCAGCCCGGCATTGCTTTGGGTGATGCGGTCCAGTTCCTCAACAGCCGACGAGATCTGCCGCAAGCCCGTGCTTTGCTCGCCGCTGGCACTTGAGATGAGCGACATGTTGGACGCCACGCTGCGCACGCCGTCCACGATGGCAGTGATACCCAGACCTGCGGCCCTGATGCGCTGCACCCCGTCCTCCACATGGCCGGTGGAGGCCTCGATCAGCTTGTGGATTTGCCGGGCTTCGTCGCCGCTGCGCTGCGCCAGGCGACGCACCTCGGCGGCCACCACGGCGAAGCCTTTGCCTTGCTCGCCTGCGCGAGCCGCTTCCACTGCCGCGTTCAGCGCCAGCAGGTTGGTCTGGAATGAAATGGCGTCAATCATGCCGACGATCTCGCGCATGCGCTGCGTGCCATCATGAATGGCGCCCACGGTCTGCACCGCCTGCGCCATGGAACGCGCCTGGTCCTCGGCTGAGGCACGCACGGTGGACGCACGTGAATCCGCCTGGCCGGCTACTTCGGCGTTCTGGGCCACGGTGGCGGCCAGCTGGCGCACGCTGGCAGATGTCTGCTGCAGGCTGGACGCCTGGTTTTCGGTGCGGCTGCGCAGATCGCCATAGCCGCGGGCCAGCTGCTGGCCGGCCTGCTCCACCAGTGCAGAGCTGCTGCGCACGTCGGCCACGATGGCAGAAAGCCGCAACGCCAGGCGC
The DNA here is from genome assembly GCA_943372515.1 of Ramlibacter sp. 2FC. GTDB lineage: Bacteria > Pseudomonadota > Gammaproteobacteria > Burkholderiales > Burkholderiaceae_C > RAM1. The sequence goes on along the minus strand of CALRYY010000066.1, from coordinate 8,036 downwards.
GTGATGGCAGCCGACATGAGCGAAAGTTCGTCGCAGCCTGTGGATTCGTTCACATGGCCCAGATCGCCCGCCTCCATGTCGCGCAACTGTGCCATGGCACGTTCATAGCCCCCCGAAAAGCTCGCGTGCAATGCCACCAACAACCAGGCTTGCAGCAGCGCTGCAAGCCCTGCAATCCACAAGGTCGCAGCATCCGCGCCGGGGCGCAGGCAGATGAGCACCAGCGGCACGCCTGCAGCCAGGGCCAGTACCGCGAGTTGGCCGCGTAGCTTGAGCCGGCGCATCAGCCGGTCAGCGGGCCAAAGCATCACGACAGGGGCGGCAGCCCAGACTGCTTGCGCTCGAAATGCCGGAACAGCTCCACGGCCAGGCCGCGCAGTTCGTCGTCAGCCATGGCGTGGGCGTGGCCGAGCTGCTCCAGGGCGTAGCGCCGGTCGCCCAGCATCATGCTCGTGCTCACGCACAGGCCATGCGAGGCCATGCGCAGTGTAAAAGCCTGAAGAGCGTTGCGCGGCCAGTAGCCGTCATGGCCAGCCAGGTCGTACACCGGCGGCGCAACGCAGCGGGATGCAGCCTGGGCCGCTGGGGTGTGGTGAAGGTATGCCATGGGGCCTCCTGTAACGGTGCCCCAAGCTTAGGCAGGGTCGCTGGCAGGCAAACGCGCGATAAACGGGGAAATCCTGCCCTATTCAAGAGGCATGGTCAGTACCCCCTGAAACTGCCTGCCCCTGAAAGCAGATCAGCAAAGGCCTTGCACGCCCGACTGGCGCCGCTCGAAGTGGCGAAACAACGTCACGGCCAGCCCGCGCAAGTCATCGTCTGCCATGGCGTGGGCGTAGCGCAGCTGCTCCAGCGCGTAACGGCGGTCACCCATCATCATGCTGCTGCTCACGCACAGGCCATGCGATGACATGCGCAGCGTGAACGCCTGCAACACACTGCGCGGCCAGTAGCCATCGTCATCGCCGGCGCCCAGGCCGAACACGGATGCGGGAACCGGGCGGTACGTGCCGGAAGTTTGCGGGGTGTGATCAAGTGCTGCCATGACGGGTCTCCTGTGAAGGTGATCCCAGTTTAGGCAGGCCTGCCGGCCCTCACAACGTGTCACATACTTCTGTCTAGGGCTGTGCGTATCAACCCAGCGCGTCGTTGATTTTCTCGTTGAACTCCGACTGGCTCAACGCAGTGCCGATCTCGCGCGGCAACGCGTCGCGAACCGAGAAGACGCCCAGTATTTTCGCGCCGGGGCCCACGATGGGCAGGTGGCGAAACCCGCGCTCGATCATGATCAAAACGGCGTCAGACACCCGCATTTCAGGCGGCACGCAGATGGGGTTGGGGGTCATGACGGCGCGCACTGGCGTGGTTTCCGGGTCCAGGCCTTTGGCCAGCACGCGCGTCATCAGGTCGCGCTCGGTCACGATGCCGAGCATGACGGCGGGCAATTCCATGATGAGCACGCTGCCGCAGTTGGCGCGCGTCATCACGCCGGCGGCCTCGCGCACCGTGGCCAGCGGACCAAGCCGGATCACCCGCTTTTGCGACAGCGACTGGAATACGGTGCGTTCAGCCATGGCGTGCTCCTTTGCGTTCACTTTAGGGGCTGCCGTGCGCTAGCGCAAGGACGCATTCAGCCGGGCCAGAGCGGCCGAGCCGGGGCACAACCGGTCGGCGTCCAGCGAGTTCAGTGGCGCTGCGCTGGTGTTCAGCGCGGTATGCAGGTCGGTGGCCAGCGGGTCCACGTACAGCAAGCCGGTCACCACCTCGCCTCGGGCCTGATGGGCCTGCATGAAGTTCAACGCCGCATGCCGGTCGGTGGCGTCGTAGCCCGCATGCAGGCTGCGCAGGCGCAGCAGCGTGCCGTCGTGCTGGCGCACGTCGGCCACCTCGCCGGGCGCGGCGTCCAGCGTGATTTCGTCGCGCGGGCTGATGAAGTCGATGCGGCTGACCGACTCGTTGTGCTCGCGCACGTAGTCGTAGCTCTTGGTGCTGCCCGGGTGGTTGTTGAAGGCCACACAGGGGCTGATCACGTCAATGAAAGCCGCCCCGCCGTGGCTGATGGCGCCCTTGATCAGCGGCACCAGCTGCGTCTTGTTGCCCGAAAAACCGCGCGCCACATAGGTGGCCCCCAGCTGCAGGGCCATGGCCACCAGGTCCACCGGGCTGTCGCTGTTGACCACGCCCTTCTTGCTTTTGCTGCCCTGGTCGGCCGTGGCCGAGAACTGGCCCTTGGTCAGACCGTAGACGCCGTTGTTCTCGACGATATAGGCCATGCGCACACCCCGGCGCATGGCGTGGGCAAACTGCCCCAGGCCAATAGAGGCCGAGTCGCCGTCGCCCGACACCCCCAGGTACAGCAGCTCGCGGTTGGCCAGGTTGGCACCGGTCAGCACGCTGGGCATACGCCCGTGCACGGTGTTGAAGCCGTGCGACGCACCCAGAAAATAGTCCGGCGTCTTGGAGCTGCAGCCAATGCCCGACAGCTTGGCCACGCGGTGGGGCTGGATGTCCAGCTCCCAGCAGGCCTGGATGATGGCCGCGCTGATGCTGTCGTGCCCGCAGCCCGCGCACAGCGTGGAAATCTTGCCCTCGTAGTCGCGCCGGGTGTAGCCGACCTTGTTCTTTTCCAGCGTGGGGTGGTGCAGGCGGGGCTTGGTCAGGTAGGTCATTGTGCGGTCTCCCTTGCTTGCACATGGCTCTTGATGGCCTGGGTAATGAAGCGCGCCGTGATCGGTGTGCCGTCATAGTGGCGTACGCGCACCAGCTGCGCCGGACTCACATCCAGCTCGTTGACCAGCAGGCTGTGCATCTGGCCGTCGCGGTTTTGCTCGACCACGAACACACGCTCATGCGCGTCGATGAATTCGCGCACCGAATCGGGGAACGGAAACGCACGCAGGCGCAGGGCGTCCAGGTGCACGCCGTCACCAGCCAGCTCGGCCAGCGCTTCGGTCATGGCCGGGCTGGTGGAGCCGAAGTAGATGACGCCCAGCGGCGTCTTGTGCGCAGCCGCCCTGAGCACCGGCTGGGGCACCAGCGTGGCGGCCGTCGCAAATTTCTTCAGCAGCCGCTCCACGTTGTAGATGTAGTCGGGACCGCGCTCCGAGTACTGGGCATAGGGGTTGCGCGTGGTGCCGCGGGTGAAATAGCTGCCCTTGGTGGGGTGCGTGCCGGGCAGCGTGCGCCAGGGAATGCCGTCACCGTCCACGTCCTTGTAGCGGCCAAAGTCGCGCCCGGCTTCCAGCTCCTCGGCACTCATGACCTTGCCGCGGTCCAGCGTGCGGCTGTCGTCCCAGGCAAACGGCTCGCACAGGCGCTGGTTCATCCCGATATCCAGGTCGGTCATCACAAACACCGGCGTCTGCAGCCTGTCGGCCAGGTCCAGCGCTGCGGCGGAATGCTCAAAGCACTCGGCCGGGTCCTCGGGGAACAGCAGCACATGTTTGGTGTCGCCGTGCGACGCGTAGGCGCACGACAGGATGTCGGCCTGCTGGGTGCGGGTGGGCATGCCGGTGGACGGCCCGCCGCGCTGCACGTTGATGATGGTCACCGGGATCTCGGCAAAGTAGGCCAGGCCGATAAATTCAGTCATGAGCGACACCCCGGGGCCCGACGTGGCGGTAAAGGCCCGCGCCCCGTTCCACCCCGCCCCCACCACCATGCCGATGGAGGCGATTTCGTCCTCGGCCTGCACGATGGCGTAGTTGCTTTGCCCTGTGGACGGGTCCACCCGGTACTTGGCGCAGTACTTCTGGAAGGCCTCGGCCACTGATGACGACGGCGTGATCGGGTACCAGGCCGCCACCGTGGCGCCGCCATACACGCAGCCCAGGGCCGCAGCCGTGTTGCCGTCCACAAAGATGCGCTCGCCCACCTTGTCGGCCCGCCGCACGCGAATGCCCAGCGGCGCGTTCAGGTGCTCCCTGGCAAAGTCGCGGCCCAGGTGCAAGGCCTGCACGTTGGACGCGAGCAGTTTCTCCTTGCCCTTGTACTGCTCGCCAAACAGCTTTTCGATCACCTCGGGCTCGATCTCCAGCAGCACCGACAGCGCCCCCACGTACACGATGTTCTTGAACAGCTGGCGCTGGCGCGGGTCGGAATAGACAGCGTTGCAGATTTCGGTCAGCGGCATGCCAATGACGTGGATGTCATCGCGAAACTTCGACGGCGGCAGAGGCCGTGTGCTGTCATAGAACAGGTAGCCGCCCGGCTCCAGCTCGGCCACGTCGGCGTCCCAGGTCTGCGGGTTCATGGCCACCATCATGTCGATGCCGCCGCGCCGGCCCAGGTGGCCGGCTTCGGTCACGCGCACCTCGTACCAGGTGGGCAGGCCCTGGATGTTGCTGGGAAAGATGTTGCGCGGGCTGACCGGCACGCCCATGCGCATGATGGCCTTGGCAAACAGCTCGTTGGCGCTGGCCGAGCCCGAGCCATTGACGTTGGCGAACTTGATGACAAAGTCGTTGACGGCTTCGATCTGCTTCATGCCGGCACCCCCACCTGCTTGTCCGCCTTGTCCCGCGCATGCGGGCCAGCCTGTGTTGTGTTGAGCAAAAACTTCTGCATGTCCCAGGCCCCCGTGGGGCAACGCTCGGCGCACAGGCCGCAGTGCAGGCACACATCCTCGTCTTTCACCATCACCCTGCCTGTTTTCAGATCGCGTGACACGTACAGGCCCTGCGTTTCATTCAGCGCCGGAGCCTTCAGCCGCGTTCGCAGCTCGGCCTCTTCGCCGTTGTGGGTGAAGCTGATGCAGTCCATGGGACAGATGTCCACACAGGCGTCGCATTCAATGCAGGCGGGTTCGCTGAAGACGGTTTGCACATCGCAGTTCAGGCAGCGCTGCGCTTCCTTGAACGCGGTGGCGGCGTCAAAGCCCAGCTCCACCTCGACCTTGATGCTGGCCAGCGCCTTTTCGGCCTGGGCCCATGGCACCTTGAAACGCAGGTCGTTGGAGGTGTCGTTGTCGTAGCTCCATTCGTGGATGCCCATCTTCTGGGACATCAGGTTGGTCATGGGGTCGGGCCTTGCGGCAATGTCCTCCCCATTGAGTAGGCGGTCGATCGACACGGCAGCCTCGTGTCCATGGGCCACAGCGGTGATGATGTTCTTCGGGCCAAACGCCGCATCGCCGCCAAAAAACACGTTCGCAACACTGGACTGATGTGTTTCTTTGCCCAGCACCGGCAGGCCCCATTCATCAAAGGCAATGCCGCAGTCGCGCTCGATCCAGGGAAAGGCGTTCTCCTGGCCTACGGCCACCAGCACTTCGTCGCACTCATAGAACGCATCGTCCTCGCCCGTGGGCACCAGGCTGCGCTTGCCTTTGTTGTCGTACACCGCCTGGACGATCTCAAACGTCATGCCCAGCAGCTTGCCGTCCTGCTGCACAAAGGCCTTGGGCACGTGGTAGTTGATGATGGGGATGCCCTCGTGCTGGGCGTCTTCTTTCTCCCAGGGCGAGGCCTTCATTTCCTCAAAGCCGCTGCGAACGATGACCTTCACATCGGTGCCGCCCAGGCGCCGCGCCGAGCGGCAGCAGTCCATGGCGGTGTTGCCGCCGCCCAGCACGATCACGCGCTTGCCCACCTGCGTGATGTGGCCGAACGAGACCGATGCCAGCCAGTCGATGCCGATGTGGATGCTGGCGGCGGCCTCCTTGCGGCCCGGCAAGTCCAGGTTGCGCCCGCGCGGCGCGCCGCAGCCGACGAACACCGCGTCGTAGCCTTGCGCCATCAACGCCTTCATGGAATCAATGCGCTCACCGTTTTTGAAGGTCACGCCCAGGTCCAGGATGTAGCCCGTCTCCTCGTCAATGACTGATTCAGGCAGGCGAAAGCGCGGGATCTGCGTGCGGATGAAGCCGCCTGCCTTGGCCTCGCCGTCGTACACCGTCACGTCGTAGCCCAGCGGCGCCAGGTCGCGGGCCACCGTCAGCGACGCTGGGCCGGCACCAATGCAGGCCACGCGCTTGCCGTTCTTCTTTTGGGCGGGGCGGGGCATGCGCTGGCCCACGTCGTCCTTCATGTCAGCGGCCACGCGTTTCAGGCGGCAGATGGCCACCGGCTCCGGGTGCTGCGCATTGGCTTCTTCTACCCTGCCCCGTCTGCACACAGGCTCACAGGGCCTGTCGCAGGTGCGCCCCAGGATGCCGGGGAACACGTTGGACACCCAGTTGACCATGTAGGCGTCGCTGTAGCGGCCCTGCGCGATCAGGCGTATGTATTCAGGAACGGGGGTATGGGCGGGGCAAGCGTACTGGCAATCGACGACCTTGTGGAAATAGGCCGGGTTGGCAATGTTGGATGGCTGCAAAGCTGTCTCCTTGCCACGCTTCGCACCAGGACGGTGCTGGCGGGTGGGCCAGTCTAAGCCTGCGATGCACCAGAACGCTCTCGGGGGAATCCCCGAGGACGTAAGTTTCGCGTCAGCGCCCGGCGGGCGCTTCGCCCAGCACGGTTGACTCGTAGGCGTGCAGTGACGGCAGCCCGCCCGTGTGCAGGAACAGCAGCCTTTCACCCGGCTTGAAATACCCCTGCCGGGCCAGACCGATCAGGCCGGCCATGATCTTGCCGGTGTACACCGGGTCCAGCGGAATGCCTTCGGTGCGGGCCAGCATCTGCACGGCCTCCACCATGGCGGCGTTCGGAATGGAATATTTGGGCTGCCAGTAGCCCCCCACGCAGGTCACGTCTTCGGTCTGCACGGTGAGGTTGAGCTGGAGCAGGTCGGCCACAGCCTGCGCTTCGCGCAGTACCAGGGGCTGCTGGTCGGCCGGGTCGCGGCTGACGCCGATGCCCACGATGGGAATGTTGATGTGGTTACCCAGAAAACCGGCCACCAGGCCGCCATGCGTGCCCGAGCTGCCCGAACCCACCACCACGCGGTCGATCTGCAGGCCCTGCTCAAACAGCTGCTGCTGCAGCTCCTGCGCGCAGGCCACATAGCCCAGACCACCTAAAGCGTTGGAACCGCCGCCGGGAATGATGTAGGCCTTGCGACCCAGCGCCGCCACCTCGTCCGCCAGGGTCTGCATGGCAGCCGCCATGTTGCTGCCGCCGGGCACGACGGTGATGGCTTCCACGCCCATCAGGCGGAACATGAAGTTGTTGCCGCTGGCGTTGACGTCATAGCTGTTGGGCACGCGCTCTTCAATCACGAAGCGGCACTTGAGCCCCTCTTTGACTGCTGCCGCCAGCGTGATGCGGCAGTGGTTGCTTTGCGGCGCGCCGCAGGTCACCAGCGTGTCGGCGCCCTGGGCCAGCGCGTCGGCCACCAGAAATTCGAGCTTGCGCGTCTTGTTGCCGCCGGGGAACAGGCCCAGCATGTCGTCGCGCTTGATCCAGATGTCGGGGCCCTGCCCGCCGGGACAGCTGGCGGCCAGGGCTTTGCTGAAGTTCGGCAAAAACTCCAGTGGGGTGGCAAAGGGGGTGTAGCGGCGGCGGGGGAAGCGTGAGAGGTCCATCGCGTTATTGTGCCGCCAGCGCGGCGAATGCCTTGACGACCTCAGGCGGCGCCTGGACCAACTCGATCAGCACGCCCTCGCCACCAATCGGCAGCTCGTCGCTGCCCTTGGGGTGCACAAAACAGATGTCAAAACCCGCCGCACCCTTGCGGATGCCGCCGGGCGCAAAGCGCACGCCCTTGGCGCCCAGCCAGTCCACGGCTGTGGGCAGGTCGTCAATCCACAGGCCCACATGGTTCAGCGGTGTGGTGTGAACCGCCGGCTTCTTGTCGGGGTCCAGCGGCTGCATCAGGTCGACCTCGACCTTGAACGGGCCGCTGCCAATGGCGCAGATGTCTTCGTCGACGTTCTCCCGTTCGCTCCTGAACGTGCCGGTGACTTCCAGGCCAAACATGTCCACCCACAGGCGCTGCAGGCGGGTCTTGTCGGGGCCGCCGATGGCGATCTGCTGGATGCCCAGCACCTTGAAAGGGCGGTTCATTGCGCGAACTCCACAATCGGCTGATCCACGGTGAGCGATTCACCCTTGGCCGCCAGCACCTTGCCCACCACGCCGTCGGCGGCAGCGAAC
>CALRYY010000065.1:0-22764 GCA_943372515.1 Ramlibacter sp. 2FC | reverse complement strand
GCATCAGCGGCCAGGCCCAGCAGGTTGCAGGCTTCGGCCAGCCGGTCGCTGCCTGATGGATGGTCGGCACGGGTGAGCAGCGCACGCACACCATGTGCTGTGCAGGCCTGGACGGTCAACGGGCTGTCCGCCGCCACCACCACCTGCGCTGCTGACGACTGCGCCGCGCGCTGCGCCACGCGCACGACCATCGGCAACCCGCCAATGTCTGCCAGGGGCTTGTTGGGCAGGCGCGTGGAGGCCAGCCTCGCCGGCACGATGACTGTGAAGCTCATCCGGCCAGCGGCGTGCGCTCAGGCAACTGCTCGAGTTCTTCGTCGCTGAGCGTGCGGGCTTCAGCTTCCAGCATGACCGGGATGCCGTCTCGCACGGGATAGGCCAGGCGCGCGCTGCGCGACACCAGCTCGGCCTTGTCGCGGTCCAGCAGCAACGGGCCCTTGGTCACGGGGCACACCAGAAGTTCAAGTAGTTTGGGGTCCATGCGGCAATGATAGCTTTGCGTCCAGCAGCGCATCGAATGCGTTCAGCAGACCGGCGTCCAGCGTCACCTTCAGTGGTACGGCCCAGGCATCGGGGCGTAGTTGCCAGAGCTTGACGGCGTCTTTTTCGGTGCAAACCAGTGTGCCCGCAGCCTGCAGGGCGGGCCCAGCGCCCGCAAAATCGGTGTGGTCCGGCAGGGCCATCTCTTCATCAAGCAGCAGGCCCTGCTCGCGCAGCATGGCAAAAAACGCAGCGGGCTGGGCAATGCCTGCTACGGCGGTTAGTGGTACACCTGCAAGCGCGGACAGTGTAGCCGTGCTGCCGTCGGCGCGCACGGCGGTGCGGGCCAGCTCGCGTCGGGCTCGCCAGCCGCCAAACGCCGGGTGGCTGCCCGAATGTACGACCAGGTCCACGGGGCGCGGCCAGGGTTCGCGCAGCGGCCCGGCCGGCATCAGCCACCCGTTGCCGGTGCCGCGGTCGTCAAACACGCAGATCTCGATGTCCCGTCCCAGTGCCCGGTGTTGCAGGCCGTCGTCGCTCAGGATGACCTGCGTGCCGGGATACGCCTGAAGCAGCCTGCGGGCTGCTTCAGCGCGGTCGCTGCCCACGAACACCGGCACGCGCGTGCGGCGGGCGATCAGCAGCGGCTCGTCCCCGGCGTCGGCGGGAGATGTTGCAGAGGTGACCTCGGTGCAGCCTGAGGCGGTGCGACCATAGCCGCGCGACACGACCGCAGCGCGTAGTCCTCGCGCGGCCAGATGTTCCAGCAAAGCCAGAGTGACGGGGGTTTTGCCGGCGCCGCCAGCGACGACGTTGCCCACCACCACCACCGGCACCGGCATGCGGTGGGTGGCCAGCAAACCGCAACGGTACAACGCATGGCGAATGGCCATCAGGCCATGAAAAACAAGGGACAAGGGCCAGAGCAGGCAGGCCACCGTGCCGCGCCGCGTCCAGGCACGCAGCAGGACCTGGCTCACCTCAACGGCTCCCGGCCTGGGCCGATGACTGCGTGGCGAAGGTGATTTGGGTCAGGCCGGAACGGCGGGCCGCTTCCATGACCGTGATGACTGACTGATGGGCCGCAGTGGCGTCCGCGCTGATGATGACCACCGTGTCCTTGCCGGCCTTGGCCGACTCCACCAACGCCATGGAGACTGCTTCGACGCTGCGGCCGTTGACAGGCGTCTTGTTGATGGAATAGCGGCCGTCGCTGCTGACCGCCACGATGACTTCGCGGGGGTAGTCGCGCTGCACATCCGTGTCGGCCACCGGGAGCTTGAGCTGCAGCTCGGTGAACTTGCTGTAGGTCGTGGACAGCATCAGGAAGATCAGCACTACCAGCAGCACGTCAATGAACGGGATCAGGTTGATCTCAGGCTCATCCTTCTTGCGGGGGCGGAAGTTCATGGTGTGAGCCTGGTGCTATTTGCGCAGCGTGTTGAGGTGGCGCGCAAAGCGCTCGGATGCCAGCTCCAGCCCCAGCAGATAACCATCGACGCGGGCCCTGAAATAGCGCCAGAAAATCAGCGCCGGAATGGCCACGATCAGGCCGAATGCCGTGTTGTACAGCGCTACCGAAATGCCATGGGCCAGCTGGGCCGGGTTGCCCCCCGTAGCTCCACCGGTGGTCGATTGCGAGCCGAAAATTTCAATCATGCCAATGACGGTGCCCAACAAGCCCAGCAGCGGGGCGGCAGACGCAATGGTGGCCAGCGCCGCCAGGTAACGTTCCAGGCGGTGCGCGACGGCCCGGCCCGCGCCCTCCATCTGCGCGCGCAGGTCAGCTTCTGAGCATCGCGGGTTGCTGTTCAGCGCCCGAAAGCCGCTGGCCAGAATCTCGCCGAGTGCTGAGTTCTGCTCCAGCTGCGTCACCACGTCGGGTGTGGGCACCGCCGTGCGCGAGACCGACAGTGCCTCGTCAAGCAGCTTCGGGGGCGCGATCTTGGCAGTTTTCAGGCTGATGAAGCGTTCGATGACGAGGGCCAGCGCCATGATGGAGCAGGCAACCAGGGGCCAGATCGGCCAGCCTGCGGCTTGTATGATCGAAAGCAAATGCAGTCTCCGCGGGTGTGAAAGCAAGCGTTGGGGTCCGGGGGATTATGGCGTACCCCGGTGCAGCATTTCCCCACCTTCGTACAAGATGGCCAACTGGCAAGCAGTTGCCATCCGCCACCCACAGAAGTTGTGGATAACTTTGTGCAGAAGCAGGCCGGGATGGGCCGCAAACCCGCGCCAATACGAGGCCGTGACAGAACGATGACAAATTGAGCAGAAAAATAGTCAATGAAATCAATAGCTTGCTCGACAGAATCAGCGTTTTCCCGTGTTGATCCTTTTTTTCAACGGCTCATGGCGCCACTGTGGACTAAATACCCCCTGAAAACCTGCGGGAAAGCGCGGATTTGCTGATGCTGCCTGCTGCCAGCCCAGCAATGGCGCCACGAATCTGGCAAGTTGGTGCGCTATGCCGCGCCGTTGCTGATGCTCTGGACGCGCGGTTCAACCCTGTGGCGGTCCGCGGCGAGATTTCAGGCTTCTCGCGCGCAGCCAGCGGGCATTGCTACTTTTCGCTGAAGGACGAAAGCGGCCAGATCCGTTGCGCCATGTTCCGTCGCGCGGCCAGCCTGATGGACTTTTCCCCGCGCGACGGCGAACTGGTGGAAGTGCGCGGCCGCCTGGGTGTGTATGAGCAGCGCGGCGACCTGCAACTGATCGTCGAATCCATGAGCCGGGCCGGGCAGGGCGCTCTGTTCGAGCAGTTCCTGCAGCTCAAGGCCAGACTCGAAGCCGAAGGCCTGTTTGACACGGCGCGCAAGAGGGCGTTGCCGCTGATGCCCCGCGGCATTGGCGTCGTGACGTCGCTGGGTGCCGCAGCGCTTCACGACGTGGTGACGGCGCTGCGCCGGCGGGTCCCACAGATTCCCGTGGTGATTGCGCCGGCGGCGGTGCAGGGCGCGCAGGCTGCGGGCGAACTTGTATCCGCACTGTCAAAGCTGTACGAGCAGCAAATCCAGGGCGTTCCCATTGATGTGATCCTGCTGGTGCGCGGCGGCGGCTCCATGGATGACCTGTGGTCATTCAATGACGAGCGGCTGGCACGTGCCATTGTGCAAAGCCCGGTACCGCTGATTTGTGGGGTGGGGCACGAGACCGACTTCACCATCGCTGATTTCTGCGCCGACCTGCGCGCGCCCACCCCCACGGCGGCCGCCGAGCTGGTGGCGCAACCGCGCGACGTGTGGCTGGGCGCACTCGATCTGGTCGCGCAGCGGCTGAACGATGCGGCGCTGACGCACGTTGACCGCCAGGGGCAGCGCCTGGATCAGGCGGCGTCCCGCCTGGGCCGTCCATCGGGCCTCGTTGCGCGCCAGCAGTTGCGCCTGTCGCAACACGCGCAGCAGTTGCGCTATGGCGTGCGCAGCGGGGTGCAATCGCAGCGGACACGGCAGGACGAATTGCGCCAGCGGCTGGACGCAGCCACGCGCCATGCCGTGCAGGCAGCCGCCACGCGGCTGGACCGTGCGCGCCTGCGGCTTGAATTGCTGGACCCGCGGCTGGTGCTGCAACGCGGCTACGCCATGCTGCAGGACAGCGACGGAAAGCCCGTCACCCAGGCCGCGCAAACCCACGTTGGGCAAGCCCTGCGCGCCACCCTTGCCGACGGCGAGGTTGATGTCAGCGTGTTACCTGCGCGACTCATTTAATTCCTATACTCGACGTTTTCAGACCCACACATCACGAGGAAAGCCCCATGGAACACACCCTGCCCCCGCTGCCGTATGCGATTGACGCGCTGGCCCCCAACTATTCGCAGGAAACCCTCGAATACCACCACGGCAAGCACCACAACGCCTACGTCGTCAACCTCAACAACCTGCAAAAGGGCACCGAGTTTGAAAGCATGACGCTGGAGGAAATCATCAAGAAGTCCAGCGGCGGCATCTACAACAACTCCGCGCAGATCTGGAACCACACGTTCTTCTGGAACTGCATGAAGCCCGCCGGCGGCGGCGAGCCGTCGGGCGCGCTGGCAGCGGCCATCAACGCCAAGTGGGGCAGCTATGCCGCCTTCAAGGAAGCCTTCGTGAAGTCGGCCGTGGGCAACTTCGGCTCGGGCTGGACCTGGCTGGTCAAGAAGCCCGATGGCTCGGTGGACATCGTGAACACCGGCGCCGCCGGCACGCCGCTGACGACCGCCGACAAGGCGCTGCTGACCGTGGACGTGTGGGAACACGCCTATTACATCGACTACCGCAACATGCGCCCGAAGTTTGTCGAGACGTTTCTGGACAAGCTGGTGAACTGGGGTTTCGCCGAAGCCAACTTCGCCTGAAGCGTGCGCGCATCCAGTAAAAGGGCCGCATCGCGGCCCTTTTTATTTGCCTGCAGAGGCCAAACCGCCGAGTTTGAAACCGGCCTGAATCTTCTTTTTGGCGAACCAGCCCTGGTTCATCTCCAGCACGTAGCGTACCGGCTTGGCCGAGCAGTGTGAGTCGGTGGTCTGGGGCTTCATGTCGGCCAGGTTGACGATAGTGCCGTCGTCGGCCACGAACGCCGCAGTGAGCGGCAGCAGGGTGTTTTTCATCCAGAAGCACTGCACAGAGGGTTGCTCAAAGACGAACAGCATGCCTTCGTGCTGGGGCATTTCCTTGCGGAACATCAGGCCAATACTGCGCTGTTCGGGTGTGGCGGCGACCTGCGCGTCGATCTGGTGCATGCCGGCCGACAGCTTGGTGCGCGGCAGGTTCATCTGGGGAGCGTCCTGGGCCATGGCAGCACCGCAGGTCACGCAGGCAGCAAGAAAGAGGGCGGCGAATTTGTTCATGCGGTGAATTGTGCCCATGAAAAAGCCCGCACGCGGCGGGCTTTTCAGATCAGAGCGCCGTGAATTACGACTTCTTTTCTTCCTTCTTGGCGGCCGGCTTGGCAGCAGCCTTTTCTTCCTTGGCCTTCTTGGCGGCGGCGGCCTTTTCTTCCTTCATCTTCTTGGCGGCAGCAGCCTTTTCTTCCTTGGCCTTCTTGGCGGCGGCGGCCTTTTCTTCCTTGGCGGCCTTGGCGGCAGCAGCCTTGTCTTCCATCTTGGGGGCGGCAGCGGCGGCGGGTGCAGCAGCAGCGGGGGCAGCAGCAGCAGCGGGAGCGGCAGGCTTGGCAGCCGGAGCAGCAGCTTGGGCGAAAACGCCAACGGAGAAGAGGCCGGCGATCAGGGCAGCGATGAGCTTGTTCATGAGAGAGTCCTTTGAGATATGAGATTTTTCGAAAAACCCTTCGGGTCAGAAATCCGGAAGGTCCATCAGTAACGCCAGTCAGACGCTGGCGGTTGACAGGCCTGTGATGCGGGCGATGTTGCGCCCACAAAAAAAAGGCCCGCACGCGGCGGGCCTTTTTTAGCGAGAGGGCCGTGGATTACGACTTCTTCTCTTCTTTCTTGGCGGCCTTTTTGTCGTCCTTCTTGGCTTCTTCTTTCTTGGCGGCAGGCTTGGCTTCTTCCTTCTTGGCCTCTGCCTTGGCGGCGGGGGCTGCGGCAGCAGCAGCAGGCTTGGCTTCTTCCTTCTTGGCAGCCGGGGCAGCGGCAGCAGCAGCGGCCGGCTTGGCTTCTTCCTTCTTGGCGGCCGGAGCGGCAGCTTGGGCGAAAACGCCAACGGAGAAGAGGCCGGCGATCAGGGCAGCGATGAGCTTGTTCATTTGATGAGTCCTTCGGGTGATTTAATTTTCGAAAAATTCCTCCTGGCAAGCAGAAGGCCCATCCGTAACGGAGGTGGTTTACTGTCGGTTGACAGCGGTGTGAAAATTAATTGGCGCTAGAATCCTAGGGTTTTGCCTAACCTGCTGGGCCCCTGCCGTCCAGCATTACCCCCGGAGACGTCTCTTCCATGTACCAGCACATCAAGGTGCCCGCCGAAGGCCAGAAAATCACCGTCAACGCCGACATGTCCCTGAACGTGCCGGACCAGCCGATCATTCCGTTCATCGAAGGCGACGGCACTGGCATGGACATCACGCCCGTGATGCTCAAAGTGGTGGACGCAGCCGTGGCCAAGGCTTACGGCGGCAAGAAAAAGATCCACTGGATGGAGGTCTATGCCGGCGAAAAATCCACCAAGGTGTATGGTCCTGACGTGTGGCTTCCCCAGGAAACCCTGGACGTTGTGCGCGAATACGTGGTGTCCATCAAGGGCCCGCTGACCACGCCCGTGGGCGGTGGTATCCGCAGCCTGAACGTGGCGCTGCGCCAGGAACTTGACCTGTACGTCTGCCTGCGCCCCATCCAGTACTTCAAGGGCGTGCCCAGTCCTCTGAAGGAGCCGGAAAAGACCAACATGGTCATCTTCCGCGAGAACTCCGAAGACATCTACGCCGGCATCGAGTTCGAAGCCGAATCCGACAAGGCCAAGAAGGTCATCAAGTTCCTGCAGGACGAGATGGGCGTCAAGAAGATCCGCTTCCCGAACACCTCGGGCATCGGTATCAAGCCCGTGTCGCGCGAAGGCACCGAGCGCCTGGTGCGCAAGGCCATCCAGTACGCCATTGACAACGACAAGCCCAGTGTGACCATCGTGCACAAGGGCAACATCATGAAATTCACCGAAGGCGGCTTCCGTGACTGGTCGTACGCACTGGCACAAAAGGAATTCGGCGCCGAGCTGATCGACGGTGGCCCGTGGTGCAAGTTCAAGAACCCCAAGACCGGCAAGGACATCGTCGTCAAGGACAGCATTGCCGATGCCTTCCTTCAGCAGATCCTGCTGCGCCCGGCCGAGTACAGCGTGGTCGCCACCCTGAACCTCAACGGCGACTACGTGTCTGACGCGCTGGCAGCCCAGGTTGGCGGCATCGGCATCGCCCCTGGCGCCAACCTGTCGGACACCGTGGCCATGTTTGAAGCCACTCATGGCACAGCCCCCAAATACGCCGGCAAGGATTACGTGAACCCCGGCTCCGAGATCCTGTCCGCAGAAATGATGCTGCGCCACATGGGCTGGACGGAAGCTGCCGATCTGGTGATCAGTTCGCTGGAAAAATCCATTCTGTCCAAGAAAGTCACCTATGACTTCGCGCGCCTGATGGACGGTGCGACCCAGGTGAGCTGCTCCGGCTTTGGTCAGGTCATGATCGACCACATGTAAGCCGTTGGCTGGCCGCGCGAGCGGCCGCCAAAGCAAAACCGCCCAGGGCTGAGCCCGGGCGGTTTTTTTTGTGGGTCTTTACTTGGTTGGCGCCATGTCGCCGTGCGCTGGGGCATGAAACTGCGGTGCACGCACGCGCGATGTGCGGGGCGCTGGCCGGGAGTCTGCCGTGGCGGTGGCTACGGATGCGGGTTGATCGCCTGGCTGCGGGTCTTCGGCGCGGATGTTCTGGGCCAGTTTGCCCTTGGGGCCGTCAACCAGGTCAAAGCTGACACGTGAGCCTTGCTTGAGGGTCTTGAAGCCTTCCATGGCAATGGCGGAGAAATGGGCGAACACGTCCGCGCCGCCGCCCTCGGGTTCAATGAACCCGAAGCCTTTTGCGTCGTTAAACCACTTGACTGTCCCCGTTGTCATTGTTTGCCCCTGTGGTTCCCTCAAACCTTACTCAGTGTGCGGGAATACAGGCAGAACTGTCAATATTTTCACGAACGGTGATTTGTGCCTCTTTTTCATCGATTGAAGGCTGATTGCAGGCCCAGAATGGCCTTTGTGGGTATGAAGAGCTGTCGCTTCAATGTCACGAAACAGTCGTCATCTGCAAGCCTTGGTGCAGCGCACCAGCCTGCTCGATAGAATGAAATTCATGGCTACGAAAAACCCCTCCACTCCGCCGGCACCGCATAACCAGCCGGCACGCGGGGATGACAGCGGTTCGGTGGTGCTGGAGCGCCGCACACAGAAGACCAAACCCCCGCAGATGTACCAGGTCGTCATGCTGAATGACGACTACACCCCGATGGAATTCGTGGTGGTCGTGATCCAGGAGTTCTTCAACAAGGACCGGGAAACAGCCACCCAGATCATGCTGAAAATCCATCTGGACGGTAAGGCAATATGTGGCATCTATTCAAAGGATGTCGCGGCCACCAAGGTGGATCAGGTGCAGGAAGCAGCGAAGCAGGCCGGGCATCCGCTGCAATGTGTGAGTGAACCGGTTGAATAAATCAGGGTCGGACTGATCTAGAGTTGAGTTAACAGCAAGGCAAAAGGAATCCACATGATTGCCCAGGAATTGGAAGTCAGTCTGCATATGGCCTTTGTAGAGGCCCGCCAGCAGCGCCACGAGTTCATCACGGTGGAGCATCTGCTGCTTGCCCTGCTGGACAACCCCAGTGCCGCGGAGGTGCTGCGCGCCTGCTCGGCGAATATTGACGACCTTCGCAAGTCGCTCACGAACTTCATCAAGGACAACACGCCGCAGGTGGCGGGTTCTGATGACGTGGACACCCAGCCCACGCTGGGGTTCCAGCGCGTGATCCAGCGCGCCATCATGCACGTGCAGTCCACGGGCAATGGCAAGAAGGAAGTCACCGGCGCCAACGTGCTGGTTGCCATCTTTGGCGAAAAAGACTCCCACGCCGTGTACTACCTGCACCAACAGGGCGTGACTCGCCTGGACGTGGTCAACTTCATTGCCCACGGCATCAAGAAGAGCGACCCACCCGAGCCAGCCAAGAGCAATGACCCCGCCGCCGCCGAAAGCGAAGAGGGCGCCGAAAAGAACGAAAAGGCGTCGCCACTGGAGCAGTTCACCCAGAACCTGAACCAGCTTGCCAAAGACGGCAAGATCGATCCGCTGATTGGCCGCGAATACGAGGTCGAGCGCGTGATCCAGATCCTGTGCCGCCGCCGCAAGAACAACCCGCTGCTGGTGGGCGAAGCTGGCGTGGGCAAGACGGCCATTGCCGAGGGCCTGGCCTGGCGCATCACGCAAAAGGACGTTCCCGAGATCCTGGCCGAGTCCAACGTGTACTCGCTGGACATGGGCGCGCTGCTGGCCGGCACCAAGTACCGCGGCGACTTCGAGCAGCGCCTCAAAGGCGTGCTCAAGAGCCTGAAGGACAAGCCCAACGCCATCCTGTTCATTGACGAGATCCACACGCTGATCGGCGCCGGTGCGGCCTCGGGCGGCACACTGGATGCGTCCAACCTGCTCAAGCCGGCGCTGTCCAGCGGCCAGCTCAAGTGCATTGGCGCCACCACCTTCACCGAATACCGCGGCATCTTCGAGAAAGACGCCGCCCTGTCACGCCGCTTCCAGAAGGTCGACGTGGTGGAGCCCACCGTGCAGGAAACCGTGGAAATCCTCAAGGGCCTGAAGTCGCGCTTTGAAGAGCACCACAGCGTCAAGTACGCGGCGGCTGCCCTGCAGGCCGCGGCCGAGCTGAGCGCCAAGTACATCAACGACCGCCACTTGCCCGACAAGGCGATTGACGTGATCGACGAAGCCGGCGCCGCCCAGCGCATCCTGCCGGTGAGCAAGCGCAAGAAGACGATCACCAAGACCGAGGTCGAGGAAATCGTGGCCAAGATCGCCCGCATTCCGCCGGCCAACGTGTCCAACGACGACCGCGGCAAGCTGCAGACGCTGGAACGCGACCTGAAGAGCGTGGTGTTCGGCCAGGACAAGGCCCTGGAAGTGCTGGCTGGCGCCGTCAAGATGGCGCGTTCGGGCCTGGGCAAGGGTGACAAGCCGATTGGCTCGTTCCTGTTCAGCGGCCCCACGGGCGTGGGCAAGACCGAGGCCGCCAAACAGCTGGCCTACATCATGGGCATCGACCTGATCCGCTTTGACATGAGCGAGTACATGGAGCGCCATGCGGTCAGCCGCATGATCGGTGCGCCCCCTGGCTATGTGGGCTTTGACCAGGGCGGCCTGCTGACCGAGGCCATCAGCAAGAAGCCGCATGCGGTGCTGCTGCTGGACGAAATTGAAAAGGCCCACCCGGACATCTTCAATGTGCTGCTGCAGGTCATGGACCACGGCACGCTGACGGACAACAACGGGCGCAAGGCCGACTTCCGCAACATCATCATCATCATGACGACGAATGCGGGCGCCGAGACCATGAACAAGGCGACCATTGGCTTTACCAACCCGCGCGAA
The DNA here is from genome assembly GCA_943372515.1 of Ramlibacter sp. 2FC. Lineage (GTDB taxonomy): Bacteria > Pseudomonadota > Gammaproteobacteria > Burkholderiales > Burkholderiaceae_C > RAM1. The sequence goes on along the minus strand of CALRYY010000065.1, from coordinate 12,210 downwards.
GCGGGCGACGAGATGGCCGACATCAAGCGCCTGTTCACGCCCGAGTTCCGCAACCGCCTGGACGCCACGGTGAGCTTCAAGGCGCTGGATGAGACCGTCATTCTGCGGGTGGTGGACAAGTTCCTGCTGCAGCTGGAAACGCAACTGGCCGAGAAGAAGGTCGAAGTCACCTTCACCGACCAGCTGCGCAAGCACCTGGCCAAGAAGGGTTTTGATCCGCTGATGGGCGCCCGCCCGATGCAGCGCCTGATCCAGGACACCATCCGCCGTGCGCTGGCCGACGAGCTGTTGTTTGGCCGCTTGACCGACGGCGGCCGCCTGACGGTCGACATCGAGCTGAAAACCGACGAGAAGGGCGTGGAAACGTCCGAGGTGATGTTGGACATCCAGCCCCTGCCCAAGAAAGAGGGCAAGGCCAAGCCGGAGCCCGAAGAAGTGTCCAGCGAATAAAGCTGCGTCCTCTCAATGCAAAAGCCGCCCGAGGGCGGCTTTTGTCATGGTGCCATCAACTGGTGCCGCACCGCCTCGACCCGCGCCCGGTTCACCCCCCGGTCGCCATGGCCGATGCGGCTGGCAGAGCGTACGTGGATGACCCCGGCCGACTCGTCCAGCCAGAACTCCACGTCATCGGTAAAGCGCATCAACTGCGTGGTGCACTGGGCGTAGAGGTAGCCCGGCTGCTCGGTGACGATTTCTGTGCGATCCATGCCGCGCAGGATGCGGGCGATCTTCTGCATGGCGGCCTTGCCGTCACCCTTGAATGTCAGGGGCGCAATGGCCGCGCGCTGCGCCTGCGGATGGTCTGGGTACAGGCCGGCCTGGCTGGTCACGCTGTTGGGGGTTTTGGATGGCGGCTTGAGCCGGCCGTCGCGAATGCCCAGCGTGGTGGGGGCGGTGCCCTTGAAGGCGCCGAACTGGGCGGCTAGAAGAGCCAACAAGGGCAGCAGGATCACGATGACCAGAAACGTCATGGCACTCTTTCGAAAGTTAAGTTTCATTTTATCTATTCAATTATCTATTCAAAAATAAAATCACCCGAGGTAAACAACATAAAATATCCCATTCATAAATCATCATGATCTTTAGTACGCAAGCCCTTCAAGATGCGCTTCGCACCGCTGGCGCCGCCACCAGCGCTGAACTGCAGGCAGCGCTGGGCGCCAGCCAGGCGACCGTGTCGCGGGCGCTGGCACCCCTGCTGCAGGCGGGTGCTGTATTGCGTGTGGGCCGGGGCCGTTCGCAGTCGTACCTGATGCCGCGCACTGTAGACGGTGTCGGGCCCAGCGTAATGATCCCGATCGTGAAGGTCAATGAGGCAGGCGTGGCCGCACCGTTTGCCACGCTGGTTCCGGTGAGCAGCGGCCGATTCTGTGTGGACGAAGAAGCCGGCCCCAAGGCGCTGCACGGCGGCTTGCCCTGGTTTTTGTCGGACATGCGGCCGCAAGGCTTTATCGGGCGCACCTTTGCCCACTCGCACCCCGAGCTGGGCCTGGCCCCCAACCCGGACCATTGGAGCGATGACGACGTGCTCAAGGCGCTTTGCATGGCGGGCGACGAGCTGCCGGGCAACCTGATCGTCGGGCATCAGTCGTTTGAAAAGTTCCAGCGCCTGCAGTCGCACCACGCCAAGGTGCACGATTACCCGCGGCTGGCCAACGCCGCGCTGCAGGATGGCCAGCCCGGTTCTTCCGCCGGGGGCGAGCAGCCAAAGTTTTGCACCTCGACTGATGGCCGGCCTGTTATCGTCAAGTTCAGTCCTGCCGGTAGCGCACCGGCCGACCAGCGCTGGCGCGATCTGCTGGTTTGTGAGCACCTGGCACTGCAGACGCTGGCGGGCCACGGTGTGCCTGCTGCGGCGTCGCGCATCGTCAGCGGTGGTGGCCGTGTGTTTCTGGAGGTTGTGCGCTTTGACCGCACGGCGCAGGGCCGCGTGGGCATGGTGTCGCTGATGGCCTACGACACCGAATACGTGGGCAAGATCGACAACTGGGCCAACACGGCCGAGCGCATGGCCGCGCGCAACCTGCTGACCGACCGCGATGCGGATCGCCTGCGCTTCCTGGAGGCCTTCGGCATCCTGATCGGCAACACCGACCGGCATTACGGCAACATCTCGCTGCTGATTGAGGGCGACGATTGGGCCCTGGCGCCGGCGTACGACGTGCTGCCCATGATCTATGCGCCCACGGCGGGTGAACTGGTGGAGCGCGATTTCAACCCTTCGGCCCTGAACGCGCCCGTGCAGACCTTGCGGCAATGGGCAGATGCACGGCTGCTAGCGCGCAGCTACTGGGCCACGGTGGCTGCGGACGATCGTATTTCTGAAGCCTTTCGCCAGCGTGCCGCTGCGCACGCGCAGGCGCTGGCTTAGCCCGCCAGCCCCACAAACACGTTCTGCACGTCGTCGTTGCCGTCAATGGCGGCCAGGAAGGTTTCCACTTCTTCCAGCTGCTCGGCGCTCAGGTTGGCCGGGTCCACCGGGTTCTTGGGTTTGTAGCCCAGCTTGGCCGACAGCACGGTGAAGCCGTGGGTGGGCAGGGCGCGGCTGACCAGGTCCAGGTCAGCCGGTGCGGTGATGAAGAGCGTGGTGCCTTCGGATTCACCTGGCTCCAGGTCTTGCGCGCCGGCTTCGATGGCGGCGGTGTCGGCGTCGGCACCCGCAGCGGCAGGCTCGGCTTCGATCATGCCCACATGGTCAAAGTCCCAGCTGACCGAGCCGGATGCGCCCAGCTGGCCCTTGCGGAACAGCACGCGCATCTCGGGTGCGGTGCGTTTGACGTTATCGGTCAGGCATTCGACCATCACCGCCACCTGGTGCGGCGCAAAGCCTTCATAGATCACGTGTTCAAAGTTGACGGCCTCACCCGTCAGGCCCGCGCCCTTCTTGATGGCACGGTCCAGGGTGTCTTTGGGCATGGACACCTTGCGGGCCTGCTCCACCACCAGCCGCAGGCGTGAATTGAGGGCGGGGTCGGCGCCATTGCGCGCGGCGACCATGATGTCTTTGGCCAGACGGCCAAAGAGTTTGCCCCTGGCGTCTGCCGCCGCTGCCTTGCCTTTTGCTTTCCACTGCGCGCCCATGGTGTGTGTTCCTTGTATGTTCGTGTCCTCTTGGGGCATCAATCGTAAACTGCCGGCTGACCCAACCGAGCCCCATGCATGACAGAAACTGACAACACGCAAGAAAAGATCACCGAAGCCCGCCTGTGGCGCGACAACGGCTGGACCGCCCAGGTCATCAAGAACGATGACGACGATGGCTGGGCCGTGGCCATGACGCCTGACGGCCAGGTGGAGCCCGCACTGGTCGGCCCATGGACCATGGGGCGTGACAAGAAGAACCCCAAGCCGCTGGACACCTCGGCCTTCAACACGCTGGTCAAGACCGCTGCCGAATTTGTGCGCCGGCACGAGCAGCAACTGCACGCCACGCTGCACCAGGCCATTGACATCACGCACGGCACGGCGCGCGTGACCGTCAGCCTGGACATCGAGCCCGATGAAGACAACCCCAGCGCCATGCTGCGCGCTACCGATGCAGGCGGCGATGTGCTGTCCGAAGCGCGGGTGGCGCCGTCGTTCAAGCTCACCCGGGCCAGCGCCGGCGCCTGGGCCGACAAAGGCTTTGACCCGCAATCAGTCCGCAAAAGTTGAAGGCCCGCTGATGCCGAGCCCACCACGCCTTCTGACTGCGCTACTCATGGTCCTGCCTGCGGCGGCATTCCTGCCGCTGTTGAGCTGGTGGCTGCAGGTGGACTACAACACCATTGGCGACAACACCCGCAATGTGCTGCGCGGCGTCGTGCCCATGGTCACAGCGTCGTTGCTGTGGGGGCTGGCGGTGTCGGTCCGCGCAGGCTGGTCGGGCCTGATCTGGCGCCGCCGGGCGCCACTGGCCATGCCTGCGGTGTTCTGGCTCATCCCCGTGTGCTGGTTCCTGCTGGTGGCGCTGCGGCTGGCGGCCGCACCCTGGCCCGCCATGAACCTGACCTACATCGTGGTGCTGGGCGCGGCAATGCTCCTGGTCGGCTTTAATGAGGAGCTGCTGTTTCGGGGCATCGTGGCTACTGGTGCCCGCGGGGCGGGGCAAGGGAGCGAGGCGCGCGTGATGCTGGTGTCGGCCATCGCTTTCGGGCTGTTTCACCTGCCCAACGCACTGGCCGGGCAGGCGCTGGGCGCGACGCTGGGGCAGGTGGCCTATGCCTTTGTCATGGGCTGCGTGCTGTACACCAGCATGCGGCTTGCAGGCAGCATCCTGCTGCCCGTGGTCATGCATGCGCTGTGGGACTTCAGCGTTTTCGCAAGCAAAGGGGCCGCGCTGGGCACGGGTGCCAGTGCAGCGAGTTCTGTGCTGACCTTGCTGATCGTGGGCCTGACGCTGGCTGCTGCTGTATGGGTTGCGCGGGCGGCGCGCCACTCCACGGCAGGCCGGGCCGGTGCTGCCTAGAATCGGCCGCATGACCCAACCCCTCAAAGTCGCCGTCATGGGCGCAGGCGCCGTCGGCTGTTATTACGGCGGCATGCTGGCGCGCGCCGGCCACAGCGTGACGCTGATCGCCCGGCCCCAGCATGTGCAGGCCATCGTGCAAAACGGCCTGCGCATGCAGACCCGGACGTTTGACGAACAGGTGCGCGTGCAGGCCACCAGCGACGCAGCGGGTGTGCAGGGCGCGGACCTGGTCATGTTCTGCGTGAAGTCCAACGACACAGAGTCCGCTGGCGTGCAGATCGGCCCCCACTTGGCACCACAAACCATGGTGCTGACCCTGCAAAACGGCGTAGACAACGCCGACAGGTTGCGCACCGTGATCCCCGCCCATCAAGTGGCGGCATCGGTCGTGTATGTGGGCACCGAGATGGCCGGGCCCGGCCATGTGCGCCATCACGGCCGCGGCGAGCTCATCACCGAGCCCGGCACCCGCAGCGCCGAGGTGGCGCAGGCGCTGGCCGCAGCCGGCGTGCCCACCGAAATTTCAGACAACGTGCGCGGCGCGCTGTGGGGCAAGTTCATCCTGAACTGCGCCTACAACGCCGTGTCGGCCATTGCCCAGCGGCCCTATGGCGAGAACGTGCAAAGCCCCGGCATCACCGACCTGATGGACGACGTGCTGCGCGAATGCCTGGCTGTGGCGCAGGCCGAGGGCGTGAAGGTGCAGCCCGACATCCGCGACGTGGTGTTCAAGCTGGCGTCCACCATGCCCAGCCAGTCGTCGTCCACCGCGCAAGACCTGGCGCGCGGCAAACCCACAGAGATCGACTACCTCAATGGCCTGGTGGTGCGCCTGGGCGCGATGCATGGCATTGCCACGCCTGCCAACCGCGCGCTGTGGGCGCTGGTGAAGCTGATCGAAAGCAAATCCGCTGCTGCCTGAATGGTTTAACGCTTGCCTGGCGCCGATGGCGGCTGCGGCAGCCCGCGCAGCAGCATCGCGCCCAGCACCAGCATGCCGGCAATCGACGCCATGACGGCAGCGTAGGTTTCAATCCCCAGCCCGGCCGCCACCGACGCCACCATGCCGGTCAACGTTTGCATGATGGCCACCCCCATGAACATGGCCATGGTGAACAGCGCCATGGCCCGCCCAGTCATGGCCGCCGGGTAGGCCATGCGCACGTCGGCGTACTGCATGACCATGTAACCCGACACCAGGCCAATGGCCAGCGACAGCGCCACGTCGGACGCGGCGCCCAGCGGCAAAGCCAGCAGCACAAACAGGCCAGCGCAACCCAGCGTAAAGCGGAACAGCCAGCGGCGCCGGCGCGCATCGCCCGGGTCAAACCGGCCAAACAGCGGCGGCGCAATCATGCCCAGCACCGACAGCACCAGCGCCGCGTGGCCGGTGGCCACCAGCCCAAAGCCATGCCGCTCGATCAGCAGGGGCCCCAGCCACAGGCCGCGCAGCGACAGAAACGACGCATAGGTGAACAGGGCCAGGCCAATGATCCCCCAGGTGTGCGGCAGGCGAAACAGCTCGCCATAGCCGCGCAGGGCGGCCAGCATGGAGGGCCGGCCACCCGGGTGGGCGGGCGGTGCTTCACGCACAAACAGCAGAATGGCAAGCCATGCCAGTGCGGCGCAGGCGGCCATGCCCACATAGCCCGCGCGCCAGCCCCAGGCCTGGATCATCAAGGCCAGCGGCGTGCCCGTGAGCAGCAGGCCGACCGAGCCGATGCCTAAAGCGGCACCGTTGACCGATGCGTACTGGTCCGACGGAAACCGGCGCGAGATGAACACCGTGCAAGCGAGGAACGCAGGCGCGCAGCCAATACCCGTCAGCGCCTGGCCCACCACCAGCCCGGCAAACCCGTCGGCACTGGCCGTGACCAGCGGGCCGATCACCGCCAGCGGAAACACGGCCAGCACGGTGCGCCGTGTGCCATGCACGTCAATGCCCGTGCCCATGAACAGTTGCAGCCCGCCGAACGCGAAATGAAAGGCCCCGGCAAACAGGCCCAGCTGCCGGGGCGTGAGCGCAAAGTCGCTCTGCAGCGGCGCGGCCATCACGGCGGCTGCCGTGCGAAAGGCCTGGCTCATGGCAAAGGCGCAGATCAGCACCAGCAGCATGAGCCAGGCGGTGCGGTGGGGGGAGGGGGTGGGGGAAGTCACTGGTGGATTGTGGCTGGCTCTTGGTCTTGTTATCCTGAACTGCCGATCTCACATCGGGAAAGAAGGGAGGGCTTTATGCGAACGTGGCAAATGCAAGCGGCGACGGCTCGGCTTTCTGAAGTAGTCAAAGACGCAGCGGATGACGGTCCCCAGGAAATTATTCTGAATGGCCGTTCTGTAGCGGTAGTGGTTTCGCGCGAGGAGTTCGACCGGTTGAGCGGTAACCAGTTATCCCTAGTGGACTTCATGCGGCAATCTCCCCTGAATGGCCGAGACGACCTTAACTTCGAACGGGACGCCAGCCTGCAGCATTCAGTGCAATTCGAAGACTAGTTAGACACCTTCATGCGGCAGTGAATGTTGCAGCACTGGCAGTCCCTGATGCGCGCAAAAAAGTTCTATCCAAGAATCGCGACCAACTCAGCGATTACTGTCGCCTGTGTCCCGCGCGCCAGCACAATGGGCTGGAACGATGTGTCAGTGGAGTGCGGCGAAAGGACAATGCGAACGTTTTCGGCGTTGATTCCATCCGGTGAGCCCTTATCGCTGGAGTACACCTTGACCGTGAAGCTACCCCCAGTTTCTGGATCTGAGATGTCCCGATGCTGGGCTAGGACGACCTTGCCTTGTCGTGTGCCCGCCGGGTTTGCGCGGAACACACACCATGCGCCATTGGGAATGCGCAGATTCATCGATTCACCGACTACTTGAGCGACAAACAGGCTTGCGCCCAATGTGACGCTGTCAGGTGCGACCCACTCGACATCCTCGGACGGATCGAGCATTTGCCCAGCGGAGAAAGCACCAGCAGCCATCTTCAAAGGCACGAGCGGGATGGCATTTTGGTAAGGTTTCACCTCTTTGGCCGGGATAACCCGGAAGGGGCGGATGTCATCGGGTATTGCCAAGCGGACCAGTTCGGGCTTCGGTTGCTCGACCACTGGAGCGTGCTCTCCTCGAACGCGTGACCTAAAAAACTCAGCTGTCTCTTTGTCTGTGCAATAAACGTAGCAGCCCTTCATGCCTCGCGTCATCAAGGTACGGTAAGTGTTTTTGATGATGCTGTCGGCCAGCTTTTGAGCTGCGGTGGAATCTTCCTTGGCCAGCTTCTTCAGTCCGTGGATGGACTTGTCAGATCGAGCGCGTTTGTCTGAACGTGTAAGCACTTCACCAGCGCGCACAACGAAGTCATCTCCCACGATGACGCCTATGTAATCGACCTCCAACCCCTGGCAGGTGTGGATGCATCCCACCTGCTTTACGGAATTCGGGGCCTCTATCCACAGGCTGCCGTCTGTGGTCAGATTCCACTGTGCCCTGAACTCATGTTCTGGCATGACGATGTCGAAAGCGGCTTCATCCTTCTTGCTAGGCCAAGGCCAGCAGTAACCGGCGACCATGCGCGCACGATTTCTATCCTCATTGCGAAGCTCGATCAGCCGCTGAAGTTCTGTTGGAGAATCCACAACACGGAAGTCGAATTGCTCAACGTCCAAAGTTTCATTAGCTGTGTTTCGAACTTGCAGGGTGTTGTCCAGCCAGGCCAGATAGCCGTCCGAGCCATTGCACCGAAATTGTGAATTCAGGGCAGTTACATCAACCGTGGCACCCAGCGCCTTGGCCCATTGCTTGATCGCGTCCTTTGTTCCAATGTCCTTGAGTGTGACCCTTTGCGATTCGTCTATAAAGAAAATGGAAAATCGCGCCGAAGTGATCAGTTCCTTGATCTGGTTCTCTCCAAGGTTGGCGTACAAGCCGGACTTTTCGTTGAGCCGGTGCGCCTCGTCCACGATCAGTGCATCAAACTCATTCTCAGGCGTTTCGGTGAAAGACCCGGAACCAGTGAACATATTGGAGATGACGGTCTTGCGATAGTGGCCTGTGAGTCGAGCTTCATAGATTGCACGCGGCGCTGAATTCTTCGTCACGTAGCGGGCATTCATTCCCGACTCGGTCAGACGGGCAAGAAGATTGATCGCGACAACTGACTTGCCTGTGCCAGGCCCGCCCTCCACGATCAACACTCGCTTGCCTTTGTCTCCCACTTGCCTGGCCTGCTGCATCGCCGTCTCGTACACCACCTTCTGGTCGTCTATGAGTATGAATTCATCGTTACGGGTGAGCATTGCCAGCAAGCTGTCGGCCAGGCCTTTTGACGGTCGAATTCTGCCGCCATCGATCTCGTAAAGAGTTTTTCCCTGGTCGCCCTTGCGGACATGCAGTTTGATGAAATTCCTCAGCCGTTGCCGCTCTTGATCGCCTGCAAGGAAGAGCGGCGCTCGCTGCACATGCTCGGCATAAAAAACATCATTGATATCGCCGCCAACTGCGGGGTGATTGTGCAAATAGGCGCATGGCCGCAATTCGATGTCGCCGCTATAAACGGCTTCGTTGAAGTTTTTGAGCAATGCTGCATACGACCACGCCTGATATGACGGGTGGGGAACTTCCTGGTCGCCAGCGGCGTAGCGAGTCGAGACAACGGCATCCTTGGCGGTCTTGCGAACTTTTTCCCATTGTTTGAGTTCGACGACGATTACGCAGCCTTGGTCGTCAGCCGTTTTACCAGTGAGCAGGAAGTCCACACGCATGGCAGTCTGTGGGATGGTGTACTCGATTGCCACGCCGCAGTCGTCTGGAATCGATTCGTCGTGCAGAACGCGGCCCATGTAGACAAGCGAAGACGCCCACGACCGAACCTCATTGCGTGAGACCCGTTTTCCGGTCCGTTTTGTATACGAGTCAAGGACGATGTTCTCGATGTCGTTACCACCCACATCCCGGAGAAACTGACGCTTGTCTGCCTGGTAGATGATCAAGGTTAGAGCTCCGTGTACTTCTTATTGGAGCCTCTGGCTTTGTCGGCAGGATACTTTTTGGCATTCTTGGCAAGCTTGGTCACCAAAGCCCCCGGGAGATCAATATCCAGCTCATGCGCCATCAACAGAACGTAGTAGAGGATGTCTGCCAGTTCATCAGAGAGCGCAGCCCGTTGTGTGGATGCGACCTGTTGTGCAGCCGCCGCATCTTTCCATTGAAACAACTCCAGTAGCTCAGTGCTTTCCAACACCAATGAAAGCGCCAGATCTTTCGGATTGTGAAATTGCTTCCAGTCCCGCTCATCGCGGAACGCCAGAACTGCATCCGTGAGTGCTTTCAAGTCCGACATGTGTGCCCCTTACCGCAATCGCGCCAATGCCGAATCGTAGCGGTTGCCTGTTGCCAGGCCGAATGGGACATCACAACACGCTGATGTGACACCACGTCATCGACGATTCAAAAACTGTATGGCATTAGGTCGCCCCGTCACATTTAGCTGTGCGACTACGTCAGGCGTGTTGGACAGTAGCTGACCCTTGCGCCAAACCTTCATCCGGTTCGCCCTCAACCGGATCGCCTCCACCACATCCCGCGCCTGCAGCAGCACAAAGCTCGCGTCGCATCCCACGTCCAGGCCGTAGCCCTGCAGGTGCATCACCTTGGCAGCGTTGACCGTTACCGCGTCGTAGCAGGCGCGTATGCCTTTCTGGCTCGTCATCTGCGCCACGTGCAGGCCCATGTGCGCCACCTCCAGCATGTCGCCACTGCCCATGCCGTACCAGGGGTCCATCACGCAGTCGTGGCCGAAGGCGACGTTCACGCCGGCGGCCATCAGCTCGGGCACGCGGGTCATGCCGCGGCGCTTGGGGTAGGTGTCGTGGCGGCCCTGCAGGGTGATGTTGATCAGCGGGTTGGCAATCACGCTGACGCCGCTTTCGGCCATCAGCGGCAGCAGCTTGCTGACGTAATAGTTGTCCATGCTGTGCATGCTGGTGCAGTGGCTGCCGTTCACGCGGCCCTGCAGGCCCAGGCGCTGCGCTTCAAATGCCAGCGTTTCGATGTGGCGACTCATCGGGTCGTCGGTTTCGTCGCAGTGCATGTCCACCAGCTTGCCGCGCTCGGCCGCCAGCTCGCACAGCAGCTTGACGCTTTCTGCCCCCTGGCTCATGGTCCGCTCAAAGTGGGGGATGCCGCCCACCACGTCCACACCCAGATCCAGCGCCTTCTTCAGGTTGTCCATGCCGCCTTGGGTTCTGAGCACCCCGTCTTGCGGGAAGGCCACCAGCTGCAGGTCGATGTAGCCGGCCACGCGCTTTTTCACTTCCAGCATGGCCTGCACCGGCAGCAGGCTTGGGTCGCTGGTGTCCACATGGCTGCGGATGGCCAGCAGGCCCTTGGCCACGGCCCAGTCGCAGTAGGTCAGGGCGCGCTCGATCATGTCGTCGGCTTTGAGCTGCGGCTTGAGTTCGCCCCAGATCTGGATGCCCTCCAGCAGCGTGCCGCTGTCGTTCACGCGCGGCAGGCCGTAGCTCAGCGTTGCGTCCATGTGAAAGTGCGGGTCCACAAAATGCGGGCTTAGCAGCCAGCCCTGCGCGTCCACGGTTTCAGCGGCCTGGGCGCCGGCCATCGGACCCTCCACCACCTGGACGATCTTGCCGGCCTGCACGGCCACAGACATGTTCTTGCGGCCGTCGGGCAGGCTTGCGTTGGTGATGAGCAGGTCGAGCATGGCGGGGCTTTCAGTGGCAAGGCTCAGCGCTCGTACGTCGCCATCAGCTTCACTTCACCGATCTTGGCAAAGTGGATGTTGAAGCCCACATACGCTGCCGACGCATCGGCGGGCACGTCCAGCTGGGGCGTCTTTAGCGCGTACAGCGTGAAGATGTAGCGGTGTGGGCCGTGGCCGGGTGGGGGTGCGGCGCCGCCGTATTCGTGGCTGCCAAAGTCTGTGCGGCCCTGCTTGGTGCCCGGGGGCAGGGCGGCACCACCCGTTGCGCCTGCGCCCAGTGTCAGGCCTGTAGCGCTGGCCGGTATGTCGTACACCACCCAGTGCCACCAGCCGGAGCCGGTGGGAGCGTCGGGGTCGTAGCAGGTCAGGGCAAAGCTCTGCGTGCCTTCGGGCGCGCCGCTCCAGGCCATGTCGGGCGACACGTTGTCGCCGCCCGCGCCCATGGCGTGGTGCACGTGGGCCTTGGGCAGGGCCTGCTGGTCGTTGAAGCTCTTGCTGGTCAGGGTGAAAGCCATGCGTGTCTCCTTGAAAGTCTGTTCTTGAATTGTGCCGCTACCGCTCGCCCTTGCGGTACGGTTTCATCAGCGCCTGGGGGTATGCTGCCTTGCGCGCCACCAGCACCAGCGCCAGGATGGACAGCAGGTAAGGCAGCATCAGGTACAGCTGGTAGGGCAGCACGGCGTCGCCCGATTGCTGCAGCCGCAGCTGCAGCGCGTCAAAAAATGCAAACAGCAACGCGCCCAGCAGCGCCTTGCCCGGCCGCCAGCTGGCAAACACCACCAGCGCCACGCAGATCCAGCCGCGCCCGTTGATCATGTTGAAGAAGAACGCGTTGAACGCCGACAGCGTCAAAAAGCTGCCCGCCACGCCCATCAGTGCCGAACCCGCCACGATCGCGCCAGTGCGCGTGGCCGCGACTGACACGCCCTGGCCCTCAGCCGCCTGCGGGTTCTCACCCACCATGCGCACGGCCAGGCCAGCGGGTGTGCGGTACAAAACCCAGCCGATCAGCGGCACCAGCAGCAGGGCCAGCAGCGTCAGCGGCGTCTGCGCC
>CALRYY010000064.1:0-23072 GCA_943372515.1 Ramlibacter sp. 2FC | reverse complement strand
GGCACCTGGCCCACGCGCACCCATGCGCGCCGCGTGCTCATGCTGGCCGGCTGTGTGCAGCCGGCCATGATGCCCAACATCAACAGCGCCACGGCACGCGTGCTGGACGCCGCCGGCATCCAGACGGTGGTGGAGCGCAACGCAGGCTGCTGCGGCGCGGTCAAGTTCCACCTGAACGACCAGGACGGCGGCATGGCGCAGATGCGCGCCAACATCGACGCGTGGTGGCCGCATGTTGAAGCCGGGGTGGAAGCGATTGTCATGAACGCCTCCGGCTGTGGCGTCACCGTCAAGGAATACGGCCACATCCTGCGCGACGACCCGGCCTATGCAGCCAAGGCCGCGCGCATCAGCGACCTCACACGCGACCTGAGCGAGCTGTTGCCCGACCTGGTGGCTGCGCTGCGCCCGCGCGTGGCGGCGCGCGCGGGGCAGGTGGCGTTTCACCCGCCGTGCACGTTGCAGCACGGCCAGAAGCTGCGCGGCGGGGTGGAAAAGCATATGGGTGATCTGGGCTTCAAGGTGAACGTGTGCGCCAATGAATCGCACCTGTGCTGCGGCTCGGCCGGCACCTACAGCGTGCTGAACCCGGACATCGCGTATGCCTTGCGTGACCGCAAGCTGGGGCACCTGAAGGAGTTGCAGCCCGAAGTGATTGCCAGCGCCAACATCGGCTGCATCACGCACCTGCAAAGCGGCACGGCCACGCCGGTGCGCCACTGGGTGGAGCTGCTGGACGACGCGCTGACACCTTGAGCGGGCTCTGCTGACACGACGGTGTCAGCAACAACGCGCAAGATGCCCGCCGGGCACGGGAGGCCTGTTACATGACATTGACCAACAAGGCAGTTGGCACGCTGCGAACCGCGCGGTATCGTGGCTGACCATGCGCCGCGCTGACCGACTCTTTCACATCATCCAGCTCATCCGGGGGCGCCGCCTGACCACGGCTGCCTTTCTGGCCCAACGCCTGGAGGTGTCTGAACGCACCATCTACCGCGACGTGGCCGACCTGTCGCACCAGGGCGTGCCGATCGAGGGCGAGGCCGGCGTGGGCTACCGCCTGGGCGCGGGCTTTGACCTGCCGCCCATGATGTTCACCCATGATGAAGCCAAGGCGCTGGTGGCTTCCGCCCGCATGGCCCAGGCCTGGCTGGACCCGGGCCTGGCGCAAAGCGCACAGGACGCCCTGGGCAAGATCCTGTCGGTGCTGCCGGCCGATGCGCGCGCAGCGGCCGAATCGCTGGCGGTGTTTGCCCCCGGCGGCGGGCTGGACGCCCCGGCCCAGCGCACGCTGCAGACCCTGCGCGAAGCGGTGCAGGGGCGCAACAAGATCTTCATCCAGTACCTGGACCTGAGCGACAAACCCAGCGAACGCACGTTGCGCCCGCTGGGCTGCTTCTATTGGGGCAAGGTCTGGACGCTGGCCGCCTGGTGCGAAACGCGCGAAGACTTCCGCAGCTTTCGCGTCGACCGCGTGACCTATGTGCGCCGCCTGGACGACCGCTTTCGCGATGAGCCCGGCCGCACGCTGGCTGATCTGGCACGGGTGGAAGATGCGCGGGCGCGGGAGATGGGCTGGATGTCCTGAACCGGCGGGTGGGCTGGGCGCTCAGCCGCCCAGCGCGTCCCGGTACCGCCGGCTCACCGGCACCACCGAGCCACCCCGCATCGTCACCCGCGCATCGCCGCTGTCCAGCGGCTCAATTTCTGCCACCCGGTCCAGGTTGATGGCGTGGCTGCGGTGCACGCGCACAAAGCGCGCCGGGTCCAGCTGCTCCAGAAACTCGGTCAACGTGGCGCGCAGCAGGTAGTCGTGCCCGTTCACGCGCAGGCCCACGTAGTTGCCCTGGGCCTGCAGGCATTCGATGTCGGCGGCGGCCACCAGAAATTCGCGGCGCAGCTTGCGCACCAAAAAGCGCTCGGGCCGCGCGGGGGGCTCGGGGGGCGGCGCGGTGGCGGTGCCAGTGGGGGGCTCGGGTGCGTCCAGCACGCGGGCCTCGCCCTGCAGGCGCAGCATCAGCAGCCGGTAGCTCAGCGCAGCGGCCAGGATCATGGCGTAGGTGCGCACGTCCTTCAGGTATTCGTAGGCGAACATGCCGGCCCACGAGGTCACTTCGTAGGTGTGCCCCATCGCCGCATAGGCCGCCTGGCGCAGCGCCACCATGCCCGCCACGTGCAGCACGCAAAACAGCAGCGTAGCCACCAGGTGCCAGGGCAGGTGGGAACGCAACATGCCCCAACGCAACGGGTACCGTCGCTCCCACGCCAGCACCGCCGGCACCAGCAGACCCAGCACGATGGCGCTGGACACCTCCCACACCAGCGGCTGCCACAGCGCCAGAGACGGCCGGTCCATGCGCTGCACCAGCGTGTTGAAGCCGGCCTGCAGCGCCAGCACGGCCACCCAGAAGGCCACCTCGGCGCGCCGGCGCACCGGCTGGTAGCGCGCAAACCAGTCTGTTGAATCCGCCATGGCGTGGAGTCTAGCGCCCGGATTCCGCCACCGCGGGCTCGCCGCTCGTCACAAAGTGGCGGCAATTCGTCCCAATCCCGTGCCGCAGTGCGGTGGCGCGGTGGACCATGCGCCCATGAACCGACGACACGACATCGACGTCTTGCGCGCCCTGGCCTTTGCGCTGGTCATCCTCTACCACGTGGCCATGTACTACGTGGCCGGCTGGCACTGGCACATCAAAAGCCCGCAGCCCGCTGAATGGCTGCAGTGGCCCATGCGCGCGCTCAACCTGTGGCGCATGGACCTGGTGTTCCTGATCTCGGGCGTGGCGTTCGGCTTTTTGCGCCGGGGGCAGACGGCGGTGGGCCTGATCGGCCAGCGCAGCCTGCGCCTGCTGCTGCCGCTGGCTTTTGGCATGGCGGTGGTGGTGCCCTACCAACCGTATGCGCAGGCGGTGGCCAACGGCAGCATCGCGCCGGGCTTTGCTGATTTTCTGGCGCGCTATTACTCAGGCGGATACATCGGTGGTGCATGGCCGCGCAACGCCTTTGACGGCTGGGACTTTGGCGTCACCTGGAACCACCTGTGGTACCTGCCCTACCTGTGGGCCTACACCACGGTGTTGGCTTTGCTGTTGCCCCTGATGGAATCCACCGCCGGCCGGCGGCTGCGCGATGCCTTCACCGGCCTGCGCGGCGCAGCGCTGATGGTGGTGCCGGGGCTGCCGCTGGCACTGTATTCAGCCACGCTGTGGCCGCGATTCCCGGTCACGCACGACCTGATCCACGACGGCTGGCTGCATGCCGTGTACTTCACGCTGTTCGTCTACGGCTACTGGGCCGGCGTGGTGCCGGGTTTGTGGGCCGAGCTGCGGCGGCTGCGCTGGGTGGCGTTGGGCCTGGGGGCGGTGTTGTTTGCGCTGTACGCAGGGCTGCGCATCAGCGGGGCCGGCCTTGCGGCCCGGCTGGTGGCCGACGCCTACCTGTGGGTCAGCCTGGTGGCCGTGCTGGGCTGGGCCCACCACCGGCTCAACCACCCCTGGCCCTGGCTCGCCTGGGCGAATGAATCGGTCTATCCCTGGTACGTGTTGCACCAGACGCTGATCATGGTGCTGGCCGTGGCGCTGGCGCCGCTGGCCCTGGGCCCGATGGCAGAGCCCGTGATGCTGGTGGCGGGCACGGTGCTGGGCTGCTGGCTGATCACCGATGGGCTGGTGCGGCGCTTCAACCCGCTGCGGCTGCTGTTCGGCCTCAAGCCGCGAGCGCGGCCTCAATGTCCTTCGCCAGGTTCGCCGGGGCGTCCTGGGGCGCATAGCGCCTGATGACCTGGCCGTCCTTGCCGACCAGAAACTTGGTGAAGTTCCACTTGACGGCGGTGCTGCCCAGCAGGCCCGGCGCCTCGCTGGTGAGCCACTGGAACAGCGGGTCGGCGGCCACGCCATTCACCTCGATCTTGCCCATCATGGGAAAGCTCACACCGTAGTTGAGCTGGCAGAAGCTGGCGATCTCTTCGTTGCTGCCCGGGTCCTGTGCACCAAACTGGTTGCAGGGAAATCCCAACACCACCAGGCCTTGCTTCACGTAATCCTGGTGCAGCTTTTCCAGGCCGGCGAATTGCGGTGTAAAACCGCAGGCGCTGGCGGTGTTGACCACCAGCAGCACCTTGCCGCGAAACTTGCCCAGCTTGACGCGCTTGCCGTCGGTTTGCACCGCTTCAAAATCGAAGGCCGTGGTCATGACAAATCCCCACAAGTTTTTGACACAGCCGACGTTAACATGGTGAGCACCAAACCATGACACCTCACGCCATTGCCCTGGTGGGCTTCACCTCTTTCGAATATTCGGCGTTTGAGTCGTTCTTTCGCCTGGCACGGCGCCAGCCCGGGTACCGCATCGTGGACGACCTGAACACGGCCGCACTGATCCTGGCCAATGCCGACGACCTGGACGTCATGCGTGACCTGGTGGCCGTGGCCCCGCGCCAGCACGTGCTTCTGATCGGCGCGTCCGGCCACGGCACGGCCTGGCCTGTGCAGCCGCGCCCGATCAAGCTCATGAGTGTGCTGACCGCCATGGAGCAGCTGCTGTCGCCTGCGGCGGCCGAGCCTGCCGCACCGGCGCGCCGCCGCGCCGCCGCGCCGCCCCCCGCCGAAGAGCCGACCCAGCCCATGGCTAACGATGACGGCATCCTGGTGGTGGATGACAGCGAGACGGCGCTGCACTTCATGCTGAACCGGCTGCGCCGCTTCGGCTTCACGGCCGAGCTGGTGCACAGCGGTGAAGAGGCGCTCAAGCGCATCGCACAGCGGCCCTACAAATTCGTGTTCCTGGACGTGATGATGGAGGGCATGGACGGCTACCAGGCCTGCCGCAGCATCAAGCAGCGCTATTACCCCGACGGCAAGCCGCCGGTGGTGGTGATGCTGACCAGCCGTACCGGCACCATCGACAAAGCCAAAGGCAAGCTGGCCGGCTGCGATGCTTACCTGGCCAAGCCGCTGACCGAGCGCGACCTGGCGCTGGTGCTGACCAAGTTTGACGTTGAAATCCAGCGAAGTTTCCAGACCACCCGGCTGGATCACGACTGAAGTCAAATGCCGGCCTCCGGCGATGCGCCCGACGCGACGGGGCGGCGCTTTCGCCACCAGAGCCCCGGCCCCCTTCGGGGTGAGCCGCTGCAGTGCTCAAAACGGGCGAATCTCAGTAATTCGGGCTTGACGTTTGTAGCGCGTTGAGATTGTTGGGCCCGTTTTTCCGCGCTTCGCGCCCGGGACTCTTGATCGGTGGCGAAAGCGCCGCCCCGTCGCGTCAGGCTTCGGACACTCGGTTTGTTCAAATACCTGCGGTCCGCTCTACAGGGCGCCCCGGTCGATAGCAGCGCGCTTTTCATCGGTGGTCATGAGTTGCAGCAACTCGCTTTTGCACCACGCCACTGTTTCGTCCATGCGCGTTTGCCACTTCGTTGCGGTTGTTCCGGCAGTAACAACTACGTCACGGTCAAACGGCTTCTGTGCCAAGAAAACCGTCTTGATTGCACGCAGGTTCTGATCAATTATTGCGAGTCTGTGAAGAAGGCTGGACCCTGGAATTTCGAAGAGAGGCATGCCCTGCAGTGTTTGCCGGACGGTATCTATTTCATCGGCAAGCGAATTCCAGGCAACGAGATCCCCGTCCTGCATGCATCTGCGAAAGAGTTCCAGGCAGGCATCAGCATGGGTTAAAACTGCGACCACGGCCTGCACCCTTTCGACACGTTGCAGACGCCTTCGATTGGCTTCATCAACTCGTGCTCGGTTGGCTTGCCGTACGGTAACCCTGCCTGCTGCGCCAATAGCCGCAGCCGATCCAACTGCTTGAAACCAACTCGCCCATTCCCCTTTGGCCATGCACGTTGCCCAGTGTTGAATCCAAAAGACGCAGTATTCCGTTGGTGTCTCCATCGTCCATCTCCCAGCCCATGTGATCTGATCCTGGCCGTGACGACAACAGTGCTTATCTCGTCGGGGCAAGTCGTCAGATGCTTTTGCTGGAGGGGGGAGAATCACCCGCAGACCCCAAGCCTGACGCGATGGGGCGGCGCTTTCGCCACCGATCAAGAGTCCCGGGCGCGAAGCGCGGAAAAACGGGCCAAGCCATCTCAA
The DNA here is from genome assembly GCA_943372515.1 of Ramlibacter sp. 2FC. Taxonomy (GTDB): domain Bacteria; phylum Pseudomonadota; class Gammaproteobacteria; order Burkholderiales; family Burkholderiaceae_C; genus RAM1. The sequence continues at coordinate 16,974 of CALRYY010000064.1, read as the reverse complement.
CGCTACACATGCGTCATACCCGGACTACTGAGGCTCGCCCGTTTTGAGCACTGCAGCGGCTCACCCCGAAGGGGGCCGGGGCTCTGGTGGCGAAAGCGCTGCCCCGTCGCGTCGGGCGTGCCGCCGGAGACTGAACTCCATGTGCGCCAGGGTGGATGCCGGATCAAGTCCGGCATGACAGCCGCTAGTGGCGTGCACGGGCCGGCCAGGCTGACCACGCCGCCGCCAGCAGGATCATCGCGCCGCCCCACAACGTCTGCCCTGTCAGTTGGGCCGCGCCCAGCGCCACTGACGATACGCTGGCAAACACCACCTCGCTCAGCATCACCAGTGCCGTGGTGTGGGCGGCCAGCCGCGCCGCGCCGTACTGCAGCGCCAGGTTGCCGAGCAGAAAGCACACGCCCAGCGCCAGCCCCAACAGCAACCAGCCCATGCCGGGCGCAGGTGGCGCGGTGACCAGACCCTGGGCCATGCCCACGCTGGCTGCGGCCACCGCCATCAGCGTGCCGCCGCCAAACATGGCCAGCACGCGTGACTCGCCGGGCACGCGGTTGAGCTTGAGCAGCAGGATGTTGGTCAGCGCAAAGCAAAAGCCGCCGGCCAGCGCCAGCCAGTCGGGCAGGCCCTCGGGCACGGGCCAGGCTGTGCCATCGGTCTTGAGCACGATCACCACGCCCGCCAGTGCCAGTACCAGCCTCAGCAGCGATGCGGCCGTTGGCTTTTCCCCCAGCAGCGGCCAGGCCAGCAGCACCGACCACGCCGGCATCAGGTAGAACAGCAGCACCACCCGCACCACATCGCCCACCGTCACCGCCCAGTTGAAGCCCACGTTGGTCAGGCCTGACGAGGCCATCAACAGCCACAGCAGCGGCTGCGACGCGAAGCTTCGCCACGCGCCGGGCCGCACGGCCAGCAGGCAGGCGAGTGAAAAAGCGTAGATGAATGCGGTGGCCCACAAAGGGTGCAGGCCATGCGCCTCCAGCTGCCGGAACGGCCACCACGAGACACCCCAGACAAAGGCGTTGAACATCAACGCAAAGACGGGCAACAGGGGATTCATGAGAGAAGTGTCTTCACCAGTGCCGCCGCGGAACCGGCTTTGCCGGGCCGCTGGGGGCGCCCCCTGGGGGGAGGCGGCCAATGGCCGCTTCGGGGGGAGCCTTATTTACCCATGCAAGTTGTCGTGGCGGGCTACTTCCAGCAAATGTTCGACTTCTGCCTTGTACTTGATGCAGTTGCTGGCGTGCCAGCGCTTGATCAGCCACATCACGCCGGCCACCACGATGCCAAACGCCGTGATGGCGCCAAAGGCCGACAGGCCCATGCCGGTGGACAGGGTGTAGAACGCGCCCAGCGCCAGGATGCAGGCCTGCTCATTGAAGTTCTGCACGGCAATGGAGCGGCCCGCGCCCATGAGGTTGTGCCCGCGGTGCTGCAGCAGCGCATTCATGGGCACCACCAGAAAGCCGCCCAGCCCGCCCAGCAGGATCAGGAAAGGTGCTGCCACCCACACGTTGTCAATGAAGTTCAGCAGGATCACCAGCAACCCCATGGCAATGCCCATGGGGATCACGCTGGTGGCCATGTCCAGGCGCATGCGCATGGACGCAATCACCGCGCCCACGGCCGTGCCGATGGCCACCACGCCAACAAGGGACGATGCCTGGGTCACGCTGTAGCCTAAAGCGGCAGCCGCCCAGGCCAGCACGATGTAGCGCAGGTTGCCGCTGACGCCCCAGAACAGGGTGGTGGTGGCCAGAGAAATCTGACCCAGCTTGTCGCGCCACAGGCGGCTGTTGCAGGTCCAGAAATCGGGCAGCAAGACCAGCAGGTTCTTGGGCATGGGCCGCATCTCTACGCCCGTGAGCGGAATGCGGGTGTTGAACCAGGCCGCCAGTGCATAAATGAAGATCAGCACAAAGATGGCGGCCTCGGGCGCGGTATCGATGCCCGTGTCGAAAACGGGAAAGTCCACGCTGAGCAGGCGGCTGGACATGGCCGCGCCCACCAGCTGGCCGCCCAGCAAGACGCCCAGGATGATGGAGGCGATCGTCAGGCCCTCGATCCAGCCGTTGGCCTTGACCAGCTGGGACGACGGCAGCAGCTCGGTGAGGATGCCGTACTTGGCCGGCGAATAGGCCGCCGCGCCCAGGCCCACGATGGCATAGGCCATCAGCGGGTGCGAGCCAAACAGCATCAGCAGGCAGCCGATCACCTTGATCGCGTTGCTGACGAACATGACCTTGCCTTTGGGCAGCGCGTCGGCAAAAGCGCCCACGAAGGGCGCCAGGATCACATAGAAAAGTGCAAACATCGGCACCAGCGCGGCCTGCTGCCACTCGGGGGCGCCACCGGCACGCAGCAGCGCCACGGCACCGACGAAAAGCGCGTTGTCGGCCAGTGACGAAAAGAACTGGGCCGACATGATCGTGAAAAAACCGCGCTTCATCAGGGAAGGTGCTTCGCATTCAAACGGCTTATGCCGCGTTATTTATCAGACTGTCTCCAAGCGACTGGCCGTTATATCACGGCAGGTAATGACAGAATTCTGACCCATGCCCCGCCCCATCCAAGCCACCATCCACACCGAAGCCCTGCGCAACAACCTGGCGCGCGTGCGCGCGGCCGTCCCCGATGCCCGCGTCTGGGGCGTGGTCAAGGCGAACGCCTACGGCCACGGTATCGAGCGCGTGTTTGAAGGCCTGCGCGGCGCCGACGGCTTTGCGCTGCTGGATCTGAACGAAGCCGAACGCATCCGGGCACTCGGCTGGCGCGGCCCGGTTCTGCTGCTGGAGGGCGTGTTCGAGCCGCGCGACCTGGAGCTGTGCTCGCGCCTGGGCCTGTGGCACACCGTGCACTGCGACGGGCAGATCGACATGCTGGCCACCCACAAGACGCACCAGCCGCACCGCGTGTTCCTGAAAATGAACTCGGGCATGAACCGCCTGGGCTTTGCGCCGCAGCGCTTTCGCACCGCCTGGACGCGGCTGAACGCGTTGCCCCAGGTGGACGAAATCTCGCTCATGACGCACTTCAGCGACGCCGATGGCCCACGCGGCATCGTCCACCAGGTGGCGGCGTTCGCCGAGGCCACGCGCGACCTGCCCGGTGAACGCAGCCTGGGCAACAGCGCCGCCACCTTGCGCCACGCCCAGGCTGCCGATGTGCGGGCCGACTGGGTGCGCCCGGGCATTGCCATTTACGGCAGCGCGCCCGACTTTCCCGAACGAACGGCGCAGCAGTGGGGCCTGCAGGGCGCCATGACGCTGTCCAGCAAGCTCATCGCCACGCAAGACCTGCAGCCCGGCGACACCGTGGGCTATGGCTCCAGTTTCACGGCGGATGTGCCCATGCGCATCGGCATCGTGGCCTGCGGCTACGCCGACGGCTACCCGCGCCACTGCACCACGGGCACGCCGGTGCTGGTCAATGGTGTGCGCACCCGCATGGTGGGTCGCGTGAGCATGGACATGCTCACGGTGGATCTGGCCGGTGTACCCGATGCAGGTTTTGGCAGCGAGGTCACGTTGTGGGGCAGTGCATCCAGCGGCGCTGTGCTGTCCATTGACGAGATCGCGCAGAGCGCAGGCACCGTGGGCTACGAGCTCATGTGCGCGCTGGCGCCGCGCGTGCCGGTGGTGGTGGTGGATTGAGGAATCTGTCGAACTGGCGTTCCGTGCGCCTGCGGGAAACAGACCTTGAACGCAGTCTGCGGCAGCGCCATGTGCTGTGGCTTCACGGCCTGTGCCTGGGCACGATCACCATGCTCTGGATGTGGGCTGTGTCGCATCTGCAGATGCTCGCCGGTGTGGATTCGCTGGCGCTGCGTTACCTGATCACGCTGGGCGCGGGCTATGCGGCCTACCTGTTGCTGGTGCGGCTGTGGGCGGCAATGCTGTTGGGGCGGGACGAATGGGGGGCTGACGTGCCTGCGGATCTGCCGTTGCCAGACGTCCCGCAAGGCGGGGGCTCCTGGTCGCCCCACGCGCCGCTGGACGCCGGCGGTGGCGGCGACTTTGCCGGTGGCGGGGCGTCTGCTGATTTCGCGCACGCCACCGCGGCGGTGCCCGACGGCTTGTCCAAGGTGGCTGGCGGCGCGCTGGAGGCCGCGGCCAGCGCGGACGAGGGTGCGATTGTGGTGGTGCCGGTGGTGGCCATCTTTCTGATCGGCTGCGCGATTTTCTTTGGCGCCGGGGCATTGGCGCTGCTGTACTTTGGCTGGGAAGTGCTGCTGACCGTGGCGGTCGAGCTGGCGTTTTCGTATGCCGCTGCGCGCACGGCCGTGCGGGTTACGCGCGAAGGCTGGGCATCGGCCGCGCTGCGCCTGACCTGGAAACCGCTGGCGGGCGCCTTGTGCTGCGCCGTGCTGCTGGGCGCGACGATCGACTGGTTCATCCCTTCGGCCCATTCGCTGCCGCAGGCGCTGCGGATCATCCAGGCGCAGATCTGACGCGCCGCGCGACCTGGCGCGTGTCATGCCGGTGTCGCAAGGCGCCACCACACTGGCGCCGTTTTCCGGCGGAAGTTGCATGTGTCAAAACAATCAGAATCACTGCGCCCGGGTCTGGCCACCCTGACGCGCAGGCCTTTCCTGGCCGCACTGGCCGGCGCCCTGACGGGCTGCGCTGCGGGGCATGCGCCTGTGCCGGGCACCGGCTTGCGCCCCCCGGCGGGCGTGGCGGCGGGCGCGCTGTCATTGCGGCCGTCGCCCGGCAGCTTGTTGCCTGCGGGCTGGGAGCCTTATGTGCTCCGCCGCGACCTCCCACCGACCCGCTATGCAGCGGTGCAGCGTGACGGGCGCGATGCGATACATGCGAGCGGCCGGGGCGTCAGTGCCGGCCTGCGCCATGCCCTGCGTGCAGACCCTGCTGTGCAGCGTGTGCTGCGCTGGCAGTGGCGGGTGGATGACATCCATCCGGGCATGAGCGTTGGCGACAGCGATACCGATGACAGTCCGGCCCGCCTGGTTGTGGCGTTTGATGGCGACCTGGCGCAGTTGACCCCGGCGGAGCGGGCTTTTTACGACCTGGTGGAGCTGGTGACCGGCCAGCAGCTGCCCTTTGCCACCTTGATGTATGTGTGGGACGCCCAGCTTGCGCCGGAGCATACCGTTGCCTATGCAAGGTCACGCCGCATCCAGTACATCGTGGTGGAAAGCGGCCCGGCGCGCGCCGGTCAGTGGCTTTCGTACGAACGCAATGTGGATGACGATTTCCGCCGGGTGTTTGGCCACGCGCCGCCTGGGGGCATCACCAGCCTGGGTTTGCTGACTGACAGCGACGACCTGAAAGTGGATGTCAATGCCTGGTATGCGGATATCGGCCTGTACGCAACCTGAATTCTGATCGCGCAGGTTTGCAATAATGCTTTTGCATTATCAAATCAGGGAGTTGCGCCATGAACCCATCTCATTTTCGGGCGGATACCGCCCCGTCGCCAGACTACGCTGCGCTGTACCGCGACCTGCGCGAGCCGGCCTGGGTGATTGACCCGCAGACTTCGCGCTTTCTGGACGCCAATGGCGAGGCGGTGGGGCAATTGGGCTTCAGCATGGACGAAATCCGGTCGCTGGCGGTGACCGACATCAACCGGGCCGTACCCGACGAAGCGGTCTGGCGCAGCCTGACCGGGGGCATGAAGGCCGGCGAATCCGTGGTCTACACAGCCCAGTTGCGCTGCAGGCAGGGCGACCCGATTGACGTGGAAATCACGCTGTCTTGCCAGACGATCAACGGGCAGAAGGTGTTTGTAGCGGTCACGCGCTCACAGGCCGGAAATCACGGCTGACAGCATAGCCGCCAGGTCCGGCGGCGTGGTGTGCGTGGTGACGGCCACGCGCGGCGCCGCGCCTGCCAGAGGCGCCCGTGCGGTGGCGCCGGCGGCCACTGGCTGCGGCGGCATGCCAGGCGCCGGCAGGGCGCCAAATGCAGCGTCCATGCTGCCGGCGCGACGCGCAGCTCCGGGCGTCAAGCCCGTGGCGCGCCTGAACGCCTTGCGAAAAGACGCATCAGACTCATAGCCATACTGCGCGGCCGCATCGCCCACCTCCATCTTGTCCAGCACCATGCGGTGCAGCGCGGCATTCATGCGCCAGCGGGTCAGAAATTCAGCGCAAGACAGGCCGGTGAGGCCCGCGAAATGCCGGGTGAAGGCTGCGCGCGACAGGTTGCACCGCGCGGCGCTGTCATCAAGGGACGGCAGCGGCCCGGTCTGTACCAGCGCCTTGCGCAGCCAGGCACCCAGCCGCGCATGAACCAGTGCGCCCGCCAGCATGGATTGCGCGGGCATTGCCTCGGCCCGGCGCAGCCCGTGTTCAAGCAGCGCGTTCGCGCATGCGCTGGCCAGCGGCCCGCCAGTTGCCGCCGGTTGCGCGGGGCGTGCGCCTGCGCGCAGGGCTCGCAATGCCTCAGGTTGATCGGCCAGGGCGATCGTCGTCACCAGGGGTTGGTCGTGGATGAGCAGGCTCGCGCACCAGGCGCTGGTGGGCCACACGGCCGTCAAGGCCCAGGCCATGCCGTCAGCCATGGGTACCAGGCGGTGGGCCATGCCGCGCGGCAGCAGCACAAGGGACGCGGGCGGGGCCAGCATTTCGCGATTGCATTCGTGGTTGTGGCCCCATTGCACACCGCACAGGGCCTGGTCAACCCAGTAAAGGCGCAGTCCGGGTGATTCGCTGTGCAGGGTGGCCACGCCGGCTGCCGGCACGCGCTGGACCTGCGCGCCTTCGCAGCGCCACGCGCCCGCCAGGGCAGACAGCACCACGCTGCTGTTGTGCAGCTCCTCGCCTTGCATCGCTTTCCTTTTCAGCCGCGCCAGCCGTTGGGCAGCGCCGCCCCATGTGACAGAGCGCGCCAGTGTACCGTCAGGCTGCATGGTGGTTTCCCCGGCCGCGGTGGGCATTTGCAAAGGCATGGGCGCGCCGGGGCGCGAGCTGGTCAAAGCGCACCAGGAACCGCGCGGCGGCGTTTTGGCATTGCGCCCGGGCAATGCCATTGAACAGGGGTTCACGCAGCTCCAGCATGCGGCGCACCGACGTGGCCAGCCGCACGCGGCGGCGCAGCCGGTCAGCCTCGGTGCTGGTGCAGTCTGCAAGCGACGCCAGCGCGTAGGTGCGCAGGGCTTCCAGCTGGCGGCTGTTGTTGCCGGTCAGGCCTGCGAACCAACCGCCTGTTGCGGATTGCCATGCAGAGTCCAGGAGCCCCGTCAGGGCGGGAAAGGTACGGGAAAACGCCGGTGCGCGTGTCGGCATTTGCAGTGTGTCCATGATCGCCCTCCTTGTTGGGATCGATCATTCCGCCGGGGGCCGTTACACGCCATGCGGCAGTGGCTGCAAACGCATGTCCGATCGGCCCACGCGGGGTGCGGGCATGTCCGATCAGCTACCGCGCTGCGCCCGTGCGGCTCAGCGGCCAAACTTCAGCGTTTGCGCAGACCCAGCGTCATCACCGCGCCCACCACGATCAGCGCACCCACGATCTGAACCGGTGCGATGGCCTGGCCCAGGATCAGCCAGGCCAGCACCAGCGCAAACACCGGCTCCACATTCATGATGGCGCTGTTACCCACCACGCCCAGGCGCGGCAGCACGGTGAACATGATGGTGAAGGCCGTGCCGTACAGGAAGGTCAGCGCGGCCAGCCCGCCCCAGCCGGCCGGCGCCGTGGGCAAATGAAAGCCGCCCTGCGCACCCACCATGGCCAGCGCCACCAGCCCGGCCATGGCCATGGTGGTGGCAGTGCGCACGCGCCCGTCCAGGTCGCCGGCCTCATGCTGCGTCAGCACCAGCGCCAGGCCAAAGGTGCCCGCCGCCGCCAGCGCAAACGCCACACCGGCGCCAATGCGCCCCCACTGGCCCGCTGCGCCCAGGCCCGACGCCGCGCCCAATACATCCAGCGCCAGTGCCAGGCCCAGCAGGATGACCGGCATGGCGATGAGCAACGCACGCTCGGGCCGCTGGCGGTACACCACCCAGGCCCACAGTGCCGTCCAGATCGGGTAAGTGTTGAAGGCCAGCAGCGCCAGCGCGACCGGCAGCCGTGCCACGGCCGAGTACAGACACAGGCTCTGTACGCCGATCAGCAGGCCAATGAGCGGCAGCATGCGTTTGTGGCGCGCGGTGAACACCACGCGCACACCCTGCGCCGCCAGAATGGCCACAATCACCAGCGCCGTGACGGCGCTGCGGAATACGACGGCGGTCGCCACGTCGGCACCGTTGTTGAAGGCAATGCGCGCGGCCACGTGGTTGGCGCCCATCATCAGGGCGATGAGCAGCAGCGTGGCAAAGGCGGTGGCGCTGAGGGCGCGGGTGGGTGGCGGCATCAGGGGTGTATCAGGACAGGCTGGACAGATGGGCTTGGGCGGCCTTGGCGAGCTTGTCGTCGAAGGTGGCCAGAGGGCACTGGAGTTCTGCTGCCAGCCAGAGGTAGCTGGCGTCGTAGGCCGAGAGGTTGTAACGCTGGCCCAGCGCGAACGTGGCCCCCACGTCGATGCGCAGCAGCTCAATGTCGAAGTCCTGCCACAGCGCCAGCCCGGTGGACGCAGCCACCGTGGCGCCATGGCGGGCCTTCTTGAGCGCGACGTTGCAGACCTCGGACTGCAGGATAAACGGCGCGTAGAGGCTGCGCCCGGACAGCCGGGCCCGGGCCTGGTCCTGGGTGGGCTCCTGGAACAGGATGCCGGCCAGTGCGCTGCAGTCCACGACCAGAGGCGGCAGTGGCAGGTAGCGGGCGGGCGGCTCGGCTACGTAGAGTGTTTGCGCCGGCGAGTGTGACGGCCAGATCATCGAGAGTCCCGGTCTTCGCGAATGATGTCGATGCTGGACGGACCCGAGTCAATGGGCTCGGGAAAGCGCATCTTCAGTTCGGCCGCGATCTGGTCCACGGTCTTCCAGCCCTGGCGGACGATGGGAAAGCCCTGCTTGTCATAACCCACGATGCGCGGCGCGCCGGGGTGGGTGGGCAGCGGCGCGCCCGTTTCCAGCGCAGCCTGCTCAATGATGGCCATGAGCTCGCCCTGCAGCGAGCGGTGGTTGCGGCTGGCCCGCTGGCGCAAGGCCTCGGCCAGTTCGTCGGGAACGTCTTTGATCGACAGATTGGGCATGATTGACTCCAAAGTGGCTTCATTATGGAGCCAAAACAAGATCCAATCAATACAAATTGCGTACTTTGGCGTGCAAACGGCTCAAGCCCAGCAGAGCATCCGTGAACGGCGTGGCCACCCCCGTCAGTGCCCCCAGCTCCTTCACCACCGTCACCAATGCGTCCAGCTCCACCGCTCGGCCGGCCTCCACGTCTTGCAACATGGACGTTTTGAACGCGCCCAGCTTGAGCGTCATCTGGTGGCGGTCCTCGGGCTGCTGGGCAATGGGGATGCCGATGCGTGCGCCGATCTCCTTGGCCTCCAGCATCACGGCCGAGATGAAGCCGCGCACCAGGTCGTCGCCCATGATCAGGTCGGTGGTGGCGCCGGTCATGGCGCTTACCGGGTTGACCGTCATGTTGCCCCACAGCTTGTACCAGGCGTCTTTCTGGATCTGCTCGGACAGCACGGCTTCAAAGCCGGCCTTGGCCAGCAAGGCGGTGAGCTGCTCCACGCGCGCCGTCTTCTCACCCGATGGCTCGCCGATGATGAGCTTGTTGCCAAAATGGTGCTTTACATGCCCCGGCCCGTTGAGCGAGCAGCTGGCATGCACGACGCAGCCGATGATGTGGTGGCCAGGAATAGCCGCTGCAATGATGCCGCCCGGGTCCACGGCCGCCAGCCGGGTGCCGGCCAGCGCGCCGCCAAAGCGCTCAAAAAACCACCAGGGCACACCGTTCATGGCGGTGAGCACCAGGGTGTGCGGTCCCAGCAGCGGCGCGATGGCCTGCGCCACGCCTGCCATGGCCGGCGCCTTGACGGCCACGACCACCAGGTCCTGCACGCCCAGGTCGGCGGGGTTGCTGCTGGCGCGCACGGGGACGGTGACCGTATTGCCAGCGGTTTCAAGGCGCAGGCCCTGGGCCTGAACGGCCGCCAGTGTGTCGCCGCGCGCCACCACGCTCACGTCACAGCCCGCCTGGGCCAGGCGCACGCCGATCCAGCCGCCGATGGCGCCCGCGCCGTAGATGGTTGCTTTCATGGGGTGTGTCAGTTCTTGTAGCTGTCGTCAATGCGGTCCACACGCCGCACCAGCGCATCAAACACGTCCTGGCCCGCGCCGAACCGGGCGTCGAACTGGAACGAGTCGTGTGTGGTCTTGCGTGCCACGGCGTCGCTCACGGGGATGGCCGGGCCCAGCGCGGCTTGCGTGACCTGCACGTCGCAGGCGCGCTGCAGCGTCCACATGCGCACCAGCGTGAGCGGCAAGGTGGGCCCCGCAGCCAGCAGGCCGTGGTTGCGCAGGATCAAGAGGGGCTTGTTGCCCATGCTGGCCAGCAGGCGCGGTGCTTCTTCGGCATGCACGGTGATGCCTTCAAAGTCGTGGTACGCCACCAGGTCGTGCAGCTGGGCTGAATAGAAGTTGTTTTGCGCCAGACCGCCCTGCGTGCTGGCCACGGCCAGCCCGTTGGTGGTGTGGGTGTGCATGACGCAATGGGCGCCGTCCACGTTGTCATGGATGGCGGCGTGGATGGTGAAACCGGCAGGGTTCACCGGCCAGGGGTTGTCGTCCAGCTTGTTACCCTGGATGTCGATCTTCAGCAGGTTGCTGGCGGTGACTTCGCTGTAGTGCAGGCCAAACGGGTTGATGAGGAACTGCTTTTGCCCACCCGTCACGCTGTCGGGCAGCCGCACCGTGATGTGGTTGTAGATCATCTCGGTCCAGCCCAGCATGTCAAAGATCCGGTAGCACGCAGCGAGCTGCACGCGGGCCGCCCATTCATCCGGGTGCATGGCGGTTTTCAAAACAGCGTTCATCAAAGCTCCTTCATTTCAAATGACACCGCAGAACCGGCTTTGCCGGGCTGCAGGTGTCGCCCCCTTTGAGGGGGAGGCGCGAAGCGCCTCGGGGGTGGGCCAATTTATGCCTCCGCCGTGAAACCGACCTGCTTCACGATCGGTGCCCACTTGGCGGTGTCGCGCTTGATCAGCTCGGTCAGCTCGGCCGGGGTGGACGACATGGCTTCCAGGCCGAAGCTGTTCAGCCCGTCGACCACGTCCTTTTGTGCGAGCGCGTTCTTCATCGATGCATTCAGGCGGGCGACCAGCTCGGGCGCGGCCTTGGCCGGCAGGAAGAACGCAAACCACTCGCTGTGCGTGGCGTTCTTGATGCCTTGCTCTTCATAGGTGGGCACGTCGGGTGCAAAGCGGTTGCGCTTGGCGCCAGACACACCCAGGATGCGGACCTTGCCGGTGGGCAGGTGCTGCGTCAGGTCGCCAATCGGGCCTGACACGGCCGACACGTTGCCGCCCAGCAGGTCCAGCATGGCCGGCTGCGTGCCGCGGTAGGCGGCGTGCTTCAGGTCCACACCGGCGTTCTTGCCCAGCAGCGCGCCGATGAAGTGCGGCGTGGAGCCGGCCGCCGGTGAGCCAAAGTTGGCGCCCAGCGGGTTGGCCTTGGCCCAGGCCAGGAATTCGGGCACGGTCTTCACGCCCAGCGGCACGGCGGGGCCAACCGCCAGGCCAAAGTCGAACACGCAACCCAGCGTCACGGGCGTCAGGTCCACCAGCGGCTCGTAGGCCAGCTTCTTGTAGATGTGCGGGTAGATCGTGAGGATGGAGGTGGGCGTCTGCAGGATGTTGGCGCCGTCAGGTGCTGCGGCCTTGACGGTCTGCACGGCGATCTGGCCGCCCGCCCCGGTCTTGTTTTCGACCACAGCGGTTTTGGCAAAGTCGCCCTGCAGCTTTTGCGCGACACGGCGGCAGATGGTGTCGGACGTGCCGCCGGCAGCAAAGCCGGTGATGATTCTGGCGGTCTCGATCTGGGCCTGGGCGAAGGCGTTGCGGCCGATGCCGGCCAGCAGGGCTGATGCGGCGGCGGTCTGCAGGGCGTTGCGGCGGGTGAAGCTCATGGGGATGTGTCTCCTGTTGTTGATCAGTGGATGGGGAAATGAAAAATCAGGTCTCGTCGCGCAGCCACACCACGCCGCCTGAATGTGTCACAGCGCCCTGATGGCTGGGGCGTACCGTGGCGGCGTATTTTTCCAGCAGGCCACCACGCGGGCCGGGGTGCTGGCCCATACCCGCAAGCCGGGTGTTGATTTCATCGGCTGTCAGGTCCACCGTGATGCTGCGCGTTTGCGGCCGGGCGTCAATGTGCACCCGGTCGCCGTCCCGCAGCGCGGCAATTGGCCCGCCGTCGGCGGCCTCGGGCCCGGCATAGCCAATGCACAGGCCGCGCGTGGCGCCTGAAAAACGCCCGTCGGTCAACAGGGCCACCTTGTCGCCCATGCCCTGGCCGTACAGCAGGGCGGTGATGCCCAGCATCTCGCGCATGCCGGGGCTGCCGCGCGGGCCTTCGTTGCGGATCACAATCACGTCCCCGGCCTGGTAGCGCATCTGCTGCACAGCGGCCTGGGCTTCTTCTTCGTTTTCAAACACGCGGGCCGGGCCGCTGTGTACCAGGGTCTTCAGGCCCGCGGTCTTCAGCAGCGCGCCGTCGGGGCACAGGTTGCCCTTGAGCACGGCCAGGCCGCCATCGCGGCTGAGCGCGTCTTCCAGGGTGCGCACCACGCGGCCGTCCGGCGCTTGCGCTGATTCAATCTCCTGCGCCAGCGTGCGCCCGGTAAAGGTGAGCGCATCACCATGCACAAAGCCGCCGCGCAGCAACTCGCGCAGGATCACCTGCGCGCCGCCGATGTAGTACACATCGCGCGCCAGGTACTTGCCGCCGGGGCGCAGGTCGCCGATCAGCGGCGTGCGGGCAAACACCTCGGCAACATCGTCCAGATGGAAGGCAATGCCGGCCTCGTGCGCAATCGCGGGGATGTGCAACGCGGCATTGGTGGAGCCACCGGTGGCCGACACGATGGCGCAGGCGTTCTCCAGGGCCTTGCGCGTGACGATGTCGCGCGGCAAGGGAGCCTCACCCATCACCGCCGCCATGAGCGTACGGGCAGTGCGGCGCATCAGCGGCGCGCGTTCGCTGAACACCGCCGGCACCATGCTGGAGCCAATGGGTGCCAGGCCAATCGCCTCGGACACCATGCCCATGGTGTTGGCCGTGAACTGGCCCGCGCAGGCGCCGGCCGTGGGCAGGCAGGCCTGGCTCATGGCCTTCAGTTCTTCCTGCGTGGCGTCGCCGGCCAGGACCTTGCCGATGGTTTCGTAGGTGTCCACCACGTTCAGGTCACGTCCGTCCATCCCCGGCATCTGGCCGGGCAATGCGGAGCCGCCGTGCACGAACACGCTGGGCACATTGCAGCGCACCATGCCCATCATCAGGCCCGGCAGGTTCTTGTCGCAGGCGCCAATGGCAAAGATGCCGTCCCACTGGTGGCCGCGGGTGGACGCCTCCACGCTGTCGGCAATCAGTTCGCGCGAGATCAATGAAAACCGCATCCCCGAATGCGCCATGGTCAGCCCGTCGCTGACCGATACCACCGGGCATTCATGCGGCATGCCGCCTGCGGCATAAATGCCGGTCTTGGCGTGCTGGGCCTGGTCGCGCAGGTTCATGTTGCATGGGCTCATCTCGCCGCCGGTGTGGAAAACACCCACATGCGGGCGCGACAGTTCGTCTTCGTCTTGCCCCAGCGCGTGCAGGAAGCTGCGCGTGGTGGCGCGGATGGTGCCCTCGTAAATCGTGGCCGAGCGGAATTTGTGCGGTGTGCCGTCGTTGCTCATGGCGGGGTCAATAGGTCTTGCTGGCGGGCAGGGCTTCAGCGCCGGACTTGAACTTGGCGGCCAGCGCCGTCGTGGCCCGCACCAGCAGGTTGGTGTCCAGGCCCACGGCCACGAACAGCGCGCCCATTTCCAGGTACTTGCGCGCCTGGGCCTCGTCGGGCGACAGGATGCCCGGCGCCTTGCCGGCCTTCAGGATGCGCTGGATGGCGTCTTCAATCGCGGCCTGCACCTCGGGGTGGCCGGGGTTGCCCACATGGCCCATGGACGCCGACAGGTCGGCCGGGCCAATGAACACACCGTCCACGCCGTCGGTGGCGGCAATGGCGTCCAGGTTCGCCAGCGATTCGGCCGTCTCGGCCTGCACCAGCAGGCAGATCTGGGCGTTGGCTTCCTTGGCATAGGCCGGGTAGCGGCCCCAGCGCGACGCGCGGGCGCCAGCCATGCCACGGACGCCGCCGCCGCCATCGTCCTGCGGGTAGCGCGCGCAGCGCACGATCTCGGCGGCCTGCGCTGCAGTGTCCACCATGGGCACCAGCAGGGTCTGGATGCCTACGTCCAGGTACTGCTTGATCAGCGCCTGGCCCACATGGCCGTGGCCCATGGGAATACGTGCAATCGCATGCGAGCCCGGGTAGGCCGCAATCGTCTGCGCCTGCTGCAGGATGCTGCGCAAATCGTTGGGCGCATGTTCGCCGTCGATCAGCAGCCAGTCAAAGCCCGCGCCCGCGCAGATCTCGGTGGCGTAGTGATCCGCCAGGCCCATCCACAGGCCGATCTGTGCGCGCTTGTGGGCCAGCGCCTGCTTGAAGGTATTGGTAGGTGTGTGCATGGTGTGCTCAAACAAATCTGAATTCAAAGCGCCCGAGCGGGCCGTAGTCGGCATCAAACAGGTCGCCTACTTTGGCCGCCACAGGTCGTGTGAACGAGCCGGCCAGCACCACCTCGCCAGCCTCCAGGCATTCACCCCAGGGCGCGAGCTTGTGCACCAGCCAGGCCACACCCACGGCAGGGTGGCCCTGCACGCCGGCGGCCAGGCCGGTTTCTTCCACCGCGCCGTTTTGCCGCAGGATGGCGCCGCACCAGGGCAGGTCCACCGAGCGGGGCGTCACCTTGTTGCCGCCCAGCACGATGCCGGCGTTGGCCGCGTTGTCGCTGATGGTGTCGAATACCTTTCGCATGACCTTGGTGTGGCGGTCAAACTGCTCGATGCGCGCGTCGATGATCTCGATGGCGGGCGTCACGTAATCGGTGGCGTCCAGCACGTCGTCCACGGTGACGTTCGCGCCCTGCAGCTTCTTCTTCAGCACAAAGGCCAGTTCCACCTCCACACGCGGTGCAATGAAATGCTGCGTGGGGATGTCACCGGGCTCAAAGAACATGTCGTCCAGCAGCGTGCCGTAATCGGGCTCGTCGATCTGGCTGGAAATCTGCATGGCGCGAGAAGTGAGGCCGATCTTGTGGCCGCGCACCGTGCGCCCCGCCGCGATCTTCATCGCCACCCAGGCGCGCGAGACGGCGTAGCCGTCTTCAATGGTCATGCCGGGAAAGCGTTTGGAAAAATGCTCGACCTGCACGCGCGATTTTTCGCTGACGTCAAGGTCGGCGGCGAGCTGTTGGATAGTGGATGTATCAAGCATGGTGGTGCAAAGTGGGTCGTGCCAGTGCCGCCGCGGAACCGGCTTCGCCGGGCCGCTGGGGGCGCCCCCCTTGGGGGGAGGCGCCAAAGGCGCTTCGGGGGGTCATTTGAATAAAGGATGCAAATTGCTGTGCTTGCCGTCGTAAACCTGGCCGGGGCTTTCGTCCACCTGTACGGTCACGCCGATCAGGCGCTGCGCCATCAGCGGGTCGAAATGCGCCTTGGCCGTGGCCAGCACCGCATCGCCCGCGCGCTGTTGCGTCGCGGTGCTGCGACCGGCGCCCATGCGCAGGTTCAGATAGACAAAGGCGTAGTCACGCTGGCCGTCAGCCACCGCATAGTGCGCCGCCGGGAAAGCCAGCACGCGTGTTCCCCCGGTGGGAAACACCTGCTTGCCGTCCTCGTCCTTGACAGCAAGCATGGTGTCGGCAAGAGCCCGGCACAGCGCCGTCATGTCGGTGGCGGCGTCCAGGTTGGGCGTGTAAAGAATGACGAGGTGCGGCATTTTTAATCGGGGTCAGATTCCAATTACTTTCGGCTGCTACAGCCGCTGGTTCACATTGGTGTAGCCCTGCGCGGACGATGCCTGCGCTGCAGGGATGGATGTGCCGGTTTGCGGCGTGACGGGAAAGATGGCGTTGATCTGCCCCGTGCCCGACGCACCGAAGTACGGTGTGACAACCTCGGCGCGGCCGTCGTAGTCTGTCCAGCCCAGTGCGCCCAGCAGCATGGCGGTGTCGTGCATGAAGCCCTCGCCGTGGCCCTTGGACGCGTATTCGGGCAGCATGGTGCAGAAGTCTTTCCACTCGGCGTTTTCCCACATGTGGACCACGTTGCGGTCCAGCTGCTCCAGAAAGGGACTCCAGATCTTGAAGCCGTATTCAGGTGCCAGGCCATTCTGCGCGAACCGGTGCGACAGCGAGCCGCTGGCAAAGATCGCCACGGTGCCGTCGTAGTCGTCTTCAATCGCGCGGCGGATGGCCCAGCCCAGGCGCGCGCTGTCGTTCAGGTAATGCGCCTGGCACAGCGCCGACACCGACACCACCTTGTAGTGCTGGTCGGCGTTCATGTAGCGCATGGGCACCAGCGTGCCGTATTCGGGGTTGAGCGTGGTGGCGTCGTGCGCCAGCGTCTCTACGCCGTGCGCATTGCACACCTTGGCCAGCAGCTGGCCCAGCGCCGGATTGCCCGGAAACTCAAAACCCATGTTGCTGATGAAGTGCGGCAGCTCGTTGCTGGTGTACAGCCCCTTGAAATGCGGCGCGCAGTTGATGTGGTAGTTGGCGTTGACCAGCCAGTGCGTGTCAAACACCACGATGGTGTCCACGCCGGCCGCGCGGCAACGCCGGTCAATTTCCAGGTGCCCGTCGATCGCGTCCTGGCGCGTGCCCTTGCGCGCGCCTTCCAGCTCGCTGAGGTACATCGACGGGACGTGGGTGATTTTGGCTGCCAGTGCTAGTTTGCCCATTTGTCTGTTCCTTTGGCTTTGGCTTTCGCTTTCGCTTCGCGGGTTGGCGACGACGGGTGCCCGCCTCCGCGACTGTCCCCCGGTCCGGGCTGCGCCCGGCCCT
>CALRYY010000063.1:0-23224 GCA_943372515.1 Ramlibacter sp. 2FC | reverse complement strand
ACCGGCGTGGCGCTGGCCCTGCAGCCCGCCCTGCGCGCCGACCCCGCTGTTGCCCTGGCCGTGGCCGCCCTGTCGGGCCTGTTCAGCGGCATCTTTGCCGGCCGCACGGTGCGCCTGCTGCGCCTGGCGCTGCGCCCTGGCGCCCCCCGTGCCATGAGCGTGCCTGCCTTCAACGCCTGATTCAAACCAACACCTGCGGAGCTTTCACCATGAACAACACCACCACCACACCCGACAACATTGAACGCCTGGCCCGCCGCCGCGCCGGCGCCAAGCTGGGCTGGTACATCCATGCCGGCGTGTACATCGCCGTCAACCTGCTGCTGGCCCTGCTGTCGGCCATGAGCGACCGCCACTGGGCCGTGTTCCCCGCCTTGGGCTGGGGCATCGGTCTGGCCATCCATGGCGTGGTGGTGTTTGTGCTGACCGGTGGCGGCGGCCTGCATGAGCAGATGGTGCAGCGTGAACGCGAACGCCTGTCGGCCCAGCGCGACGTCCGCTAAACATTCCCTCATGTCTTCAAGAACCCCCATGAAACAACTGATCCTGTCCCTGGCCACCCTGGCCGCCCTGAGCGCCCACGCCGTCGACCTGAGCATCGAAGTCAGCACACCTGCGGGCAAGCAGGGCGCGGTGCTGGCAGCCCTGTTCGACAAGGCCGATGGCTTTCCGCGCGGCAAGCCGCTGCACACCGCCATGGCCACACCGGTGAACGGCAAGGCCGTGGTGCAGTTCACCGGCCTGCCCGAGGGCGACTACGCCGTGACGGCTTTTCTGGACGAAAACGCCAACCTGAAGCTGGACAGCAACCTGTTTGGCCTGCCCACCGAGCTGTACGGTTTCAGCCGCAACGCACGCAACCCCATGGGCCCGCCGGCCTTTGCCGATGCGGCGTTTCGCCTGGGCGCGGACAACGGCAAGCAAAGCTTTGAACTCAAGTAAGGCGCCCACCCCGTCATGACTTACCCCCACCTTGACCGCCGCACCGTCCTTGGCACCATCGCAGCCAGCCTGCTGCCCGCGCTGGGCCACGCAGCCGATGCACCGCAAGCCTGGCGCAGCAGTTACGCCCCCTACAACGGCCCGCTGAAGACAGCGCTGGCCAGCGGCCCGCTGCAGATCCAGGGCCGATGGCCCGCCGCGCTGCGCGGCACGCTGTACCGCGTGGGCCCGGCCCGCCGCGAGCTGGGCGGCGTGAGCATGAGCCACTGGTTTGACGGCGACGGCATGCTGCAGGCCTTTCGCTTTGGGGGCGACGCTGCTGCTGCGCGTATCTCGCACCAGGGCGCCCTGCTGGCCACGCCCAAGCTGCAGGCCGAAGAAGCCGCCGGGCGGCTGTTGTATTCGGGCTTTGCCACCACGCTGGCCGGCTCGCCGCCGCTGGCCGGGCCCGACACGGTGAACCCCGCCAACATCAACCTGCTGCCGCTGCCCGCCACCGGCGAGCTGCTGGCGCTGTGGGAGGCCGGATCGGCCCTGTCGGTGGACCCGGCCACACTGCGCTCGCGCGGCTTCAAGACCTGGTCGGCGCCCACCCAGGGTGCGCCGTTCTCGGCCCACCCGCGCACCGCGCCCGACGGCACGGTGTGGAGCTTTGGCTACATGCCCGGCACGGGCAAGCTGCTGGTGTACGAGATCGCCCCCAGCGGCCAGCTGCGCCGCACGCACCTCATGGACGCGCCGCAGGCCGACATGGTGCATGACTTCGCCATCACGCAGCGGCACATTGTGTTCCTGCTGATGCCGCTCAAATACACCGGGCAGCCGGGGCTGCGCGACCCGCTGTCGCAGTACAGCTGGGACGACAAGGCGCCGCTGGCCGTGCTGCTGCTGGACCAGGCCGACTTCAAGGTGCAGCGCTTCGAGGTGCCGGCCACCGGCCTGTTTCACATTGCCAACGCCTGGGAAGAAGGCGGCACGGTGCAGGTGCGCTTTGTGGCGCAGCCGGGCATCTTGAGCACGCTGCACCAGCTGCGGGTAGACACCGCGCGCAGCGCGTCAGACGCGCCGCCCACCCAGTGGACGCACCTCACGCTCAACCCGGCCACCGGCCAGGCCCGCATGGAACACACGGGATTGAACAGCGTGGAGTTCCCGCGCATCCACCCGGCGCGCCAGGGCCTGCCCACGCAGTTCACCACCCTGCTGGCGCGCAGTGCGGGCATGGACGCGAGGGTGCACGGCTTTGACACCGTGCTGACACTGCAGGGCGACAAGCCGCAGCGCCACGTGTACGGCGCCGGCTGGGTCGCTGAAGAGCATGTGTACGTGCCTGCAAACCCGAGCGCCCCGGAAGGCCGCGGCTGGGTGCTGGGCACGGCCTACCACTGGCCAAGCGAGCGCACCACGCTGTCGGTCTTTGATGCGCAGGCTGTGCATGCCGGGCCCGTGGCGCGCGTCACCCTGCCCTACGGCCTGCCGCTGGGTTTGCACGGGCAGTTCATTCCCACCTGATTCATGGAGCACTCGATGACACGTCACTTCATCCTCTGGCTGGCCACCTGCCTGCTGGCTGCTGCGCTGGCCTTTGCGGCGCAGGTCGCGGTGGCTGCGCCGCACAACATGGGCCTGACCGAGCTGCCCGGCCAAGCCGGTGACGGGCCGGTCACGGTGTTCTACCCCACAGCCGCGCGCGCAGAGCCCCTCAAGCGCGGCGTGTTCACATTTGATCTGGCCTGGCAGGCCGCGCCCACGCGTGGCAACGGCCGCTTGATCGTGGTGTCGCACGGCTCGGGCGGCGCGCCCTGGGTGCATGTGGACCTGGCCCGTGTGCTGGTGAACGCGGGCTACGTGGTGGCCGTGCCGGTGCATCGCGCCGACACCAACCAGGACATGGCCGACGCCGGCCCCGAGAGCTGGAAGCGCCGCCCCGCCGAAGTGTCGCGCGCCATTGACGCGCTGGCCCAAAGCGCACAGTTTGCGCCGCTGCTGGTGCTGGACCGCGTGGGTGTGTTTGGCGGCTCGGCCGGCGGGCACACGGCGCTGAGCCTGGCGGGCGGGCGCTGGTCGCCGTCGGCGTTTCGCCAGCACTGCGCCGCCCACATACAAGACGACTTTTCGTCGTGCGCCGGCTATGTGACGCGGCTGCGCGGCAACCTGCTGGACGGCGTCAAAAAACAGATCGTGCTGGGCGTGCACCGCCAGCGCTTTGACGACGACACCTGGTACACCCACCACGACGCCCGCATCGCAGCCGCCGTGGCCGCCGTACCGTTCGCGGCAGACTTTGACATGGCGTCACTGGCGCGCCCGCGCATCCCGCTGGGCCTGGTGATCGCGGGGCGCGACATCAACCAGGTGCCGCGCTTTCATGTGGGCGCCGTGCGCGCGGTCTGCACGACCTGCCAGACCATTGCCGACCTGCCGCAGGCCGGCCACGGCGTGATGCTGTCGCCGCTGCCGCCGCCCGATGTGATGACGGGCATTGCGCAAGAGCTCAATGGCGACCCGCCGGGCTTTGACCGCGCGGCCACCGTGCCGGCCATGAACGCCGGCATCGCGGCCTTCTTCAATCAACACATCCCTGCTGCCCAATGAACACACAACGCTCACGCCGCTGGTTTATTGCACTTCTGGCCGTGCCTGCACTGCTCGTAGCCGTGCTCGCAGGGGCCATTGCCTTCGGCGGCCCGGGGCCCATCGCCCCCCTGGCCAGCATCAACAAGCCGTTTGCCGGCAAGGACTTTTCAGCTGTGCCGCCCGCGCGCAAATTCACAGCGCGCGACGGCACCCAGCTGGCCTGGCTGTATTACCCCGCCGCGGGCGGCGCAGCCAACGCCCGCCGCGTGGTGCTGGTGCACGGCTCATCGGCGCGCGGGCGCAGCATGCACGTGCTGGCCCAGGCGCTGGCCGACGCCGGTCTGCACGTGGCCGCACTGGACATGCGCGGCCATGGCGATTCGGGCCCACGTGGCCACGCGGCCTACATCGGCCAGCTGGACGACGACATTGAAGACTTCATGCGCGCCGTGCCGCATACCGGGCCCAGCACGCTGGCGGGCTTTTCGTCGGGCGGCGGCTATGCGCTGCGCTTTGCCGGCGGCCCCCGGCAGGACCTGTTTGACCGTTATGTATTGCTCGCACCCTTTTTGCACCACACCGCGCCCACCAACCGGCCCAACGACGGCGGCTGGGTGTCGGTGGGGCTGCCGCGCATCGTGGGTTTGAGCCTGCTCAGCGCGGCGGGCATCACCGCGTGGAACGACCTGCCCGTGCTGCGCTTTGGCCTGAACGAGGCGGCCCGGCCGATGCTGACCGCCAGCTACGACTTCACGTTGACGCAAAGCTTTCGCCCGCGCGACGACTACCAGGCCGACATGCGCAACGCCAAACGCCCCATGCGCATCGTGGCCGGGCGCAACGACGAGCTGTTTGACGCCACGAAATACGCCGCCGTGTTTGAAGCCGCAGGCCGCCCTGTGCCAGTGACCCTGGTGGACAACACCGGCCACATGGGCCTGACGCTGGACGACGGCGCCGTGCAGGCCGTGGCCCGTGCCTGCGTAGAATGATTTGATGACCCCCAAGCAACTGTCCCCCGAAGAAATCGATGCGCTGGCGCGCAGGCGAGCTGGCGCCAAGCTGGGCTGGTATGCCCACGCCACCGTGTATGTGCTGGTCAACCTCGTGATCTTTGCGATGTCGAAATACGCGTTTGGCACGCGGCCGTGGTCGGTGTTCCCGCTGCTGGGCTGGGGGCTGGGGCTGGTGCTGCACGGCGTGTCGGTGTTTGTGCTGGGCAGCGGCAGCGGCCTGCGCGAACGCATGGTGCAACGCGAACGCGACCGCCTGCAACGCCAGCAGGGCCCTGGCAACCCGCCATGAGGCAGCTTGACTGGCTGTCCAAGCTGCAGCACCTGCTGCAGACCATGGCGTTCTGCCTGGCAATTGCCACCGTGCAATACGCCTTTCAGCCCGAGCGGCCCTATGCGCCGCCGGTGGCCTATTCGATCTTGATCGGCTTTTTTACCTGGGCCTTCATTGACCTGGGGCGACACCTGTTTGCGTCGTCTACCGAGACCGGCTGGCCCCAGGGCATGGCCGGCGTGGCGCTGGTGGCCGGCAGCATCATTGCCGGGTACTTTCTGGGCACGGCGCTGGCCGACCTGGCCTGCCGCAGCTTTGGCTGGTATGTGGGTGGCCCGCCGGTAGACCGTGGGGCCAACCTGCGCCAGTCGATCCTGATCACCGCGCTGGCCGGCATCGCAGGCAGCTTCTATTTCTATGCCATCAACAAGAGCGCCTACCTGGAACGCAAGATGGTCGAGGCGCGCCACCACGCCAGCGAGGCCCGCCTGAAGCTGCTGGAAACGCAGCTGGAGCCGCACATGCTGTTCAACACGCTGGCCAACCTGCGCGTGCTGATCGGCACCGACGCGCAACGCGCCCAGACCATGCTGGACCACATGATTGCCTACCTGCGCGCCACGCTGAATGCGTCGCGCGCCAGCGCCCACGCGCTGCAGGCCGAATTTGACCGCCTGCGCGACTACCTGGAGCTGATGAGCATCCGCATGGGCCCCCGCCTGCGCTACACGCTGGACCTGCCCGAAGCCCTGGAGGCGCAGCGCGTGCCCGCCCTGCTGCTGCAGCCGCTGGTAGAAAACTGCATCAAGCACGGGCTGGAGCCCAAGGTAGACGGCGGCAGCATCCACGTGAGCGCGCGCATGGACGGCGCCCAGCTGGTGCTGGAGGTGACCGACACCGGCGTGGGCCTGGCCGATGCCGCCGCCGCCCCCACCGGCTTTGGCCTGGCCCAGGTGCGCGAGCGGCTGGCCAATGTGTATGGCGAACGCGCCACGATGGACTTTGGCGCCGCTGCCCACGGCACGGGCACGCGCACCCTGATCCGCATCCCCGCCGTGCTGTAGTCACCGCTGCGCCATGAACGCCACCGCCCTGATCGCCGAAGACGAACCCCTGCTGGCCCAGGCCCTGGCCGCCGAGCTGGCGCGCGCCTGGCCGGCCCTGCGCGTGCTGGCCACGGTGGGCGACGGTGCCAGCGCCGTGACGCAGGCCCTGGCGCTGAAGCCCGACGTGCTGTTCTTTGACATCCGCATGCCGGGCCAGACGGGGCTGGAGGCTGCTGTAGAGCTGGCCGACGAATGGCCCGAGGGCGACAATTTTCCCGCGCTGGTGTTTGTGACCGCCTACGACCAGTACGCCGTGCAGGCGTTTGAAGCCCAGGCGGTGGACTATGTGCTCAAACCCGTGCAGGCCGCGCGGCTGCAAAAGACCGTGGCCAAGCTGCAGCAGCAACTGGCCCAGCGCAGCCAGGGCAGCGCGGACAGCAACCCGCTGGAGGCCACACTGGGCCAGCTGCGTCACTTGCTGGCCGGCACAGCGGCGGCCGCACAGCCGGCGCTCAAGGTCATCCAGGCCAGCGTGGGCACGGCCATCCGCATGGTGCCGGTGGACGAGGTGAGCTACTTTGAAGCCGCCGACAAATACGTGCGCGTGCTGACGGCCGACCACGAATATTTGATCCGCACCCCGCTCAAAGAGCTGCTGCCCCAGCTGGACGCCCAGGCCTTCTGGCAGGTGCACCGCGGCACCGTGGTGCGCGCGGCGGCGATCGACAGCGTCACGCGCGATGAAGCCGGCAAGCTGCACCTGGCACTGAAGGGCCATGGCGAAAAGCTGCCGGTGAGCCGGCTGTACGCGCACCTGTTTCGGGCAATGTAGCGGGCTGCGGTGGCTCGTACCGGGCCAGCACAGCCTCCACCTCGCTGCGGCCGATGCCGATGTCGGCCAGATCGCGGTCGCTCATGCCCCGCAATTCAGCGTTGCTGCGCCGCTCGTGTTGCGCCCGCCTGAAGATGTTCCAGATCATGTTGTGCTCCTGCTTCACGTTGAATGCAGGCCATGGTCGCGGCTACACTGCCATTTGGGAAGTTGAGATTTCTGAGGCTATTTATCAGGATTACTGATACACACCCCTATGCGTGAACTGAACCTGGACCAGCTGCGTACGCTGGTCAGCATTGCCGACCTGGGCACCTTCTCGGCCGCAGCGCAGGCGCTGCACCTGGCCCAGCCCACGGTGAGCCTGCATGTGAGCGAGCTTGAATCGCGCCTGGGCGTGCCGCTGGTGCTGCGCGGTGGCCGCCGCGTGGAGCCCACGGCCGCCGGTGCCGTGCTGGTGGAGCGTGCCCGGCGCCTGCTGCGCGATGCAGACGACGCGGTCGACGCCGTGCAGCGCCACGCCCGCGGCTCCATTGGCCGCGTGCGCCTGGCCACCACCACAGGCCTGCTGGTCAACATGCTGCCGCGCGTGCTGGAGGCCATGGCCGCCACGCACCCCGGCGTGGACGTGCAGGTGAGCATCCTGGGCACGTCAAACGCCATCGCGCAGCTGGAGCAGGGCGTGCTCGACGTGGGCCTGGTGGCCGCGCCCGGCGCCCTGGCCACGCTGGTGGCCAGCCCCTGGCGGCGCGACCCCATGGTGGCCTACCTGCCTGCGGCCTGGCCCGCACCCAAGCGCGTATCGCCCCAGTGGCTGGCCGAACGGCCGCTGATCTTTACCGGCGCCAGCACCCAGCTGTACCGCCAGACCATGGAATGGTTTGCCCAGGCCGGCTGCGCACCACGCGGTCGCATCGAGCTGAACTACACCGCCGCCGTCAAAAGCCTGGTGGCTGCAGGCTACGGCGCGGCCGTGCTGCCGCTGGAGGGCGAAGCACCCGGGCAGACATCGCCGGGGCTCAAGACGGCGCAGCTCACGCCCGCCCTCACGCGCCACACCGTGGTGGTGCACCGGCCGCTGCCCACGCTGGACGGCGCCACGCGCAACCTGCTGGACACGCTGGCGCAATTTCGCCAGCGCTGACTCTTTCTCTTTTTTTGAATCCACCGGTTCGCGACCGGCGTAAGGGACACGACGCCGCCACAAAAGAGCGTCAACCCTCTTCACCCAACCAACGAACCCCAAGGAGTCAGAACCATGTTCATCCGTACCGCCATTGCCGCATCTGCCGTCGCGCTCATTTCTGCCTGCGCCAGCAGCCCCATGATGAAACCCTATGACCAGGCCGGCCTGCCCGCCGCCGTGCAGGTGCCCGCCGGTAACAAGGTGTTTTGGGAAACCGTGGGCGTGGGCGAGATCACCTACGAATGCCGTGCCAAGGCCGGCGCCGCAGGCCAGTTTGAGTGGGTCTTTGTGGGCCCCGACGCCAAGCTGAACGACCGCGCCGGCAAGCAGGTGGGCAAGTATTACGGCCCGCCCGCCACCTGGGAAGGCATGGACGGCGTGAAGCTGACCGCCACACAGGTGGCAGTGGCCCCGGCCGCCGCCGGCAGCATCCCGCTGCAGCTGGTCAAGGCCAACCCGGCCATGGGCACGGGCATGGTCAGCGGCACCACCTACATCCAGCGCGTGGCCACCATGGGCGGCGTGGCACCGGCGGCAGCCTGTGGCGCCACCAACATGGGCAGCAAACAGATCGTGAAATACCAGGCCGACTACATCTTCTGGCGCGCCGCATAAACAGCGGTAAGAACCCTGCGCACCAAGACGACACACCACAGTTTCACACTGACTCCTCCAGGGTGAAGTCCGGCCGCCAAAGGCCGGAATTACACGACCCGCATGCCCCGCAATGGGCCTGCGGGTCTTTTTTTGCACCAGCGTGGCGCATCAGTTTGGCTAATAAGTAGTGAAGCTTCATCACTTTGGAGTGAAACCCTGTAGCGGCGACAAAGGCGCTTCACTACATTCCGTTACACCCCAAACCCCTCACCCCTACCCTGGAGCTCACCATGCACACCCCCACCCGCCGCCAAGCCGTCACAAGCGCGCTGGCACTCGGTGCCGTTGCCGCCGCCGCCCTGCTGGCCGGCTGCGACAGCGCGCCCTCTGTCATCAAGATCGGCGTGGCCCAGCCGCTGTCGGGCAACCTGGCCGCGCTGGGGCAGGACATGCACAACGGCGTGAAGCTGGCCGTGGACGAGCTGAACAAGGGCGGCTTCAAGGTCAAGGGCAAGCCCGTGACCATTGAGATCGTGGCCGTGGACGACCGCGCCAATGCCGCCACCGGCAAAGAGGTGGCCCAGCAGCTGATCGACGCCGGCGTGGTGGCCGTGATCGGCCATCTGAATTCCGGCGTCAGCATTGAAACCGCGCCGCTGTACGCCGCCAAAAACATTGCGCAGCTGGCCATATCGACCAACCCCAAATACACGCAGCTGGGCTTTCCCACCACCTTTCGCCTGGTGGCCAACGACACGCTGCAGGCCAAGGCCATTGGCTCGTTTGCCGCGGGCCAGCTCAACGCCGGCAAATTTGCGGTGGTCGACGACGGCACGCCCTACGGCAAGGGCCTGGCCGACGGCGCCGCCGCCGAGCTGACCAAGGCCAAGAAGGAAATCGCGATCCGCCAGGGCTTTGACGACAAGACCACGGCGTTTGACGAGCTGGCAGGCAAGATCAAGGAAGCCGGCGTGGAAGCCGTGGTGACCACGCTGAACGACTTTCAGGTGCTGGCGCTGATGGAAGCCCTGAAGAAGATTGACTACACCAAGCCCGCCATCCTGGGCGGCGACACGATCAAGACCACGGCCATGCTCAAGGGCGCGGGCATCATGCAAGGCGGGCTGTTTGCCACGTCGCCCATCCTGGAGCCGCGAGAGTTTCCGTCGGGCGCGAAATTTCTGGACAGCTACCGCGCCGCGTTCAAGGTTGACCCGGCCTATGGCGGGCACTACAGCTACGACGCCATGCACGTGGTGGCAGCCGCCATCAAGCGCGCCGAATCGGCCAAGCCCCAGGCCATTGTGGAAACCCTGCGCAACATGGACGCCTATGCGCCTGTGACGGGCTCCATGAAGTTTGACGCCAAGGGCGAGCAGCGCTACGGCGTGATCAGCGTGTATGCCACGCGCGGCGGGCTGTGGGAGTCTCAGGTGCGATCTGACGCCTGGTAAGGACAGCGTCCTACAGCGCGGGGGGCGCGGCCGGGTTCTACTGAATCCATGTTGTCCCCCAAGCTTCATTTGATACGCACGCTGGGCTATGCAGCGATGTACACGGTGGCGATGGTCACCGGTACTGCAACGCTCATGGCGGCCTTCAATGGCCCCAGCGAAGCGCCGGGGACAACACTCAGCATCACCCCGACTCCTCTGAGTCCCCTCCCTCCTTCGGGGTGAGTCAGTCCGGCCCTCCGTCCCGTGACTGACATGTTGACCCTCAGGCCTCACGGCCTGAGGGTCTCTTTTTTTTGGCGCGCTGGTTTAGCGGCGGTGGCCGTTGCCTCCATGGCCGCCATACCCACGATGACCACGATGCCCATGCTTCCAGTGCCCGCGCGGCGCCGGTGCGTAGTAATAGCCAATGGGGTACACCGGCGCCGGGCGCACGTAATAGCCGGGCGTGTAGTACTGCACCGGGGGCTGCACATACACAGGCTGCGGCTGCACATACACAGGCCCGGGTTGCATGTAATACGGCTGCGCGTTGGTAGCGCCTATGTGCACGCCCGGTGCGGCCTGCACACCCACGGACCAGGTCACACCGTTGGCCCGGGCCGGGGCCGAGGCCAGCGCGGCCAGCAACGCCACAGCAGCGGCGCCGGCAAAAACAGAACGGTTGAGCTTCATGGCGGGATCTCCTTGTACGGGGTCAACAGCGCCCCTTGCGCTGATTAAGCGCAGGCAGGTGTAAGCGCCGGGGCGTACGCCGTGTCAAACCCGTAGCGGGAAGTAACCGCTCACAAGGCCTGCCAGAGGCGTGCCCCCTAAAATGAGCCGGATATGAATGCCCCTGCTGACAAAGAACCCCTGAAACCCAGTAATTTCCTGCGCCAGGTGATAGAGCGCGACCTGGAGCAACAAACCTATGGCCAGCGCCGCTGGGGCGGCAGCCCCGGCGACGCCGCCCACCACCAGCAGGGCCAACCCGACCCGGCAAAGATCCGCACCCGCTTCCCGCCCGAGCCCAACGGCTACCTGCACGTGGGCCACGCCAAAAGCATCTGCCTGAACTTTGGCCTGGCGGCCGATTACGGCGGCGTGTGCCACCTGCGCTTTGACGACACCAACCCCGAGAAGGAAGACACCGAATACGTCAATTCCATCATCGACTCGGTGAAATGGCTGGGGTTTGACTGGGCCCAGCCGGGCAATGACCAGCCCTACCAGGCCAGCGACTATTTCGACTTCATGTACCGCGCGGCCGAATACCTGGTGGAAGCCGGCCACGCCTATGTGGACGAACAAAGCGCCGAAGACATGCGCAACAACCGCGGCGACTTCAGCAAGCCCGGCACCGACAGCCCCTACCGCAGCCGCAGCGTGGCCGAGAACCTGCAACGCCTGCGCGACATGCGCGACGGCAAGCTGCCCGACGGCGCCGCCGTGCTGCGCGCGAAGATTGATATGGCCAGCCCCAACATCAACATGCGGGACCCGGCCATCTACCGCATACGCCGCGCCACGCACCACAACACGGGCGACACATGGTGCATCTACCCCATGTACACCTATGCGCACCCGATAGAAGACGCGCTGGAGAACATCACCCACAGCATCTGCACGCTGGAATTTGAAGACCAGCGCCCGTTTTACGACTGGCTGCTGGACAGGCTGTGCGAAGGCGGCCTGCTGGCCCAACCCCACCCGCACCAATACGAATTTGCGCGGCTGAACCTGACGTATGTGATCACCAGCAAGCGCAAGCTGAAACAGCTGGTAGACGAAGGCCACGTGAGCGGCTGGGACGACCCGCGCATGCCAACAATAGTGGGCCTGCGCCGGCGCGGCTACACGCCCCAGAGCATCCAGCTGTTTGCAGAGCGCATCGGCGTGACCAAGAGCGACAGCTGGATTGACTACAGCACGCTGGAAGGCTGCCTGCGCGACGACCTGGACCCGAAAGCCGCACGCGCCATGGCCGTGCTGGACCCGGTGAAGCTGGTGATCACCAACTGGGACGACCTACACGGCGCCGGCAAGCTGGACGACTGCAGCGCCCCGGTGCACCCCCACGACGCAGAGCGGGGCCGCCGCAGCTTCAAATTTGGCCGCGAGCTGTGGATAGAAAAGACAGACTACGAAGACGTGCCGCCCAAGGGCTACAACCGGCTCTATCCAGGAAACAAGGTCCGCCTGAAATACGGCCACGTCATTGAATGCACGGGCGCGAAGCGTGATGACACCGGCAACCTGCTGGAAGTGCACGCCACCCTGGTGCCCGACACCAAGAGCGGCACGCCGGGCAGCGATGCGGTCAAGGTCAAGGGCGTGATCACCTGGGTGGGCGCGGCCGACGCCGTGCCAGCCGAAGTGCGCCTGTACGACCGCCTGTTTGCCGTGGCGCAGCCCGACACGGGCGACAAGGATTTTCTGGAAGAGCTGAACCCCGATTCGCTCAAGACCGTGACGGCGTATGCGGAGCCGTCACTGGCCAGCGCGAAACCGGATGAGAAGTTTCAGTTTGAGCGGCATGGGTACTTTGTGGCGGATATGAAGGACCATCTGTCTCCTCTGAATGGAGGAGAGGGTAAGCCCGTGTTTAACAGGGTGGCGGGGATGAAGGATAGTTGGGGGAAGTAGTCATCAGCCGAGGACATAACTTGTTAGAAATTCTTGCCGCTGCAGCCGCAGAACTCGCACTAAAAGAGTCATTCGCCGATCTCCTTGAACACGCCAAAGGCGAAGTGAAAGAGCGCTTGCAACGCTTTAGCAAAGTAGCCGCCATAAAAAGCCTGCACGGGAAGATTTCTGAAGTCGGTACGGTGCGGACAATTGCAAGTCGCCAACCTGTAAGTATTCGCTCCATCTACTATCCAGTGCGAGTCAAAGCTGGCAAGGCTTCTATGGAAGTTTCGACAATCAGCGACCTATCTGATGGCGCAAGCAAACATATTGTCATAACGGGAACAGTAGGGCAAGGCAAGTCGGTTCTGCTGAAGTATTTATGCTTGGCAGAAATTGATGCTGGCAAAGGGCTGCCGATATTTATCGAGCTAAGAAATACGTCGGAAAAAGTTACGTTGCACGATCTGATTCGTCTCCAATTTTCCAATCTGGGATTTGGCGATGAGGTCGATGACGGTTTTCTAAAGCTTGTATTCGAACGTCGCTTCGTAACCATTCTCCTTGACGGATACGATGAAGTAAAAAGTGCATGCGCAGCCAATGTGCGAAACGAGATCCACTTACTGGCTGCGAGATTTCCGAAGTTGCAACTTGTCGTATCTAGCCGCCCTACAGCCGTAAGCCGGGAACTGGACCGGCTATCCGGATTCCAGTACTTGGAAATCAGTCCGCTTGCCCCCAGGGACTTCGATCCATTTTTGAAGAGAATTGGAGTTGATCAGGAAACTAGAGATCGCCTATTAAAGGCGATCAAAAATAGCCGCACCGAAATTCGGTCATTGCTTACAACTCCGCTGATGCTCACTTTGCTGGTGACAGCTTGTGGTACTAGACCTGCACTCCCCGACACTTTGCCCGACTTCTACGAGGCTCTTTTCGGCGTGATGGTGGCCACCCATGACGACACCAAGCCTGGCTATATACGAGGTCGAGCCGCTGCAATTAGCAATTCGCAACTGGAAAATCTCTTCAAAGCATTCTGCTTTATTTCAAAGGATGAGGCTGGCACAACATCTCTCACTCCGAAGGAATTTTCCTCAACGCATGCAAAAGCTGTGCAAGTCTGCGGCCACGCTTGCACTCTGGAAGAGTTTCGGTCAGACCTTTTAGATGTCGTCTGTTTACTCGCTAAGGACGGGCTAAATATTGCGTTCATTCATAAAAGTATTCAAGAATACTTTGCATCTGCATTTGTTGCCGACCTGGATGACGAAGATGTTGCGAAACGCATTTACGACAACATCCGAAGCTCCCGATTCCGCGAATGGCATCAAGAGCTTCGGTTCCTGACCGAGACTGATGCCCATCGGTGCAAAAAGTACTACCACATTCCGTCAATAAAGTCTGTCTTAGCGCTGTTTGGATACGATTCTCAGACACGTGTTGGAGCGACTCTCACGAAGATCAGAGCCGCAATTAAAAAGATCGATCCATCGTTAAGCTACGATCACAACACGTCTCAAATTTCCATCGGAATTGAGACTAACTTCATAAGTAGCAATGGGATTCACGAGTATATTTTTCACGCTTTTTCCGGCATTTCAGAGCTAGTGGAGCATGACGAAGTCGAGCGTGTACCTCTCGTCGAATTGGCACTTTCAAATTCGCCACTCGGATCAACTATTTGCAACGAGGTCAGGAACAATTTAAGAAATCTAGCCGCGTTGCTTAAACAATTTGAAATCGACGTTCACGGTAGGAAAGAGCGGCTACTCGCCATCATCGGTACAAGTAGTTCATCATTTAGATAGTCGTGATATCTTCACGCTCACTTTAATGCGCTGCTAAATTCACGTGTACCACAAACTGCAGTTTCTCAGCGCTCCCTCCAACACCGGCTTCGCGATGCCAGTTGAGTACAAAATTCATACTGATCTGCCAGCAGATGAGGTAACCGATGCGAACTGTAAATTGCGGGCGTTGGGGCACTTCCTTTAGTTATAAAACAGGGTGTGAAGCAACCGGAATCCCACGACGAAAGACACCGCCATGGTCCTCCTCGAATTCGCCATGAACCCGCCCGACCGCGGCGACGGCCTCAGCACCTATGTCGCGCGCATCCTCGACGTCATTGACCTGAGCGGCGTTGCCTACCAGCTCACGCCCATGGGCACCATCCTGGAGGGCAGCTTTGACGAGGTGATGGCCGTGGTGGCCGCCTGCTTTCGCGCGCTGGAGCCCGATTGCCCGCGCATCGGCATGAACCTCAAGATGGACTACAAGCCCGGCACCGAATCGCGCCTTAAAAGCAAGGTCGATGCCGTGGAGCGCCATGTGGGGCGCAAGCTGCGCACGGCATAGTCCGGTAGCGAGGGCGTGGCCAGACTCCCGCGCCCGCAGGCGCAACTCTAGATTTGCCTGCTGCGACGGTACCGTCGTGTCACAGACTTGATGAGCTCCTCTGGGTCAGCGTCCAGCCCTTGTGCGATCTTGAAAATCGCGGTCAATGTGGGCTGGTTCACCGCCGTCTCTATCTTCGCCAGAAACGTCCGGCTGATATCCGCGCGGTGCGCCAGCTCTTCCTGCGAGATTTCGAGCTTCCCTCTTCGGGCTTTCAGTTCAGAAGCGAAGGCTTCCAGGAGCGGAATATTTGCTGGACTGGGCATCCAGCAACTCTCTCCGTAAGGTACCATTTATACACCGGCATATATGGTACAACATGACGGCAGGTTGACTGTCCAGCCAGCACAGAGAGGAACCCGATGTTCGATGACTACACAGGCGCCGCCGTCGATGCACGGCCCTTCGACGGCAGTGATTTGCCCAGCACAGCGCTCAATGACGCGTCATGGAAGGCGCTGTGGGCCACCGCCGTCGCCGAGCGGCTCCAGGCCTACGTCCACGGGGCCGCCGACTCCGGCGTTGTCTATCTGCCGCGAGACGACATCCTTCGGGTGCGCCTGTCCGACCAACCCGTGGCGCGCGACGGATCGCCAGACAAGCACATTCACATCGCTTGCGCCGCAGACGGCTCGGTCGTTGAGGTCATTTTGTTGCACGCCCGCTCACAGCGCTGGTTGCGACCCCACCTGAAGCGCAGACCGGCGTAGCGCAGGCCGCGCTCCAGCGGCAAGGCCGTGGCCAATCCACGGGCGCCGTTTTGCCTCCCCAATTTGGAGGATGCGCTGCTGATTTCCGCTGGGTACAGTCGGGCATCTTCTGGGAGGGCCTATGTTGAATTCTCGAAAGTGGCGCGCCTGCGTCGCAGTTCTCACCATCTGGCTCACGGCCTGCATGCCGATCAAGCTGGTCTCTGACTATGACGAGAAGATGGACCAGGGCGTGACCGAGGTCCAGAAGAAGGTCGAGGCGATCCTCACCAAGATTGACGCTTCAAAGGGCAACCCGTCCAGCTCGTACAAGGCTTCAGACTACAGCGCCATCAATGAAGACCTCAACGTGCTGTTGACGCGCGCTGCCTCCTCAGACAAAAACGAGCTCACTTCAAAGCAGCTTTATACGCTCGGTTCTTCGTTGCTGCAGACGCCGCCCGCTGCGCCAGAAGGCCTCAACGCCCCACAGATCAAGGACGGGCAGTCGCTGCAGCAGCGCCACCAGCTGGCTACGCCCCTCAGCGCTGACGACATCCGCGATCTGCGCGCGTTGTTGGGGGTCAGCTTTCGCGCCATTCTCAAGTTCGAGCTGGCCAAGAAACGCGGCGACGCCGCGGGCGCCGGCAAATAAATAACACCCACGGAGGTCACTATGTCAACAGACTGGAATACCGTGTTCAAGGACATGCTTGCGGCCGCGCAGGGTGTGGCCAAGAACGATTGGCCCAAAATGAAAGAGGAAGCAGAGGAGCAGTTCAAGGTGCTGGCCGAGGTGGGCGCACGGATTGCCGCGCGCAAGGCGCTCAACACCATCTCTGAGACGAACGCGCGTTTTCTGCTGGCGCAGTACGACATGGCGGCGCAGAACGTGCTCTTCTCGGTCGAGGGCATGACCAACCTGATTGTTGAGAAGGCCTACAACGCGGCCAGGGCCGTACTGGCGGCTGCCGTCAAGGCAGCCACCGGCGGCTGGGTCTTGCTCTGAGGGGGGTTGATATGTCTGCCAATGCCGTCACGGGGCAACCGCCCCTCGAACCAGGCCCTGCCAGTGCCGCACCTGCCGCAGGGTCCGGCGCCGCAAGTGCCGTCCAGATTTTCCTTCTAGGCTGCGGGCTGATCAGCCTGGCGTTGCTTATCGCGTACCTGTTTGTCTGCGTGTGGCCGTCCACGTTTACACAGGAAACAACAGGTGCTGAAGATTCCAAGGTTACTTTTCTGTTCACCACGGTCAGCTTCGAGGTCTCGGCAGACGTGCGGCTGCTGTTGATGGTCATGCTGGCCGGCGGCCTGGGCAGCTTCATCCATACCGCCACCTCCTTCGGGGATTTTGTGGGCAACCAGAAGCTCAGCCGCAGCTGGCTGTGGTGGTACATCCTCAAGCCCTTTATCGGCATGGCCCTGGCGGTTGTTTTCTACCTGGTCATTCGTGGCGGTTTTCTGTCTGCCGGCGCAGAGGCCGGCAAGCTCAACGTGTATGGCATCGCGGCGCTGGCGGGTCTGGCAGGCATGTTCTCCAAGCAGGCGACAGACAAGCTCAGTGAGGTGTTTGACGCCATGTTCCGCACCGCCACGGCCAACGGCGACGCCAAGCGCAAGGATGACCTCGGCAACCCAACGCCTGCGCTGTTGGAGCTGGGCCCCACCAGCATCGCGCTCGCCACCCCGAACAGCCTTGTGAACCTCAAGGGTTCGGGCTTTGTGCGTGACAGCGTGGCGCGTGTCAATGGAAAGAGCCGCGAAACGGCTTTTGTGGACGCGGGGCAGCTCACGGTCAAGTTGCTGGCTGAAGATGTCGCCAGCGCGGGCGCGCTGGAGGTGGTCGTCTTCAACCCGCCACCCGGGGGTGGTGTGTCGACACCGCTGGAGATCAAGGTGGCGCCGGCCGCCGCCGAGGCGGGTGCCGCAACGGGCGATGCAGCCTCGTCTGAGGCCCATGTCGACGGCTGTGATGTCCAGATCCTGGCGGCAACGCCTGACGAGGCGCTCCCGGCGGCGCAAGGCGGGGTGGCCTAATCATGAGCTATTCACTGACATGGATGCCTGGGGTGTTGCAGGCGGCGGGCCTCAAGGTCGCGCTGGTGCCGGGCTGGGAATCGCGCGGGCGGGCGGAGATGGGGGCCGTCCTGGGCGTGATGTGCCACACGACGGTGGGGCCCCGCGCGGGCAACATGCCGAGCCTGAACACGCTGATTGAGGGGCGCAGCGATCTGCCCGGGCCGCTTTCGCAGCTGGGGCTGGGGCGCGACGGCACCTATTACGTGGTGGCCGCAGGCCGGTGCAACCATGCGGGCGCGGGCATCTGGCAAAACATTACAACGGGCAACAGCAACTTCATTGGTATTGAGGGTGAGAACACCGGGCGCGGCGATGACCCTTGGCCGGATGTGCAGCTGGACGCGTACCGCCGCGGCGTGGCCGCTTTGCTGAAGCATGTGCATCGCGATTCAAGTTTCTGCGTCGGCCACAAGGAATACGCGCTGCCCAAGGGGCGCAAGCCGGATCCAGACTTCGACATGGCCGTGTTCCGGCAATCGGTCCAGGACTTGATTGACGGCACCACGCCACAGCCGCCGCTGATCCCTGCAACTGAGCCGGGCGTAGCGGCGGGGCGGCCCACACTTCGTCGCGGGATGACGGGGCCGCTTGTCGCGCAGGTGCAGCGCAAGGTGCGGGCGGCTGTAGACAGCGATTTTGGCGGGCGCACCGAGGCGGCCGTGCGCGATTTCCAGCGCCTGCACGGCCTGGTGCCGGACGGCATTGTCGGGCCCAAGACCTGGACTGCACTAGACGCAGTCCAATGACAATGGGGCTCCATCTTCGACGTCATTGACCGCAGCGTCGCCCCAATGCGTTGCCTGAGCCGCGATCTGTTGGTATCATCGGCAATACCATGGACGAGCCGCCGCGCATCATCATCGACACCAATGTGCTGGTAGCCGCCCTGCGCTCGCGCTCGGGTTGGTCGTTTGATTTGCTGTCGAGTCTGGGTCGCGATGCCTATCAGCATGTGGTCACGGTGCCGCTGGTCATGGAGTACGAAGACGTTCTGCTGCGGCCCGGCATGGTGCGCGTATCGCCAGCTGCGGTACACGCCGTGCTGGATTACCTGTGCGCCACCGCTGTGCGGCAGTCCGTCCATTTTTTATGGCGGCCACGATTGACCGACGTGAAGGACGACATGGTGCTGGAGGCCGCAGTGAATGGGCAATGCCAATGCATCGTCACCTGGAATATCCGCGACTTCGCAGCGGCGGCCGAGTTCGGCATCGCCGCCGTCAACCCGCAAACTTATCTGAGCACCTTGAAAGGGGAAAAGCCATGAGCGCACTGAGCATCCGCCTGCCCGAGTCCCTGCACAAAAACGCCAAGGCCTTTGCCTCGCAGGAGGGCATTTCGGTCAACCAGCTGATCAGCACCGCGCTGGCGGAAAAGCTGTCGGCCCTGGCCACGCAAGATTACCTGGAGCAACGCGCCGCCCGCGGCAGCCGCGCCGCATTTGACGCGGCACTGGGCCAGGTGCCCGATACCGAGCCAGACGCCATGGACCGCAAGTAGGCTGCAACATGGGCCGCAAGCTGCGCCCCGCATGAAGACCATCCGCGACCTGAACACGCCGCCGCACATTGCTGGCCGGGTGGAAGCCATCATCGTGCGCGGTGCGCCGCGCGACCCGGCCCGCACCGTCAGCGCCACGCAGGCCCTGGCGGGCATCGGTCTGGCGGATGACCGCCTGGGCAAAAAGGGCGAGTCCGAGCTGTCCACGCGCCAGGTCACGCTGGTGCAGGCTGAGCACCTGCCGGTGATTGCGCAGCTGACCGAGCTGGACGGTGTGGCCGCCGTGGACCCGGTGCGCCTGCGCCGCAACCTGGTGGTCTCAGGCATCAACCTGCTGGCGCTGCGCAACGCACGCGTACAGGTGGGCGACGCCGTGCTGGAGATCGTGGGCCCCTGCGCGCCCTGCTCGCGCATGGAAACCGAAGTAGGCCCCGGCGCCTATGCCGCCATGCGCGGGCATGGGGGCATGACGGCGCGGGTGATCACCACCGGCGCGATCCGCGTGGGCGACGTGGTGCGGGTAGTGGCTTGAGCGCATGAAGAAGCGGGGCACGGTCATCCGCTGGGACGACGAGCGCGGGTTTGGCTTTATCCGCAGCCCGCAGACCACGGCCGACATCTTTTTTCACATCCGCGACTTTCAGGGTGGCGATCCGGCTGGCCTGCGCATCGGCTTGCCCGTGACGTTTGAAGAGATTCACATGGGTGGCAAGGGCCCGCGTGCGGTGGCGGTGCAAGACGGCTCCCCACGCCGTGCCGCCGCACCCGCACACCCCGCCGCACGCACCCCTGCACGAGCCCCCGCGCGCAAACCCTGGCAACGGCCCGGCCCGCGCTCTGCACGCACCACCTCGTCAGCGGGCACCTGGTTTGCGCTGATGCTGATGGCGGGCTACGCGGCCGCGCTGTGCTGGGCGGTGTGGCAGCGGCACCTGCCCTGGTGGGTGCTGCCTGTTTCACTGTTGCTGAACATGGCGACGTTCTTTGTGTACTGGGTCGACAAATACGCCGCCCAGAAGCGCTACTGGCGCACGCCAGAGGTCAACCTGCACGCCTGGGCCCTGGCCGGCGGCTGGGGCGGCGCCTGGTGGGCGCAGCGCATCCTGCGGCACAAGGTCAGCAAGGAATCATTCATGAGCCAGTACTGGCTGGCGGCGATCGTCCACTGCGCGGCGGTGGGGGTGTGGCTTTGGCAAAAGATCTACTGATGGCGTTTAAAGTTAACTTTCCAAGGGTAGGCAGTTATCAGAACTGATATAAAATGAAACGCATCAAATGGCTGGGTACTTCGTTGAATGCGGTACGCGAGTTCCCGGTTGACGCACGAGGCTTTGTGGGCCAGGAGCTGCGGTTGGTACAGGCAGGCGAGATGCCCACTGACTTCAAGCCCATGCCCACGGTGGGCGCCGGAGCCTATGAAATCCGGGTGCGGGAAGGCAAGCAGTACCGTGTGATTTACGTCGCCAAGTTTGCAGACGCTGTGTATGTGCTCCACGCCTTCATCAAGAAGACGCAAAAGACGCCGCAGCCTGATCTGGACCTGGCCAAGAGTCGCTATGCGGCGCTACTGAAAGAGGTGCGGCCATGAACGAGAAGCTGAGAGTCGTCGTCGGCAGCGACAACGTCTTCCGCGACCTGGGCTTTCCAGAAGCCGAGGCGCAAAACCTGCTGCTGCGCGCAGACCTGGTCATCCACATCCGTAAAGCAATTGCCAAGATGGGACTGACGCAGGCAGAGGCCGCCAGGCGCGCCGGCATCACCCAGCCCCGCATGAATGACCTGGTCCAGGGGCGCACCCACAAGTTCACGCTTGATGCGCTGGTGAATGTGGCTGCAGAGCTTGGCTATACGGTCAAGCTGACGATGAAGAAGGCGGCGTAGCGCCCTGCCTGCCTACCCACCCGCCCGCACCCCCGCGCTTTTGCGCGTGCGTTCCCGCATGTCCGCCGGCTTGTTGCGCACCCACTGCACATAGCGGGCCACGCCCGGGTGGCGCAGCAGCGCTTCAATGCTGGCGTAGTCACGCGCCAGCTCGCGCTCGGGGATCAGCGCATGGATCTGCCGGTGGCACATGCGGTGCAGCTGCACCGTGGCCGTGCCGCCTTCAGACTTGGGCACCAGGTGGTGGGCGTCGCCATGACCATCAGGGATGGGGCGGCCACACAGCGGGCAACCGGGCGGCGCCGGCACCGGGGCGTCGGGGATGCGCTGCGCCAGCGCGCGGCGG
Organism: Ramlibacter sp. 2FC; assembly: GCA_943372515.1. Lineage (GTDB taxonomy): Bacteria > Pseudomonadota > Gammaproteobacteria > Burkholderiales > Burkholderiaceae_C > RAM1. Next base: position 1,795 of record CALRYY010000063.1, on the reverse strand, counting down.
CGGATGCGGCCCAGCATCTGGCGGATCGTCAGGCGTGTTTGCCCGCGCTCCAGCCGCGCTCGCCCGCAGCGTCGGTGGCCACCTGGTTCGGCACGGCCTCCAGCGGTGTGGCCATGGTGTCGTTCCAGCGGTTCAAAAAGCCAAACATCGCCACCACGCCCAGCAGCTCCACCACCTCGCCTTCGCTCCAGTGTTCGCGCAGCCGGGCAAACAGCTCGTCGGTCACTTCGTTGGGCTGGGCGGCGGCCGCCAGGGCAAAGTCCAGCGCCACGCGTTCGCGCGGGGTGTAGTGCGGGCTGGTGGCATACACCCACACATCGGCCAGCTTGGCTTCGGTCACGCCAAAGTTTTTGGCGCCCAGCAGCGTGTGGGCCTGGCAATACAGGCAGCCCGCGGCCTTGCTGGCCACATGGCCCACCAGGCGGCGAAAGCCCAGGTCCACTTCACCGGCCGGGTCCATCACCGCGCCGTTCAGCTGGGCAAATGCCTGCACCAGCCGCGGCTTGCGCTGCATGGTCAGCACGCTGTTGGGGGTAAAGCCCAAGGTGGACAGAAAGAAGTCGAAATGCGGCTTGAGCTCGGGCGTGGTCTCTGGCGGCAGGGGTTGCAGGCGGGGCATGGCAGGTGTGCTTTATGGCTGGGGTTTGTCAGGGGCTGGCAAGGGCTTTGGCAGCCCGCAGCTTACTCAGAACTTGGTGTACCCACCATCAATCAGGAATTGCTCGCCCGTGGCATAGCCCGACGCATCGCTGGCCAGGTACACCGCAATGCCGCCAAAGTCTTCTATCTTTCCCCAGCGCCGCGCGGGGATGCGCGGCAGCACGGCGTCGGCGAATTTGGGGTTGTTCACAGACTGCTGCGTCATGTCGGTTTCTATCCAGCCCGGCAGGATGCTGTTCACACGGATCCGGTGCCGCGCCAGCTCCATGGCCAGCGCGCGCACCATGCTTGTGACGGCCCCCTTGGACGCGCCATAGTGGCTGTTGCGCGCCGCGCCCTCTACCGCCGCCGTGCTGGCCGTGGCCACCAATGATCCACCCTGCCCCTGCGCAATCATCTGGCGCGCCGCCGCACGGAACGTCAAAAACACACCCTCCACATTCACCCGCTGCACGCGGCGCCATTCGTCCAGGCTCATGTCTTCAATGCGTGTGCCCTTGCTGGACACACCCGCGTTGGCAAAGCACGCATCCAGCCGCCCGCCCAGCGCCGCCACGCTCTGGGCAAAGGCGGCTTCTACCTGCGCTTCGTCGCCCACGTCGCAGGCAAAGGCATGTACGCGCGATGCGTCGCCACCTGCCGCGGTCAGCTCGGCGGCCAGCCGTTCGCGCGCGTCTTGTGTCTTGCCGGGGTTCGACCCCCAGATGGCCACAGCCGCGCCGGACGCCAGCAGGGCACTGGCCATGCCGTAGCCAATGCCGCCGTTGCCGCCGGTCACGATGGCCGTGCGGCCGGTGAGGTTGAAGGGGGTGTACATGCGGGTGTCTCCTGCTCTTGTCGAATGGGCGCCAGTATCGCCAGCGCGGGGCGTGCGGCGCTGTCGCTCGCCAGACAGCGGGCATGTCCTGAATTGACCGGTTTGGGTCCTGCGCGGGCCTGTCGCGCGCGGCCCGCGCTGCCTACAGTGCGGGCATGACCCTGAACATTGCGATTTATGTGTTTGACGGTGTGGAGGTGCTGGACTTTGCCGGCCCGTTTGAGGTGTTCACCACCGCCACGCGCATGCACGCGCGTGCGGCGCCGGCGGACCCACCTGCCTTCAACGTCTTTACCGTTGGCCGCACGCGCGCGCCCG
>CALRYY010000062.1:0-23937 GCA_943372515.1 Ramlibacter sp. 2FC | reverse complement strand
GCCACCAGTGGTGCGCCAAGTCTGCCTCTGCAAAGGCGTGCGCGGACACCCGGCAATGCGCCTCTAAAGCGCTGAGCAGCGCAGGGCTTGCGGCCACGCGCGAAGCGCGCACGTTGACTAGATTGCCGCGGCTGTTTGAGCGTAGCGCGCAGCGCGCAGCGAGTTCCGCGGCGGGCCGCAAGACCGAGCAGGCGAGCCCGGACACAAACAGTCCCTGCGGACTGTTTGTGCCTGGCGAGCAGGAGGGCCTCTGGCCCGGAGCGGCCTGCAAGGCCAAGGCAGTCGCCGCAGGCGACCGCTTTAGTGAAGCGTTGACGGGTGTCCGCGCACGCCTTTGCCGCGAGGTGCAACAGCCTAAGGTTCCCATCGCTAGTGCCCCCCAGCTTCACCGCCACCAGGCAGCGAGACAGAAGTCAACGCAGACAACCCACCCGGCGAAGTCCCGGTCAACACAAGTTGCAGGTCCGTATCAGCAATCCAGAAGTCACGCTGCGCCTCAATGCTTGCGTTGACCGCGGCGATGTTCATGCGCACGTCGCCCAGCAGGTCCCACACACTGGCCAGCATGCCGTTGTAGCGCAGCACCACTTCGTCGGTGATGAACTTGCGCAGCGGCACTACCTCGTCCCGGTAATGCTTTGCCAGGTCGTGTGCGGTGCGCCAGCCGTGGTAGGCCTCGCGCGCTTCGCTGCGGGCCTGCACGGCCACGGCGCGCACGCGCGCGGCAGACTGCAGGTACATGCCCTCGGCCCGTGCATTGCGGCCCTGGCCCCAGTCAAAGATCGGCAGGGGCAGCTCCAGCTCAAAGCCCTTCTTGGTTTCGCGTTCGCCTGTGGCGTTGTTGAACGTGGTGTTTCGCGCATAGCCGATGTCCAGCGCATTGATGAAGCCAGTGGCGCGTGTGTAGCCCAGCGATTGGGCCACGTAGCGGGCCTCCAGCTGCGCTGCGCGCACGTCCAGCCGCTCACGTAACGCCCGGGCCTCCATGTCCTGCGGCGCCTGCAAGTTCTTGGGCAGGTCGGGCAGGCGCTCGGGCAACGTGAAAATCGTCTGCGCGCCCCACAGGCCCATCAGCCGGGTGAGCTGTTCGCGGCTGGCCAGGGCGGCCTGTTCGGCGCGGGCCAGCTTGGCTGTTGCGTCGGCCAGCAGTGCCTGCTCGCGGGCCTGCTGCAGGCGGCTGAAGTTGCCCACGCGCGTCATGCGCCGGGCTAGTTCCGCACTGGCCTCGGCGGCTTCTTTCACGTCGCGCATGTACTGCGCCGTTTGCTGCGCGGCTACGGCGCGGATCCACGCGCGGCGTGTGTCTGCGGCGGTGCGCACCACGTCTTGCGCGGCCTGCAGGCGCGCCAGCTCGCTTTGCTGGCCGGCCCACTGCGCGCGCCAGGGCAGCGTCAGCAAGCCCAGTACATCGAACTTCAGGAAGCGTTCGATCTCGACCTTGCTGCCTTCGGTAAATCGGCCCATCGCAAAGTGCGGGTTGGGCAGGCTGCCGGCCTGCACACGCTCGGCGTCGCTGATGCCCAAGGCCGCTATGGAGGCGTGCAGCTGCGGGTTGTTCAGCAAGGCGATGCGCACGGCGGCTTCGGCTGTGACCGGTTGGGCCAGCAGCGCAGCGACGGCCTGTTGTGTTTCAGCGGTCGCGCCGCGCGCCAGCGTTGCGTCGACCCCGGCGGTCTTGCCGCGCGTCAGGTCGCCCACCTCAGCCATGCCGCCATCGGGTGTGACGCTGGCGCAGCCGGCCAGCAACAGGGCAGCTGCCAATGCAATGAAGCGCTTCATGGCTTGTGCCCCCCGTGGTGCCGGTGATCGCCAGTAGCAGGCGCCGGTGTGGCGCGCGCGCGCTCTTCTTCCCACTTGAGCAGGTCCACATGGCCGCGGCGGAACTGGCCCACCTCGGCGTTGGCTTTTTTCCAGTCGGCGCGCTCAGCCTCCACCCCGGTGGGCGTGTCGGCAAACACAGAACGGTACGCCACGCGCGGCACAGCCGCAGCGGGGTCAGCCGGGTCCGCTGGGGCAGGTATGGGCGCTTGGGCCCACGCAATGGGCGATGCGATCAGCACCGCCAGAAGGCATTTTTTCAAGGGAGATCTCCAGGCACATCACGGAACGCAGCGGGCATTCAGCCCCATTGCGGACGGACTACGGGCAGGAAGATCAGGAAATGGGCGGCTTGAAGCCGCGCGCCGGCTCGGCGCTGGCAAAGTGTGTGCCGCGCAGGGGTGGTGCGGCGCTATGGGTGGGTGCCACAGGGTCAGCGAGTGCTGCGGGAGCCATCGCCACCGAGTGGCAGACCTGGCAACTGGTGCAGTTGCCGCAGTCCACGGCGGCAGTGTTGCTGTCGCCTTCGGGGGGTGTTGCCGTGTTGTGTGCGGCCGCTTTGCCGTGGCAGTCCGCGTGCGAATCGGCGGCGGCATCAGCCTGCTGCTGAACTTGCAGGGGGATCTGTGCAACCGCGGCTATGCGCTGCGTCACCATCTCAGCGGCCATCACATCGCCCACCCAGCCGCGAATGGGCAGCAGGGCGATCATGATGAGGATGAACCAGTGGCGCATGTTGTGAATGATACGGCCCGGTTCGTGAAGTTCAATGCGCAGGGTCAATTGGCGTGTTCACGCCGCCGTCATATATGGATCCCAGAACCCCTGTTCGGGCGCGCTGGGCTGAGTTACGCCGGCTTGCCCAGGGCCTGATCCACCAGCGCCTGCACTGCAGGCGGTGGCTGCATGGGCTGCAAGGCGCTGACCGTGGCGCGGCCCGTGTTGCCCAACGGCAGCCGCTGGATCAGGTGGCCCAGCGGCACCAGCGCCAGCCGCAGCCACTGGCCGGCCAATTCGCGGCGGTCGCCCAGCTGGCGCGCGTACGCCAGCATGTGCCAGTGCGAACGCAGGTGGGTGACGAATGTGGTCTGTCCCACCACGTGGGCCGCTTCCAGCCACAGCCAGCGCTGCGCGGCGCTCTGGCCGGCGCTGGCTTCAAAGCCGCGCAGCAGGGACTCAAAGGCTCGGCCCTGCGCCGTGGCCGAAGGGGCAGGCGATCGCATGTTGATGCGCTGCATGTTCAAACCCCCGCCAGCTCACGCCGCGCCTCGCGCATCACGGTCACGCCGGCGGTAATGGCCAGGCCCGCCATGACGGCTGCCACGGCCAGGTCGGGCCAGGCGGCGCCCGTGCCAAACACACCCAGCGCGGCGGCCATGACGGCCAGGTTGCCCAAGGCATCGTTGCGCGTGCACAGCCACACGCTGCGCATGTTGGCGTCGCCCTCGCGGTACGCATACAGGGCCACGGCCACACCCACGTTGGCGGCCAATGCCAGCAGGCCCACCAGGCCCATGGTGATCGCCTCGGGGGGCGTGCCGTACGCAAACGCCCACACTGCACGCCCGCCCACAAACAGGCCAAACAGCAGCATGCTGGCACCTTTGAGCATGGCGGCGCGCGCGCGCCACGCCAGCGCCATGCCCAGCACCAGCAGCGACACGGCGTAGTTGGCCGCGTCGCCCAGGAAGTCGATTGCGTCGGCCAGCAGCGACACCGAGCCCGACTGCACGCCGGCGGCGATCTCTATGGCGAACATGGCGGCGTTGACGATCAGTGCCCACCACAGGACGCGGCGGTAGCGCGGGTTGGAGGCGGCCGTGGGCGCGTCGGCGTGATGGTGGTTGCAATGGGCAGACATGGCTTGTTTTCCTTGGGTGTTTTGCGTTCAATGGCATCATTGGAAACCCTCAAGTCACTTCAAGGTCAAGCGATGCCTGCAACAAGCCCCCACACTGATGGCGGTTACCGCATCGGCGGCGCCGCGCAACAAAGCGGCGTGAGCGCCGCCAACATCCGCTACTACGAAAAAGAAGGCCTGCTTGCGCCCCAGGCCCGCGCCGGCAACGACTACCGCATCTACACCGCAGCCGACGTGCACCAGCTGCGCTTCATCCGCCTGTGCCGCGCCATGGACATGAGCCTGGACGAGGTGCGCACCCTGCTGGCGCTGGACCTGCGCAAAAAGGCAGACTGCGCCACGGCCGACGCCGCTTTGAACGAGCACATCAGCCATGTGCGCGAACGCCTTGCCGAGCTGCGCGCGCTGGAGAAAGACCTGGTGGCCCTGCAGGCGCGCTGCCATGGCGACGGCGACCGCTGCCACATCATCGAGGCGCTGCATGCTCAGGCCGATGCCGCCGTGCCGGTGCGCAAGCAGCGGGCCGCGCCAGCCAAACGGCATGTTTAAGGCCCGTGTGACGACAGTCTGAGGCCCTAGGCTTTTTCCAGCTGCCCGCGGGCCTTGTCGATCCACAGCTGCAGGTTGTCCAGCAGCCCGCTCTGGCTGAACGAGCAGCTTTCCTCGCTGAACAGGGCGCTGGACTCCAGCCGGTCCAGCAGGTCATTCAGCACCTGGCCGTAACGCTCGGGCAGGGACAGGCCTTCCGCATGGCTGCGGACCTGGCTGCTGAAGGCCTGCACGCCCAGGCTGCCGGCGCGCAGGGCGTCCAGCGCGGTCTGGATAGGTGCGAGGGCTTGCATACTCAGTTCCGAAACGCGCGCGGCAGCGGCATGCCGCGCTTTTGCATCACGTCGCGCAGGCGGTCGGGGTAATCGGTGATGATCCCGTCCACGCCCCAGCCCAGCAGCCGCTCCATGTCGGCGGGGGTGTTGATCGTCCAGGGCACGACCTTCAGGCCGATGCCTTGCGCTTCTTTCACCAGCGCTTCGGTCACCGCGCCGCCGTTGGGCGACCACACAGCGCCGCCCGCGGCCTTGACCATTTTGGGCACGCTGCCGTGCTCCGCAATCTTGAAGCCGGCCGTCCACACGCCGTCACGGATGTTGTCGGTGTTGGCCGTCTGGATGCTCAGGTACACCGTGGGGATGCCGGGTTCAAAGCCCTGCACGATCTGCAGCGTGCGCCAGTCAAAGCTCTGGATCGTCACGTGCTTTTGCATGCCTGCTTCACGCACCACGTTCAGCAGGGCACGCACCATCTGTTCGGGGTTCACGGTCTCATCCGGCTGCGTGGGGTTGATCTTGGTTTCGATGTTGAAGCGCACATCGTTGATGCCGCGGTCCTTGACCAGTGCAAACAGCGACGCCAGCGTGGGCACGCGCGTGCCGTCACGCGGCGCCTGGGTGCTGAAGGTTTTGGCGTACGGTGTGTCGGGGTTGATGCGGCCCACGTCATAGGCCTGCAACTGCGTCAGCGTCAGAGATTTGAGCGTGGGCCCCTTGCCGGGCGGCAACCACTGGCCGGACGCATTGCGCGTGATGGCGGGGTTGAGGTAGGGGTCGTGCGCCACCACCACCACGCCGTCGGCCGTTACGCCGACGTCCAGCTCCAGCGTGTTCACGCCGATTTCCAGCGCGCGCTCAAAGGCGGGCAGGGTGTTCTCGGGCGCCAGGCCGCGTGCGCCGCGGTGGCCCTGCGCGTCAAAAGCCAGTGTGCTGCAGCCGGTCAGGGCCAGCAGGCCAAAGACGCACAGCAGGGTGCGAAGACGGTGGGGTGTGGTGAAGGTCATGGCCGCATTTTGCCGTGGCTGTGTGAAACATGTACGCTTTGCGCCTATGACATCCATTCAGGCCTGTCCTCTGCCCGATGGCGCATTGCTGGGCGTCTACACCGGTTGCTACACCGACTGTTACGCCGTGGACGTGCCTGGCGCCTTTACACACGCGCAGTTTGTGTCGGCCTTCTACACCACCTGGCTGTTCAAGCTGGAACGCCTTGTTTTGAAATGGGTCGTCAACAAGCCTTCGACCGACACCCAGGCGGCGCAGCTGGCCGCAGGCGAGATCAGCAGCTTTGCCGCCTGGCATGTCGAGCAGCGTGCGCCCGGCCAGTTGCTGATGTGCGACTTCCAGCGGCGCACGCGATCATGGTTGATGGTGGCGGTGCAGGAAGCAGGTGCTGCGCCCGTGACGCGCCTGTACTTCGGCTCGGCCGTGGTGCCCGTGAAGGACAAGAAAACCGGGCAATTGAAGATGGGCAAGGCTTTCAGCGCGCTGCTGGGCTTTCACAAGCTTTATTCACGCGCGTTGCTGAGCGCAGCCCGGTCCCGGTTGCATTCATATCCCGATTAAGTCAGTTGACTAACGGTACGTTTTGGCGTACGCTTCGAACGCCTCAAGAGGAAAGTCATGACCCATCTAGTAACCGCAAGCGAAGCCCGCGCCGGCCTGTACCGGCTGATTGACGAAACTGCCGCGTCTCACCAGCCCATCCTGATTTCGGGCAAGCGCAGCAGCGCTGTGCTGGTGTCGGCTGACGACTGGCAAGCCATTCAGGAGACGCTCTATCTGCTCTCCATTCCCGGTATGCGTGAATCAATCCAGAAAGGCCGGTCCGAGCCCTTGAGCAAGAGCGCGAAGGAGCCTGGCTGGTGAAGTGGGCCGTCGTTTACGCGAAGCACGCGCAAAAAGACGCCAAAAAACTCGCTGCGGCCGGGTTGAAAGACAATGCGCTTGAATTGCTGGCCATCCTTGCCGCTGACCCGTTCCAGAACCCGCCCGCCTACGAAAAGCTGGTGGGCGATCTGGACGGCACCTATTCCCGGCGCATCAACATCCAGCATCGGTTGGTGTATGAAGTCTTCAAGAAAGAGCGTACGGTGCGCGTGCTGCGGATGTGGTCGCACTACGAATAGCGCCCCCCGGGTACGCGCGGCGCTAGTGCAGCGACGACAAAAACTGCTTGAGCTCTGCCGTTTGCGGATTGCCAAACAGCTCCGCCGGCGGCCCCATCTCGTGCACCCGCCCCTGGTGCATGAAGATCACGCGGTTGCTGACCTTGCGGGCAAAGTTCATCTCGTGCGTGACCATCAACAGCGTCATGCCTTCTTCGGCCAGTGTTTCCACCACGCGCAGCACTTCGCCCACCAGCTCCGGGTCCAGCGCGCTGGTGATTTCGTCGCACAGCAGCACAGCGGGCTCCATGGCCAGCGCACGGGCAATGGCCACGCGCTGCTGTTGGCCGCCTGACAGCTGGTCGGGCGTGGCGTCAAACTTCTCGGCCAGGCCCACGCGGTCCAGCAGCTTGCGGGCCAGCGCTTCGGCTTTGTTGGCGTCGGTCTTCTTGACCAGTGACGGCGCCAGCATGATGTTCTTGCCGACCGTCAGGTGCGGGAACAGGTTGAAGCTCTGGAAGATCATGCCCACGTGCTGGCGCAGCTCGCGCATGGCGTTGGGGCTGTCGTACATCAGCTTCTTGCCGTCCACTGACAGCGCGCCGTCCTGGAATTCTTCCAGCCCGTTGATGCAGCGCAAAAGCGTGCTCTTGCCCGAGCCGCTTTTGCCGATGATGGCAATGACCTCACCCTTGGCAACCTTCAGGTCAATGCCCTTGAGCACTTCGTTGGCGCCATACGATTTGCGCAAGGCGGTGATTTCAACAATGGGGGCGCTCATCGCATTTTCCTTTCCAGGGTCTTGGCGTACAGGCTGATGGGGTAGCACAGCGCAAAGTACAGCAGGGCCACGCAGCTGTACACCACAAAGGGCTTTAGCGTGGCGTTGGTGATCATGGTGCCTGCCTTGGTCAGCTCGATGAAGCCAATGACCGACGCCAGCGCCGTGCCCTTGATCACCTGCACCAGAAAGCCCACGGTGGGCGGTATGGCAATGCGCACGGCCTGGGGCAGTACTACGTAGCGCAGCTGTTCGCCAAAGCTCATGGCCAGGCTTTGCGCGGCCTCCCACTGGCCCTTCGGGATGGCGGCCACGCAGCCGCGCCAGATTTCGGTCAGGAAGGCGCTGGTGTAGAACGTGAGCGCCACCGACGCGGCCACCCAGGCCGATGTCTTGATGCCAAACAGCGCAATGCCGAAGTACGCCAGGAACAGCTGCATCAGCAGCGGTGTGCCCTGAAACAGCGCCACATAGCCGTCCACCAGGCGGTGGGCGGTGCGCGATTTGCCCAGACGCACCACCAGCAATGCCAGCCCCACCAGCCCGCCGCCCACAAAGGCAATGAGCGACAGCACCACCGTCCAGCGCGCGGCCAGCAGCAAGTTGCGAAAGATGTCCCAGACGGAAAATTCAACCATGTGCCGCCCCTTTCATTTGCCGAACAGGAAGCGCGGACCCAGCCAGTTGAGCAGCCGGCGCACCCCCATGGACAGCACGAGGTAGATCGCCGTGACGATCAAAAAGGCCTCGAACGCGCGGAAGTTGCGGCTCTGGATCAGGTTGGCGGCGTAGCTCAGCTCTTCGGTCGATATCTGGCCGCAGACCGCCGAGCCCAGCATCACGATGATGATCTGGCTGACCAGCGACGGCCAGACCTTTTTGAGCGCAGGCGGCAGCACCACCCGCATGAAGATCTGCGCCCGCGTGAAGGCCAGGCTCAGTGCGGCTTCAATCTGGCCGCGCGGCGTGGCTTCGATGCCCGCGCGGATGATCTCGGCCGCGTAGGCGCCCAGGTTGATCACCATGGCAATGATGGACGCCGTCTCGGGCGACAACCGGAAGCCCGCCGCCGGCAGGCCAAAGAAAATGAAGAACAGCTGCACGATGAACGGCGTGTTGCGGATCAGCTCCACATACGTGCCCACCACCCATTTGAGCCAGGTGGCGCCATACACGCGGGCCCAGGCGCAGGCAATGCCCACCGCCACGCCAATCACGGCCGAGATGGCTGTCAGGCCCAGCGTCCACACCACGCCCTTGAGCAGCATGGGCCATTCACGCAGCACTGCGAAGAAGTCAAGGGTGATGTTCATGATGAAGGGCCCTGGATGGCTGTCATCCCGGGCTTGACCCGGGATCCATGTGGCGCCGGCAACGGTACAGGCCAACGGGGCATGGATTGCGGGTCAAGCCCGCAATGACAAGTTTCTATCAGTTCGGCAGGTCGCCGGTCGGGCGGCCCAGCCACTTCACAGCCATCTTGTCCAGGTCGCCGGTCTTCTTGGCGTCGGCAATGATTTCGTTGACCTTCAGGCGCAGCTTGTCTTCACCCTTGCCCACGCCAATGAAGTTGGGCGAGTCCTTCAGCACGAACTTGTATTCGATGCCCATCTGCGGGCTCTTGGCCATCAGCGCGCCGGCCACCTGGGCGCTGGTGGCCACCAGCTGCGTCTGCCCAGCCGAGAATGCCGACACGGTGGCGTTGTTGTCTTCAAAGCGGCGCAGCTCGGTGCTGGGCGGGGCCACCTTGGTCAGCTCGGTGTCGTCCACTGAACCGCGCGTGACCGAGATCGACTTGCCCGCCAGGTCAGCCGGGGTCTTGACGGTGATGGTCTTGGGCCCAAACACGGCGATGAAGAACGGCGAATAGGCCGCGGTGAAGTCAATCACCTTTTCACGGTCGGGGTTCTTGCCCAGCGTGGAGATGACCAGGTCAGCCTTTTTGGTCTGCAGGTAGGGGATGCGGTTGGCTGTGGTCACAGGCACCAGCTCGACCTTGACGCCCAGCTTGGAGGCGATGTAGTTGGCCATGTCGATGTCCAGGCCCTGGGGCTTGAGGTCGGTGCCCACAAAGCCGTACGGGGGGAAGTCCGTGGGGATGGCAATCTTGATTTCCTTGGCCTTCATCACGTCGTCCAGCGCGGTCTGCGCATGGGCACCGGTGGCGGCCAGCACGGCGGTGGCCGCAAGGCCGAGGGTAAAGAGGCGTTTGCCTGACGTCATAGCACTTCTCCTAGGTAGGTCGAACGTTGGGGCCGCAGTTTGCGGGCCGGGGTGGGAACACTTGTATGCAACTCTTGTGCCGCGTCTTTCACGGGCGCAAGCGCCGCGCGCAGCTCGGCCAGCGGGTCGGCCTCGGCCGGCAGGTGCAGCTTGCGCTGCCAGGTGGCCAGGTGGGCGGCCATCAGTTCTTCAGCGCGGGCCAGGTTGCCGGCCTCCAGCGCCTCGACGATCTGCACATGCTCGGCGCACGACTGCGCGGCGTCGGCGCTGGACTGGTAGCGCATGGCAATCAGCGTGGTGCGCGCGGTGAAGTCGCGCAGGGTTTCGGCCAGCAGGCTGTTGCCCAGGCATTCGGCCAGGCACACATGAAAGTCGCCCAGCAAGAAGCTGCGCAGGCCCACGTCGGCGCCGGCTATGGCGGCTTTTTCGCGGGCCAGGTGGGCGCGCAGGCGCTGTACGGCGGGTTTGTCGATGCGCGGCGTGGCGCGGATCAGGCCGGTTTCAATCACCCGGCGGGCCTCGAATGCTTCGCGCGCCTCGTCCTGCGACGGCTCCACCACATACCAGCCGCGCCGCGCGCTGACGGTGACGATGCCACGTGCGGCGAGGCGGGTGAGCGCTTCGCGCACGATGGTACGGCTGCAGTCAAACAGCATGGCCAGCTGCTGCTCGCCCAGTCGGGAGCCGGGCGCCAGCTTTTGCGCCATCACGGCTTCCATGATGCGTTCGCTGATCTCGGAGGCAGTGGTCATGCACTCCTGTGAGCAGGTTGTGTGCCAGCCCTCGCGGATCTGGTATGCAAGATTGATGCACCAAACTGTGGCGCATGGCTTGTGATCCAGCCGACGCCACGCGCCGCAGGTGTGCATGCGCACCAGGCTGGGGCCTGGCGTGCAGGGTAGCAGCGCTCAGGCGGCGGGCGCGGTGGGCCAGGCCCCGGCCCAAGGGTGCTGCGCCTCATACCGCAACGCGGAGGCCAGCAGGGCCGCGTCAGCGCCCGGGCGGCCCACCAGCTGCAGGCCCACCGGCAGGCCACCCACCTGCCCGCAGGGCAGGGCAATGGCGGGCAAGCCGGCCGCGTTGGCAAACGCGGTAAACACCGCATGGCCGCGCGGGCCGGTTTCTGTACCGTCGATCTGTGCGGGGTGGGGCTGGTCCGCCGCCCAGGGGAGCGCGGCGGCGGCAGGCGTCAGGATGAAGTCATGCGCCGCAAACACCACGTCCAGCTTCTGTTGCAGCGCGTGCACGGCGGCCAGCACATCAAACAGCGCGGTTGCGCCGGCTTCACGGCCCGCCTGCAGCGCGGCCTGCGCTGCATCGCCGCACAGGCGGGTGTCTGGCGGCATGCCGGCAAATTCAGCAAAGCGCCCGGGCTGCGCCAGCATCCAGGCCAGCCCCGCGGACGACAGCATGGGCCACTGCGTGTTCACCGCTTCAGCCAGGTCCCACGCCAGCGCTTCATCCACCACAAAGCCCAGCGCAGCCAGGTCGTGCGCGGCGCGCCGCGTCAGCGTGGCAATGCCCGCGTCAACCGGGTGCCGGGCAAACTGCGGCACATACAAAATGCGGTTGCCTACCGCCCCAGGCTGCGCCGGCGCCTCCAGGCCCGACAGCACGCTGTCCATCAGCACCACATCGCGCACGCTGCGCGCCAGCGTGCCGACCACCTCGTGGCCCAGGAATATTTCGGGCAGGCCGCCCGCACGCGGCACCCGCCCGGCCGACGGCTTGAAGCCCACCAGCCCGGTGTGCGATGCCGGTCGCCGTGTGGAGCCGCCGCCGTCGGTGGCCAGCGCCAGCGGTCCGCAGCCCGCCGCCACCGCAGCGGCCGCGCCGCCCGACGAGCCGCCGGGCGTCAGCGCCACGCGCCAGGGGTTGCGCGTGACGCCGGCCACGCGGTTGGCGGTATAGCCCTGCATCGCAAATTCGGGCAGGTTGGTCTTGCCCAGGACGACGCCGCCCGCCGCGCGCAGGCGGGCCACGGGCAGCTCGTCTTGCACCGGCACAAAGCCGCGCAGCAGCACGCTGCCCCAGGTGGTGGGCAGGCCGGCCGCATGCAGGCTGTCTTTCAGGCTGACGGGCACGCCGTCCAGCGGGCCCTGCGGCGTGCCCGCTGCCCAGCGGCGCGCGCTGGCTTGCGCCGACCGCAGCGCTGCATCGGCATCCACGCGCACAAAGGCGTTGGTATGCGGCTGCCAGTGTGCAATGCGTTGCAGGCAGCTGTGCACCGCATCCACCGGCGTGAAGGTGCCCGCGCGAAAGCCCTGCAGCAGCTGCGTGGCGCTCAGGCGCCACAGGGCCTGCGCATCGGCTGGGGGCGCTGGCTCGGCGGGGGCAAGGCTCATGGGGGCTCCATCAGAAAAAAACGCAGCCCATGATACGGCGCGGGTGACGCACAGGTGACGCGTGTGGGGCTTCCCCCGATGCGGTGCAGCAAAGCCACAAGCTACCCTGCGCGCAGTTACGTTGAAAGCCCTGCATGCCGCGTTCGCACCACAAGTTCTGGCCCAAGCGCCTGCCCCACGCCATCAACCCGCCCGCCATGCCGCTGTGGGACAACCTGGCCATCAGCGCCCGGCGCTACCCGCACAAGCCGGCCGTCATCTTCTTTGGCCGCGAGTTCCACTATGCAGACTTGGTCCGCCTGACCGAGCGGCTGGCCGCGCGCCTGTACGCGTTGGGCGTGCGCAAGGGCGACCGCGTGATCCTGGACATGCAGAACTGCCCGCAGCTGGTGATTTCGCACTTTGCCATCCTGCGCGCCAACGCCGTGGTGGTGCCGGTAAACCCCATGAACCGGGCCGAAGAGCTCAAGCACTACATCACCGACCCGGATGCCAAGGTGGCCATCACCACCGGCGACCTGGCCGCCGAGCTGGTCAAGGCCAGCGACGCCCTGCCCGCGGCCGACCGGCTGGCGCATCTGATCGTCACACAGTTCACTGACTGCATGCCCGATGGCGCCACCCCCGACACCATCGCGGACCTGCCCGAGGCCTGGCACAACTGGCTGCTCACCCGCCACCCGCTGCCCGCACTGGCCGGCGGCCAGGTGCATGCATGGGCCGATGCCCTGGCCACCGATGCCGCTGCGCCCGAGCACAGCGTGGGCCCCGCCGATCTGGCCATCCTGCCCTACACCAGCGGCACCACCGGCCTGCCCAAGGGCTGCATGCACACGCACGGCAGCATCATGCACAACGCGGTGGCCAGCAGCGCCTGGGGCAATGCCACGGCCGAGAACGTGACGCTGATGGTGGTGCCCATGTTCCACATCACCGGCATGGTGAGCCTGATGCATTCCAACATCTACGCCGGCTGCACGCTGGTGATGATGCCGCGCTGGGACCGCGACCTGGCCGGGCGGCTGATCTCGCGCCACCGCGTGACGACCTGGACCAACATCCCCACCATGGTGATCGACCTGCTGGGCAGCCCGCAGTTTGACCAATACGACCTGTCCAGCCTGGTGTACATCGGCGGCGGCGGCGCAGCCATGCCTCAGGCTGTGGCCCAGCGCCTGCTGGACAGCTACGGCCTGCGCTATGTAGAAGGCTACGGCCTGACGGAAACCGCCGCGCCCAGCCACAGCAACCCGCCCGACGCACCCAAGCAGCAATGCCTGGGCATCCCGTTCATGAGCTGTGATGCGCGTGTGGTGGACCCGGAGACGCTCAAGGAAATGCCGCCAGGCGAGCAGGGCGAAATCATCATGCACGGGCCCATGATTTTTCAGGGCTACTGGAAGCGCCCCGACGCCACGGCGGCGGCGTTCATTGAGTTTGAAGGCAAGCGGTTTTTCCGATCGGGCGACCTGGGGCGGGTGGACGAAGACGGCTATTTCTTCATCACCGACCGGCTCAAGCGCATGATCAACGCCAGCGGCTTCAAGGTGTGGCCGGCCGAGGTGGAAGCGCTGATGTTCCGTCACCCCGCCATACAAGAGGCCTGCATTATTTCGACCAAGGACAGCTACCGCGGCGAAAGCGTGAAGGCCGTGGTGGTGCTGCGCCAAAGCCACAAGGGCCAGGTGAAAGAAGAAGACATCGTGGCCTGGTGCCGCGAGAATATGGCCGTGTACAAGGTGCCACGCACCGTGCAGTTTGTAGATGCCCTGCCCAAGAGCGGCAGCGGCAAGGTGATGTGGCGAACCCTGCAGGAAGCAGAACAGACAGGCTGAGCACAACGACAAGGGGCCAACCATGGCGGAAGTACCGGGTACCGACTGGCAGGAAACCATCGCCCCCGACGAGGCGCAACGCTACGAAGACGCGGGCAAGCGCTTTGCCGCCATCCAGCAGCGCAAGTCAAAAACCTTTGGCACGGGCCGCACGCTGCACCGCAAGCAGCTGACGGCCGCCACCGGCACGCTGGAGGTGCTGGACAGCTTGCCGGCCTGGGCTGCGCAGGGCCTGTTCAGCGAGCCGCGCGACTACGAGGTGTGGGTGCGCCTGTCCAACGGCGGACTGGACAAGGCCAAAGACGCCATGCCCGACATTCGCGGCTTTGCCTTTCGGGTGCTGGGCGTGCAGGGTGATTCGGCCTTGGGCAACGGCCCCGCCAGAAGCCAGGACTTCACCCTGATCAACCAGGAGGCCTTTGCCTTCAAGGGCAGCGCCGAGTTTGTGGATTTTGTAGAGGCCGCATCCTTTGGCAACGGCGCGCTGCTGAAATACATCTTCAAACGCTACGGCGTGTTTGGCGCGCCGGTGCAGCTGGCCAAAATGATCAAGGTGGCGGGCAAACCGTTCAGCGGCTTTGCGACGGAGCCCATGTTCAGCTGTGTACCCATGGCCAACGGCCCCTATGCCGCGCGTGTGCGGCTGGTACCGGCAGAGGCCAACGGCAAGCCCGAGCCCGGCGCCAACAAGGACTGGAACGCAGACTTCAGCGCCCGCCTGGCCCAGCGCGCTTTGCATTGGGATTTGCAGCTGCAACCCTGGGTGAATGAAACCCTCACTCCGCTGGAAGACGCAACGGTCAACTGGCCCACCCGCTACGTGACCGTGGCGCGCCTGATGCTGCCCCAGCAAGACACCACCGGTATTGACGGCAAGGCATTGGCCCACCGCGTGGAAGCTACCGTGATCGACCCTTGGCAGGCCCTGGCCGAGCATCGCCCGCTGGGCGACGTGCAGCGCGCACGCAAGGCGGTTTACTTTGCAAGCCAGAAGGGGCGCGGGGCGGCCTGACCTACGGCTGTCATGCCGGACTCGATCCGGCATCCACTCTCTTCACGATCCGGCATCCATGTCTTTAGCCTTCAAATACTGCCCCGACGTCACCCCCATCGACACATAAATGCTGGTCACCGCCTCCATGCCAATATCAGCCGGCTCCACCCATTCAGGCGGCACATACAGCAGCCCGCCGCCCACCGGCACAGGGGCCGTGGGCACCAGCACCCCCATGTAGGGCTGGCCGTTCAGCATGACCGGCTGCGGCGTGGACAGCAGCCCCAGCACCACCGTGCCCTGTTCCTTGCCCTTGCCGCCAAAGTACAGCCACACCGGGCTCATGGACTTGAGGCCGTCGTCGTCGTTGCGGGCAAACAGCTGCACCAGCTTCTGGATCACGTCGTAAATCGTGCGCACCACCGGGATGCGCTTGAGCAGCGCATTCATCAGCCGCGCCGCACCGCGCTGAAAGCCCGCCTCTACCAACAGGCCAAACACATAAATGCAGGCCACCAGCAAAAACGCGCCCAGCAGGTAGCCCACGGCCTCCGACGTGGTGACGCTCAGGCCGATGAAAGTCAGCAACTGGCCGAACGCGCTCTCGGGCCCCAGCCAGCCGGACAGGAAACGCAGCGTCCAGCCCAGGATGAACAGCGTGGCCGCCAGCGGCAGCAGGGCGAGCACGCCGGTGAGGAAGGTGCGAAGAACGTGTTGCAAGCTGGGCTTCATGGCCGGGAGCTTAGCGCGTGACGGCGCTTCGCGGCACAATGCCACAAGCCAATCGTCATACCAATAGAGGAGACAGCCTTGAAGATCACGACCGTAGAGCCCTTCATCCTGCACGTGCCGGTCACCGGCAGCCAGATTGCCGACAGCACGCATTCCATCACCCACTGGGGCGTGGTGGGCGTGAAGATAGGCACAGACAACGGGCTGGAGGGCTATGGCTTCACCGGTACCCATTCGCACCTGCCCAGCGACCAGCTCATCACCCGATGTATAGAAACCTGCCACGCGCCGCTGCTGATGGGCGAAGACGCGCACGACGTCAACCGCCTGTGGCTCAAGCTGGCGCGCAACCCCGCGCTGCAATGGGTGGGGCGCGCCGGCATCACCACGCTGTCGCACGCAGCCATCGACGTAGCGCTGTGGGACCTGAAGGCCAAGGCCGCCGGCATGCCGCTGTGGAAGCTGCTGGGCGGCCAGGTGCGTGACAAGGTGCGTGCGTACAACACCGACATCGGCTGGCTCAGCATTGCAGATGACAAGCTGGTGGAGGGCGCCCAACGCGCCGTGGCCGATGGCTTTACCGGCATCAAGATCAAGGTGGGCAGCACGGTGGAGCGCGACCTGCGCCGCCTGGCGGCCGTGCGCAAAGCCATAGGCCCCGACGTGACGCTGGCGATCGACGGCAACGGCAAATGGGACCTGCCCACCTGCCTGCGCTTTTGCCGCGGGGCGGAGCCGCACGATGTGTACTGGTTTGAAGAGCCGCTGTGGTACGACGACGTGAAAGGCCACGCCGAGCTGGCACGCGCCACGCGCATCCCCACCGCCCTGGGCGAGCAGCTGTACACGCAGGACGCGTTCAGCGAATTTTTCCACCAGAACGCCATCCACTGGGTGCAACCCGACGTGACCCGCATGGCCGGCCTGACCGAGGTGCTGCGCGTGTGCGAAACGGCCCACAGCTACCGGCTGCCTGTGGCCCCGCACGCGGGCGACATGAGCCAGGTGCATGTGCACCTGAGCTACGCGCACCCGGCGGTGCAGGTGCTGGAATACATCCCCTGGATCAAGGACTGTTTCACCGACCCGGCGCAGGTGGTGGACGGCTATTTCAAGCTGCCGCAGGAGCCGGGGGCGGGGACGACGCCGACGAAGGCGGCTTGGGACAAGTTCCAGAAGCCGGCGCGATAACAAGGCTTTGCGAGGTTAAGCTGGCGCACCATGCCAGACACCCAAGCCATCGACAACCGCCTGACCGAGCTGGAAATCAAGGCCAGCTTCACTGAAGACCTGGTAGAGCAGCTGAACCAGGTGGTGATCCGCCAGCAGCAACAGATTGATCTGCTGGAGCGAGAGCTGACCGACCTGAAACAACAGCAGCGCGACAGCGGCAGCGGGGAATTCCGCGGGTTGCGGGACGAGCGGCCGCCGCACTACTGAATAGCTGTTGAAGCTTGCGCCCTCCTACAAATGGAGGACGTGAGGCTTGGTCTTTTGCTGTATTCTCCCCCGCAGCTAAAAGATGTGGATGGGAGCTGGTTTGGATAAAACACAACATGGCTTCGGATTGCCTATGAGCAGTTCGAGGTCTACCCGCGAAGCAGTGATTGCGGGGCGCAGTCTCATCAGGCTGCTGCATTTCTTCTCCAAAATAGCCTTGGTTGCCCGGCTCGACGGCGGACGACGCGGCATGACGCCTGATTGCTTGGCAGATCGTGCGGCAATGCTCACCTGGAAGGTCCGCTACGAACGCATTCGCGATGACAACGAGGGCACGCACGGCAGGGCGCGCACCGATACTTATCAGCTCACCGGCCCCTTCAACTCATTGGCCAGCGCAGCGGGTGCGCGCTCGGTGACGGGCACCATCACCGTCAAGCAATGGGTAACGGGCCAGCTGTCGTCAAAGCTTTACGGCAGGGTGTCGCAGATGTCGGTTAAAGGCGACCGACATTGGGCATTAGCAGCCTGATCGGCTGCGAACCAAGACACGAAAATTTCACTAAATCCGAAAAAACGCCATTCAGGAGAAAAAGAAAATGGCTTTTATAAACGAAATATTCCCCGAAGAGAGAAAGAATAAATTCACATTTTCAGTGAGTACCCGGCCTGATGGATCAAAGCCAACGCTCTGGAAGTGGACGATTGATCGGGAGCGAGATGCATTCTTGGTACTCACAAAGACTGAAGGGGGTTCATATGAGGGAACGCAGAGAACCGAACACTATGTTCTGAGCTGGAACGGAGAGTTGGTCCATTTCTCTGGAGAGGCTGCTGTAAGCAGCACCACAAGAACTGATCAAATTATTTCTTGGCGAGTGCATCGGCTAACTGTCCCACCCCGTCTGGCCGAGTATCGAAACGAGGTTTTTCAGCTAGTTCGCGAAGCACTTGATGCCATGGGTTGGCTGTACCGAAGGGAGCGTGTTGTAGCTGTAAAAGTCGATTTCGACTCTTCATGTGAATCGGAGAGCCGGAAATGACAATGACTGCACAAATCATTATTGATTTTCTGGAGTCTCGCGCGGCTACAGCACCGCTCTCCGAGCACTGACGGCGTACAAGGACGGCGGTGTGTTCTCCGCCGTAACTTCATATGTTTTGCATCTAGACGTTTGAGCGTGAGCGCAACCCTATTTGAACCGACGACAGATATCAGGCATTAGCAGCCTGATCGCCTGAGCATAAAGACGAGCAACTTTCACAAAATCTGCCGATACGGCGCGTTCTTCCGGAAAAAATCATGACTTTCATCAACGAACTTATCCCCGACGAAAAAAGAACGAATTCAATTTTCCAGTGAGTATCCGGCCTGACGGATCGAAGCCGACGCTTTGGAAGTGGACGATTGATAGGGAGCGCGATGCCTTTCTAGTGTTCACTAAGACAGAAGGTGGACCATACGAGGGAACGACTCTAACCAAACACTTTGTACTGAGTTGGAATCAAAAAATCATAAGTTTTTCAGCGGAGTCGCTTGAAACATCTCGCACCAATGAAGGTGTCGTTTTGTAGTTAAGTATTCATGATCTATGTGTTCCAGCGTCGCCTCAAGCCGACCATGAAGAGGTGCTGGACATTATTCGACAGGCCTTTCGAGTACGAGGTGATTTGTATGACGGAGAAAAATACGCTGCTGTCAATGTCGAGTTCCGGTCGGCTTCTTTGCGCGAATCGGGTATCAAACAAATTCCAGGAGTAAAAACTATGAGTTTCGTTAACGAAGTTGTACCGGAGAGCGAAGTCCAGAGTTGCGGGCTTGATGATCTTAAAAGGGAGTTCGACGAATGGGCGTGGCGCAATGGGCGCCCAGCGGGCTATTGGCACGCGTGGACGATTGACCGCGAGCGTGGAATTTACTTCTATCCTGTAAAGATTATTGAGGAAACGGGCGCGAGCGGTCGTCCTGAACCGACGTCCAAAATCCTTTGCATTCTTGACTATCAGGGAAAGCGCATCAAGTTACTTTTGGATCGTACTCATCTTCCATCGTCATTCTCCGAGAGCCCCTTTCGAGTCTCTTGGAAGTTGCTGGAAATGGATATGTCGCGCGCCCCCGAAATTCCTCAAGACTTAATTCTCTCCGTATTGAAAGAGGTGCTTGCGATTTACGGGTATAGAGGCGCATACAAACAAGTCCCCAATACTGTCGTCAACGTAGATTTCTAATACAGAGGGGGGGGGGGAGTATGGTTACCATTTCAATGGCAGAGGCCAACGCGCGTCTTGGCAATGTTTCATCTGTCGAAAATCTTCGAAGCCTTATAGCTGAACTTGATGTTGTCGGTACTGGATCAATAACGGTTCTTTACAGTGGTGAGCTGAATGGAGGTGTAGCTGCACATGATATTGCTCGATCGCTGGCAAATAAAAATGCAGAGATTCGAATCGTAGACAACACAGAGGCCGCAAAGTTTCTGGACTATGAGAATAATCCGGCCTTAGCCTCAAAGTTGGAAGAACTTTTTGGACCTGATTTCAGTGTTCGCGGCAGCGGGGCGAACAAGTTTCTGTTCGGAAGGTACGACTCGAGTGGTGTCCGCGTATCTGCGGACGGAGCATGGGATTCAGTATCACATCGTTTTGTCCAGAGTGCGTCAGGGGATCTTCGAGTAATTGCCCCCAACGCAACAAGCTATGGTGTATTGGGCGCTACCGAACTTTCCGCAGCTTATGTCAATAGCTCAATATCGAGCATAGAAGGCATTCCCAAAGCTGAACTGCAGGCGCTTTCGGCGCAGGGAAGCGACGCAATCCTGCAGCGGATAAAAACAGCCTCTCTGAGCAGCATCGCCTACAGCGGTCTGGGCAGTGGCGACTCAGCTGTTGCTGCGGACCACTTTTTAAACAAGGTCACCAATTTTTCCAGCTACTTGCAGGAATTCCCGGAAGCACAAGGCCGTTTCGATTCCTACGCTGCAGCGCTGAAGAGCAGCGATGCAGCGCGCTACGCCGAGCTTGCTGCAGTTGTCAAAGGCATGGAGGCCGATGCCGCGCAGTCGCTCAGTGGTGGCAGCAAGGTGCTGAACAAACTGGGGTTTCTTGGCACGGTCCTCGGGTTCAGCCTTGCCGCCAGTAGTGCAAACGCGGCGCAGGCGGCAGGAGACCCCGAGCAGGCCAAAGAGATCATGGCGTTGTGGGCGGCTGATGCTGCGGGTTCTGTGGCGGGTGAAATCGCTGGCGCAGCCCTTGGCGGGATCGCGCTAGGCATGGCCGCTGCTGCTGGCGCAACGGTCGCTGCTCCGCTGGCTGGTGCACTGATCCTGGGCGCTGCACTCGTAGGTGGCATCTTTGGCGCCGACGGCGCCACACAGGTCTACCAGATGACCAAGGATCTGGACAAAAACGGCCGCATGGATTTGCTGGACAAGCTGGGCAATCTGCTGTTCGGCGCTGACTACACGATTACCAGTGCGCTGCCTTTGGATTTGAATGGCGAACGGCTGACGCTGGATGCAACGTTCAGTCAGCAAGAGATTGTTGGCAGCGCCTTGACCAGCATGGCGTGGCGCTATGCATTGCGCGAGCTCAATCCCTTTGTCGTCACCGACATCAGTTACAGCCAGCACAACAGCGATGGCTCGCTGGACTTGTACAACGCGGCCACAGGGCAAGGCAGCATGACGCCCGAATACCTCGCCGACAGGGCCGCGATGCTTACATGGAAGATCCGCTACGACCGGGGGATGCGCGACGACAACGACGCCGCGCGCGCCGGCCCGAAACCCTATAACGAAGACTGGGACACCAGCGACGTGCAAGGCAACTGGGACTTCGTGGATCTGGGCATCAAGCTGCCTGGCGGTGCACCGTTGGAGCTGGCAATTGACGGCAAGGGCTTGAGCCTGCATGACCATCAGGTCGTGTTTGGTACCTCGGCGGCTGAAACGATTGACGGCGCTGGCGAGTCTGACCGCCTGTACGGCGGCGCCGGCAACGACACCCTGGACGGCAAAGGCGGCCACGATTACCTGGAAGGCGGTACGGGCAATGACACGCTGACAGGCGGCGCCGGCAACGACACGCTGCACGGCGGGGTGGGAACAGACACCTACCAGTTCACGGACAACTTCGGATTTGACACCGTCATTGACGCGAGCGGCGAGGGCGTCATCAACGTCAACGGCGTGCCCCTGAACGGCGGCAAGCAGGTAACAGACAACGTCTGGGAATCCGAAGACAAGAAGATCGTCTTCACCATGGTGGACGGCAACCTGGTCATTGGCCAGCGCACCGCGGCAGGTGCGGGCACGGTCACGGGCACCATCACTGTCAAGCAATGGGTCACGGGCCAGCTGGGCATCAACCTGCAGGGTGCGGCCACCCCGCCGCCAGCAGACCGCACCTACCTGGGCGACCAGCATCCGCCGGTGATCAACAACACGTACAACCAGTCATCCGCCACATGGCAGGTCGACGGCACGCTGGTCGGCGGCGTGGCGCAAGAAAACTTCAGCGACGTGATCTACGCAAGCGCGGAAGATGAGCTTATTCGCGGGCTGGGCGGCAATGACGCGCTGGAAGGCGGTGACGGCGAAGACGAGATACACGGCGGCGACGGCGACGACCTGATCGGCGGGGGCAAAGGCAGCGATAGCCTGTACGGCGGCGACGGTGCGGACACTATCCTCAGCGCAGCGCGCATCGCGGCCGGTCTGCGCGTGTCGCCCAATGACAGCTACGAGGTGCCTGTTGGTGCGGACGTGCATGCCCTGGGGCCCACCTGGGCCACGTATAGCCAAGGCATTTACCTGTACATCAATGGCGTCGACGCGGCAGTTGATACGGATGGCGATGTGATTGATGGCGGGGAGGGCGACGACATCGTCATTGCCGGGCTGGGCGGTGATTACATTGACGGCGGGATCGGCGCCGACTGGATTTGGGGCCACGGTGGCGACGATGTCATCGACGGTGGGGAGGATGACGACCTTTTGTATGGCGACGATGAAACCTACACAGACGATGTGGGGTTTCGTGGTGTCGAAGGGGCCCTGCACGGCAGGGACTTGATCAATGGTGGGGAGGGCAATGACTCCGTCATTGGCGGCGGTGCGGCAGACGTTTTGTACGGCGGGCTTGGCAACGACTTGGTTGTTGGTGACCAGACGGTCGAAGACGCAGCGTTTGATGGCGATGACAACCTGGACGGCGGTGAGGGCGATGACACCCTGTTGGGCAATGGCGGGCACGACACGCTGGTGGGCGGAGCCGGTACCGACGAGTTGCGTGGTGACGACCTGGTCTCGGAAACCCCGGCCGAGTTCCATGGCCATGACGAACTGGATGGCGGTGACGGCGACGACGACCTGATCGGTGGCGGCCGCGACGATGTGCTGCTGGGTGGCAAGGGCGCTGACAGGTTGGTGGGCGACTTTGTCGATGTGCCGGGCGAGTTGCACGGCGCAGATTTCCTGGATGGTGGTGAAGGAGAAGACCTGTTGTTCGGGGACGGGGGCGATGACATTCTGTATGGCGGTGCGGACGATGATGAATTGCTGGGCGATGCGGGCAATCTTGCGGGCGGGTTTCACGGCAATGACCAGCTTGATGGCGAAGACGGCAACGACATTCTTGTTGCCGGGGGCGCCGACGACGTGCTGGTGGGCGGCGCCGGCAATGACAGCATGCAGGGTGATGCGGGCGATCTGGCCGGCGGGTTCCATGGCAAGGACACCCTGGATGGCGGGAACGGCAACGATGTGCTGATCGGCGGCGGGGACGACGACGGGTTGTCTGGTGGCGCTGGTGCCGACCTGTTGATCGGGGATTCGCAGGAGCTGGATGCCGAATTCCACGGTAACGACGTACTGGATGGCGGCGAGGGCAACGATGAGTTGCAGGGCAACGGCGGCGACGATGAGCTGACCGGCGGGACGGGCGACGACTTGCTGTTTGGTGAAGACGGCGATGACGCTTTGCAGGGTGACGATGGCAGCGATGAGCTGCAAGGTGGCAGCGGCACCGATCTGTTGCTGGGCGGCGAGGGACAAGACTTGCTCATGGGGCAAGAGGGCCGCGACACACTGGACGGAGGCGCCGGCAATGACCAGCTCCAGGGGGGCGACGGGGACGATACGCTGGACGGGGGTGACGGCGACGATCAGCTGTTCGGCGGCAGCGGCAACGACACCCTGACAGGCGGCGCGGGTAGTGACCGGCTGGCCGGTGGTGACGGTGACGACGTGTACCTGGTGGAAGCCGGCGACGCGATCCAGGACAGCGGTGGCACCAACACCATCACCATGGCGGGGGGTGCACCCGTCAGCATTACTGTGGAGGGCAAGGACCTGCTGTTGTCCTTTGCCAATGCAGGTGAGCCTGCGCAGGCTGCTGCGTTGGATGGCTTGCCCATGACGTCGGGCACAGGCGGGGCTGCAGGTACGTTGCGAATCACGAATGCTTTTGTGGGGGGTGGTTTCGCCCTTAACGGCGCCCTTCTCAACGACGAATGGTTTGGTGGCTATGACGTCGAGCTGACCACCACGGCAGACGACCAGACGCTTTCGTCCTGGGCCGGCAATGACACGCTCACGGCCCTGCACAACGCCGCCACGTTGAGCGGCGGCGCGGGCAACAACGTGCTCAAGGGCGGCGCCGGAGACGACACCCTGATCAGCAGCGGCGGTGTGGACCAGCTGACGGGCGGCGGCGGGGACGATACCTTCCAGATCACGGCGCAAGCGGGCGTGGTCAGCATTGCCACAGGCGCCGCCAACGCGGGCTTTGGCCACGACAAGCTGGTGTTGCCGGGCTCCGCCAACGACACCACGCTGGCGGTCACTACCGAGGGGGCTGATGCGGTCATCACCACCGTGCGCCGGGTGGTGCAAGACGGCGGCGCGGTGCAGGAAACGCCGGGCCCTACCGTGCGGCTGGTGGGCCTGTTTGCCAATGGCGCGGGCCAGGCACC
>CALRYY010000061.1:0-24158 GCA_943372515.1 Ramlibacter sp. 2FC | reverse complement strand
CCTGCGCTTGTCGCTGGTGAAAGACAGCGCGGACAAAGCCGCTATGCTTGGCGCCCCAACCACGGCTGCCACCACCCCTGCATGACCTCCCGCAAACCCGCCCCCGTGCCCAGCGTTGAACAGGTCGACACCAGCTACCTGGAAAGCCTGATCGGCTACAACGCACGGCGCGCGGCGCTGTCGGTGATCGAGGTGTTCCTGGACCGCATGGCGGTGTATGGCCTGCGGCCGGTGGACTTTTCGGTGTTGTCATTGATCACCCACAACCCGGGCATCACGTCGCGACAGCTGTGCACCACGCTGGGCATGCTGCCGCCCAACCTGGTGGGCATGATCAACAATTTTGAAAAGCGCGACCTGGTCATGCGCAAACCCCACCCGCATGACGGCCGCGCCATGGGCCTGCACCTGACCACCGCGGGCCACAAGCTCATGCGTGACGCTGAACGCACGGCCGCCGAGCTGGAGCGTGACGTGGGCGCGCGCCTGAGCGCCGCCGAAAACAGGACGCTCATACGGCTGCTGCAGAAGATCTACCTCAACGCTCCCAAAGCCCAATAGCACAGTTGTAACCCCCAAGAAAAGGGGTTTGCGCGCTATTGTTTGTGTAGCAAAACCTGCGTACACTTGCGCTCCGGCTGCGAGGGCCGCGCACGAGGAGATCCCCCTAAATGAGTTCGAAGGAAAACGCGGCGGTCGGCCAGCTGCTCAGCTTGCTGGAAGCCCGCTACGCGATGCGCGTGCTCTGGGCCCTGCGCGACGGTCACCCGCAAACCTTCCGCCTGCTCCAAGACAGCGTGGGCGGCATCACGCCCAACACCCTGAATACCCGCCTGAAAGAGCTGCGCGAAGCCGGCCTGGTCGGCCACGGCAGCGAAGGCTACATCGTCACCCCGACAGGCGTGGACCTGCTCAAGCGCCTGAGCGACCTGCAGGCCTTTGCCATCAAATGGACGCTGTTGCAGGCGCGCAAGAAAACGCCTGCACCTTAAACCGCAATTTGCCATGCAACAACACCTGAGCCTTTCCACTGCCCTGCCCGCTGACCACAACCGCGCCGTTCTGATTGGACGCGCCTGGGTCGAAGGCAGCGGCCCCGTGCTGGTCCGTGTGCGCGAAGACGGCCTGTATGACCTGTCGCACATTGCCGCCACCGCCAGCCAGCTGCTCGAGATGGCCGACCCCGTGGGCACCGTGCGCGAATACGGCGTGCAACGCATCGCCGCCACGGCCGATGTGCTGGCCAACACCGAACACGGCCAGCGCAACCCTGCCCTGCCCTGGCTGCAGGCGCCGTGCGACCTTCAGTCCATCAAGGCCGCGGGCGTGACCTTCGTCGCGTCCATGCTCGAGCGCGTGATTGAAGAGCAGGCCCGGGGTGACGCCGCCAAGGCACAAACGGTGCGCGCTGCCGTGGTGGGTGTGATCGGCGACAACCTCTCCAGCGTCAAGCCCGGCTCACCCGAGGCCATGAAGCTCAAGGACGTCTTGATTGCCCAGGGCGTGTGGAGCCAGTACCTTGAGGTGGGCATCGGCCCGGACGCAGAAATCTTCACCAAATCCCAACCGCTGAGCGCCGTGGGCACGGGGGCCGAAGTCGGCGTCCACCCCCAAAGCGAATGGAACAACCCCGAGCCCGAAATCGTGCTGGCCGTGAACAGCCGCGGTGAAGTCAAGGGCGCGGCGCTGGGCAACGACGTGAACCTGCGCGACTTTGAAGGCCGCAGCGCGCTGCTTCTGGGCAAGGCCAAGGACAACAACGCCAGTTGCGCCATCGGTCCGTTCATCCGCCTGTTTGACGAACACTTCGGCATCGACGACGTGCGTGGATGCGACCTGTCCATGCAGGTCACGGGCACGGATGGTTTTGTGATGCAGGGCGCAAGCTCGCTCAAACAGATCAGCCGCGACCCGCTGGACCTGGTGGCGCAGGCCTGCGGCCCCAACCACCAGTACCCCGACGGCTTCATGCTGTTTCTGGGCACCATGTTTGCGCCCACGCAGGATCGCTTTGGCCCCGGCCAGGGCTTTACCCATGCCGTGGGGGATGTGGTGACCGTCTCCACCCCCCGCCTCGGTACACTCGCCAATCGCGTGAACCACACCGACAAGGTGGCACCCTGGACATATGGCGCGGTCGCACTGATGCGCGACCTTGCACGCCGCGGCCTCATCAACTGAAAGAAAGAAACCTCATCATGATCACCACCCCCTCCGGCCTGCAATACGAAGACACCACCGTGGGCGAAGGCGCCGAAGCCAAGGCCGGCCAGGACGTCACCGTGCACTACACCGGCTGGCTGTACAACGACGGCACGCAAGGCGCCAAGTTTGATTCAAGCAAGGACCGCAACGACCCGTTCGAGTTCTCGCTGGGCGCGGGCATGGTCATCAAGGGCTGGGACGAAGGCGTGGCCGGCATGAAGATCGGCGGCAAGCGCACGCTGATCATTCCCGCCGCCCTGGGCTATGGCGCACGCGGCGCGGGTGGTGTGATCCCTCCGAATGCCACGCTCAAGTTCGACGTGGAATTGCTGGGCCTGGGCTGACCCGCTTTGTCATTGCGGGCTTGACCCGCCATCCATACCCCCTGCTTTGGTCTAGGGTACTTTTGTAGGCAACGCCCGCATCATGGGCGATGGACACAAAAAGCATCAGCTTCCCCACCCAAGCCACCGGCACAACCTCCAGGCCTGCGCAGTCAGGTGCCGGGTCAGCCACCGGTGAGCAGCACAAGGTGGATGCCCTCAATGCGCTCATGGGCGCCATGGAGCTGTGGCAAACGCAACGCTCCGACATGGCCCGTGACATCAAGCAGGTCTGGATCTGCCTGCTACGTCACCCTTTCACCAATGGCCGGCTGGACCTGATCGATTTGCAGGGCAATGAGGCCGCCCCCAAGATGCCCAACCTGGTGTGGAAATCCCTGCGGGAAATGTTCTCTGCCTACGGAGAAAAGGCCCCCGCCATCAGCCTGCCTGCCTGCTTTCTGGAGGGTTGGCCGGCCCGGCACACGGTAGCGGCCCTGAAGGACATGGCGCCAGTCAGCACCCTGCATATTGACCTGCCTTCGGTGGCGAGCGTGGACCTGAGCCGCCTGGGCCAGGGTACCGAGCAGCCGCCGCCACAGACAATCCATGTCAGCGTCTCAACAGAGCACGCGGCCGGCCGCATCCAGACTGACTTGATCGTGCCCAGGGGAAGCCTCGTACTTGGCAGCAATCCGGGGGGAAGCGTAACGGTCGTCCAGGACGGCCAGCGCGTTCCGCTGGGAACGGGCTCACCGTCCTCTTCTTCCTCGTCTTCCTCGTCGTCTTCCTCGTCGTCTTCCTCCTGACCCGTCGCCTAGGTTTTGCGCGCGGTCACCTCAATTTCAATACGCATGCGCGGATCGGCCAGGCCCACGGCGATCATGGTGGCGGCCGGCCGGATGTCGCCAAAGTAGTTGCGCAGCACCGGCCAGCACGCCTGGAATTCACTGGCATCCGGCAGCATGTAAGTTACCCGCACAACATCACGCAAGCTGGAGCCCGCCTGGCCCAGCGCCACCTCGATGTTCTTCAGGCACTGCACGGCCTGCGCCACCACGCCGTCGGCGATGGTCATGGTGCTGTAGTCAAAGCCGGTCGTACCCGACACAAACACCCAGTCGCCGTCCACCACGGCGCGGGAATATCCGATGTCCTGCTCGAAGGTGGAGCCGGAGCTGATGAGTTGTCTAGGCATATGCTTTCTCCTTTTTGCTGGGTGGTTGAAGAATACCGTTGCTCGGGCGCTGGCTTCGCGGCAGGCGGTGCGCGGCGGGGGCGAGCCAACAGTTTCACTGCAAAGTCGCGCCTGGGCGCATACCGGCCTGGGGGCGCCTCTGGGACGCCGAGCAGCGCAAGGGTGAGTGTCGGCGCGCGCAGCGCGCTTCGTGCTCTGACTCGCCGAAGCTGTCTGAGCGGAGCGCGCAAAGCGCGCGCAGCGAGTTCTTCGGCGCGACCGAACCCTGAGCAGCGCAGGGGAGTCGCCGCAGGCGACCGTTCCAGTGAAGCCCCCAGGCCGGTATGCGCCCAGGCGTGACTTTGCCGCGCGGTGCAGCCCCGCAAACCAAGCCCCAATACAATCCCCCAGCCCCGCAGACACCCCTCTGGCCCCAAAAACCGGCTCCAAACCCCCGAGAAACCGAATTCCCTGTCTTGAAAAGGGGTTCTGAGCCCCAAATTGCCCGGCAGCGTTACCAGAAAACAGTTATCTGAGCATGAGCGACCAACACCCTACCCACCCCCACCAGCCGCCGTCCGGCCCCACCGGCCCGATGTCCCCCGAGGAAATTGAAGCCGCCCAGGCTGCCAATGAGGCTGACGCCCTGAACGCGCTGGGCGCGGCCCAGGCCGAGCTGGCCGTGCTGCAGGCCAAGAGCGCCGACCTGGCGGATCAGTTCCTGCGGGCCAAGGCCGAGTCTGAAAACGCCCGCCGCCGCGCCGAGGAAGAAATCTCCAAGGCCCGCAAATACGCGGTCGAATCCTTTGCCGACAGCCTGCTGCCCGTGTGCGACAGCCTGGAAGCAGGCCTGGCCATCAAGGACGCCACGCCCGAACAGATCCGCGAAGGCGCGCAGGCCACGCTGCGCCAGCTCAAGAGCGCGCTGGAGCGCAACAAGGTGCTGGAGATCAACCCCGGCGCCGGCACCAAATTCGATCCGCACCAGCACCAGGCCATCAGCATGGTGCCCGCTGAACAAGAAGCAAACACCGTCGTCAGCGTCCTGCAAAAGGGCTACCTGATTGCCGAGCGCGTGCTGCGCCCTGCCTTGGTCACGGTCGCTGCACCCAAGTAAAACGCGCACAAAAAACTCTTGAATCCGGGCGACTTATCCACAAGTAACCCACATCTGAATTTCATCTGCATCTGGAGAAAACAACATGGGCAAAATCATCGGTATCGACCTGGGCACCACCAACTCGTGTGTGTCCATCATGGAAGGCAACACCACCAAGGTGATTGAAAACTCCGAGGGCGCGCGCACCACGCCGTCCATCGTGGCCTACCAGGAAGACGGTGAAGTGCTGGTCGGCGCATCGGCCAAGCGCCAGGCCGTAACCAACCCGCGCAACACGCTGTACGCCATCAAGCGCCTGATCGGGCGCAAATTCACCGAGAAAGAAGTCCAGAAGGACATCGACCTCATGCCCTACAAGATCACCGCCGCCGACAACGGCGATGCATGGGTCGAAGTGCGCGGCAACAAGATCTCGGCGCAACAGGTGTCCGCTGACATCCTGCGCAAGATGAAGAAGACGGCTGAAGACTACCTGGGCGAGGCCGTGACCGAAGCGGTCATCACCGTGCCCGCGTACTTCAACGACGCCCAGCGCCAGGCCACCAAGGACGCCGGCCGCATTGCCGGCCTGGACGTCAAGCGCATCATCAACGAGCCCACAGCGGCAGCCCTGGCCTTTGGCCTGGACAAGCAGGAAAAGGGCGACCGCAAGATCGCCGTGTATGACCTGGGTGGCGGCACGTTTGACGTTTCCATCATCGAAATCGCCGACGTGGACGGTGAAAAGCAGTTTGAAGTGCTGTCCACCAACGGCGACACCTTCCTGGGCGGCGAAGACTTTGACCAGCGCATCATTGACTTCATCATTGGCGAGTTCAAAAAGGACCAGGGCGTGGACCTGTCCAAGGACGTGCTGGCCCTGCAGCGCCTGAAGGAAGCCGCCGAAAAGGCCAAGATCGAGCTGTCCAGCTCGGCCGCCACCGACATCAACCTGCCCTACATCACGGCCGACGCATCGGGCCCCAAGCACCTGAACATCAAGCTGTCGCGCTCCAAGCTCGAAGCCCTGGTGGAAGAGCTGATCGAGCGCACCATTGCGCCGTGCCGCATGGCCATCAAGGACGCCGGTGTGAGCGTGGGCGACATCCACGACGTGATCCTGGTGGGCGGCATGACCCGCATGCCCAAGGTGCAGGACAAGGTGAAAGAGTTCTTCGGCAAGGAGCCGCGCAAGGACGTGAACCCTGACGAAGCCGTGGCTGTGGGCGCCGCCATTCAGGGCCAGGTACTTTCGGGCGACCGCAAGGACGTGCTGCTGCTGGACGTGACCCCGCTGTCGCTGGGCATCGAGACCCTGGGTGGCGTCATGACCAAGATGATCACCAAGAACACGACCATCCCGACCAAGTTCGCGCAGACCTTCTCGACCGCCGACGACAACCAGCCGGCCGTGACGATCAAGGTGTTCCAGGGCGAACGCGAGATGGCCACGGGCAACAAGCTGCTGGGCGAATTCAACCTCGAGGGCATCCCCCCGGCCTCGCGCGGCACGCCGCAGATCGAGGTGTCGTTTGACATCGACGCCAACGGCATCCTGCACGTGGGCGCCAAGGACAAGGGCACCGGCAAGGAAAACAAGATCACCATCAAGGCCAACTCGGGCCTGTCGGAAGAAGAAATCCAGAAGATGGTGAAAGACGCCGAGCTGAACGCGGCCGACGACAAGAAAAAGCTGGAGCTGGTGCAGGCCCGCAACCAGGGCGAAGCGCTGGTGCACAGCGTGAACAAGAGCCTGACCGAATACGGCGACAAGCTGGAAGCCGGCGAAAAGGAAAAGATCGAAACCGCCATCAAGGAAGTCGAAGAAGCGCTTAAAGGCGAAGACAAGACGGCCATTGACGACAAGAGCAATGCGCTGATGACCGTGAGCCAGAAGCTGGGCGAAAAGATGTACGCCGACCAGCAGGCCGCGCAAGCCGCGCAGGCGGCTGCCGCAGGCGCGGCGGGTGGCGGGGGTGGCGCAGAAGCTGCTTCACAAAAGCCGCATGACGACAACGTGGTTGACGCCGAAGTCAAGGAAGTCAAAAAGGGCTAAAGCCTTGCGAGGGCTTTGACAGGCTCGGCCCGAACGGAGAAACCTTCGTTCGGGCTTTTCAGTTTTTTCCTGGTTGAGAACATGGCCACCAAACGAGACTTTTACGACATCCTGGGCGTCCCCAAAAACGCCTCGGAAGAAGAAATCAAGAAGGCTTATCGCAAGCTCGCGATGAAGCACCACCCTGACCGCAACCAGGGTGACGCCGCCAAGGACGCCGAGGCCAAATTCAAGGAGGCCAAGGAAGCCTACGAGATGCTGTCCGACGCCGACAAGCGCGCGGCCTACGACCAGTACGGCCACGCAGGCGTGGACCCCAACATGCGCGGCGCAGGCGGCCCGGGCGCCGAAGGCTTTGGCGGTTTCGCCGAGGCCTTTGGCGACATCTTTGGCGACGTGTTTGGCGGCGCGCGTGGGCGCGCTGGCGGCGGCCGGCAGGTATACCGCGGCAGCGACCTGAGCTACGCCATGGAAGTCACGCTCGAAGAAGCCGCCCACGGCAAAGAGGCCCAGATCCGCATCCCCAGCTGGGACGGCTGCGAGGTATGCCACGGCAGCGGCGCCAAGCCCGGTACGCAGGCCAAGACCTGCTCCACCTGCAACGGCCAGGGCGTGGTGCAGATGCGCCAGGGCTTCTTCAGCGTGCAGCAGACCTGTCCGCACTGCCGCGGCACGGGCAAGATCATCCCCGAGCCCTGCACCACCTGCCATGGCCAGGGCAAGATCAAAAAGCAGAAGACGCTGGAAGTGAAGATTCCGTCGGGCATTGACGACGGCATGCGCATCCGCTCGGCCGGCAACGGCGAGCCAGGCACCAACGGCGGGCCGCCGGGTGACCTGTACATCGAGATCCGCCTGAAGAAGCACGACATCTTCGAGCGTGACGGTGACGACCTGCACTGCGCCGTGCCCATCAGCTTCACCACAGCAGCATTGGGCGGCGAGATTGAAGTGCCCACGCTGGCCGGCAAGGCGGCGATCGACATCCCTGAAGGCACCCAGGCCGGCAAACAGTTCCGCCTGCGCGGTAAGGGCATCAAGGGCGTGCGGTCCAGCTACCCGGGCGATTTGTATTGCCACATTTCGGTGGAGACGCCGGTGAAGCTGAGTGAGCACCAGCGCAAGCTGCTCAAGGAGCTGGACGAGTCGCTGAAAAAAGGCGGCGCCAAGCATTCGCCTGACGGTCAGAGCTGGACGGACAAGCTCAAGGGTTTCTTCAACACCTGAGTTGCTGTCTCCGCGCGCGGCTTCGCGGCAAGCGGTGCCCGGCGGGGGCTCCCACTGTGGCGGTTGGCGCTTTGCGCCAACTCCGCTGCGGTGCTCGTCGCAGGGTTGCGCCGCAGAACTTGCTGCGCGCGCTTTGCGCGCTCCGCTCGAACAGCCGCGGCGAGCTAGAAACGAAGCGTGCTGCGCACGCCAACCCTGGGCGTGCGCGGACACGCGGCAATGCGCCTCTAAAGCGCCGAGCAGCGCAGGGCATACGGCCACGCGCTTTAGCGCGCTCGTTGACTGACTCACCGCGGCTGTCCGAACGGAGTGCGCAGCACGAAGTGAGTTCTGCGGTGGGCTGTATGACCGAGCAGCGCAGGGCAGTCGCCGCAGGCGACCGCTTTAGTGAAGCGTTGCCGGGTGTTCGCGCACGCCTTTGCCGCGAGGTGCCTCGCTGGGTAACGGCCAGTAACCCAACACCAGCCCACGCAATGAACTGGCGCAGAATGAAACGCCATGCGCCTCAAACTCTTCCGCTCCACCGGTTACGCCTCGGTCTTTGGTCCCGGTGAAACACGCATCGCCACGCACCCCGGTTGGGTGATGCTGGCGACCAGCTTGTGGCTCGCGCTGGCATGCAATGCGCCGCTGGGGCTGGCGCTGCTGGAGCGGGCTCACCCTGTGGATGCATTCGCGTTTGCATTGCTGGCGGGCGGCATCGCCGCCGTGCTGCTGGGCCTGCTGGCCTGGGGCAATGCGCTGAAGCTGATGGTGCTGGTGCTGCTGATCGCGGGCGCCTGGGTGGCCACCTGGACCTGGCTGCGCGGGCCGGTGCTGCCCTGGCAACTGGTGGCGACTGTGCCGGTGCTCGCCCTGCTGCCCTGGGCCTGGCTGCGCCAGATGCCTGTGAAGCGGCTGTCGGGTGCGCGCCAGTTGCGGTTAAATCTGTTGGCCCTGCTGATGGGGACCGCTGCCTGCGCGGCTGCCTGGTGGATCGTCGCCAACTAAAAACTAGAACAGCGTGTGCTGCCCCACGGGTGAAGGGCGGCGGAACGCCGTGGTGTCATACGTGAACCGCTCACGGTTGAGCCCCAGCCGTTTGCAGGTCTTTTCAAACCGCTGGCGGATCAGCTGCGCCCACAGGCCCTGCCCCTTCATGCGTGTAGCGAAATCGGCGTCGTAGTCCTTACCGCCGCGCATGTCGTGGATACGCGCCATGACGCGGTCGGCGCGCTGCGGGTAATGCACCATGAGCCATTCACGAAACAACGGGGCCACCTCCCATGGCAGGCGCAGCACGGTATAGAACGCCGTGCGCGCACCGGCTTCCCAGGCAGCCTCCAGCACCTGCTCCATGTCGTCGTTGATGAACGGGATCTGCGGCGCCACGCTCACGCCCACTGGCACGCCCTGCTCTGCCAGGGTGCGGATGGTGCGCAACCTGCGGTGCGGCGCGGCCGCGCGCGGCTCCAGTGTGCGGGCCAACGCGGCGTCCAGCGTGGTGACGGTCACATACACCGCGGCCAGACGGCGCTGCGCCATGGGCACCAACAGATCCATGTCGCGCTCCACGCCGCTCGACTTGGTGACCAGGCCCAGCGGGTGGTTGGTTTCATTGAACAGCTCAATGACCGACCGCGTGAGTTTCAGCTCGCGTTCAATCGGCTGGTAGCAGTCGGTCACGGTGCCCACGGCAATGCCGGTGGGCAGGTACGACGGGCGCGACAACTCGGCGCGCAGCACGCTGGCGATATTGCGTTTGGCGATCAGCTTCGTTTCAAAGTCCAGCCCCGGCGACAGGCCCAGGTAGCTGTGCGTGGGCCGCGCGTAGCAATAGATGCAGCCGTGCTCGCAGCCGCGGTAGGGGTTGATGGAATGCTCGAAATAAATGTCGGGCGAATCGTTGCGGCTGATGATGCTGCGCGCGTCTTCGAACGTGACCTGCGTTTGCGGCGGCGCAGGCATTTCACCGTCATCCGGATCCCCCGTTCCCCAGCCGTCATCAAACGCGTCGCGCGCCTCACGCTCAAAACGGTGCGCAATCCGGCTGGCGGCGCCACGCCCCTTGATGGCAGATGGCGGAATGAAGGTGCTGGACATTCATACAGTATAAAAGCCCTTGCCTCATCCTGAGTTTTCAGTAATTACTGAAAACTCAGGATGATTTTCGGCACAATCCAGACCATGCCGCTACAAGACCACCTCCCCCCGCTGTCCAGCCAGTTCGTTGCGCACTTTGGCGAAATGGGCAGCAAATGGGGCATCAACCGCACGGTAGGCCAGATCTATGCGCTGATCTTCATATCACCACGCGCCCTGAATGCCGACGAGATTGCCGAGGCGCTGGAGTTCTCGCGTTCCAACGTGAGCATGGGGCTGAAAGAACTGCAGGCCTGGCGGCTGGTGCGCCTGCGCCACCAAAGCGGCGACCGGCGCGAATACTTTGAAGCGCCCGGCGATGTGTGGGAGATCTTCCGCGTGCTGGCCGAAGAGCGCCGCCGCCGCGAGATCGAGCCCACGCTGTCCATGCTGCGCATGGCGCTGCTGGAAACGCCGGTGAACGACGCCGAGCGCCACGCGCAGGAACGCATGCGCCAGATGCACGAGCTGATTGACCGGCTCATGACCTGGTTTGACGATGTACAAAAGCTTGCACCTGAAACCGCGATGCAACTCATGGGCATGGGCGCCACGGTGACCAAGGTGCTGGAATTCAAGGACCGCATGACGGGTCGCTCGTCACGCACCGCCAAGGAGCAATGACATGGACCCGCTGCTGCTATCGCGCATCCAGTTCGCTGCCAACATCAGCTTTCACATCCTGTTCCCCACCATCAACATCGCGCTGTGCTGGTTCCTGGTGTACTTCCGCCTGCGCCACACCGCCGCCAAAGGGACGCCCGCCGCGCAAGCGTGGGAAGAGGCCTATTACCTCTGGACCAAAGTATTCGCCCTGAGCTTTGCCCTGGGCGTGGTGTCGGGCATCACCATGAGCTTCCAGTTCGGCACCAACTGGCCGGGCTTCATGGAAAAAGCCGGCAACATCGCCGGGCCGTTGCTGGGCTACGAAGTGCTGACGGCGTTCTTTCTGGAGGCCACCTTTCTGGGCGTGATGCTGTTCGGCCGCGGCCGTGTGTCGGACCGCGTGCACATGGTGGCCACGTTGATGGTGGCCGCGGGCACCACGCTGTCGGCGTTCTGGATCCTGAGCCTCAACTCATGGATGCAGACACCGGCAGGCTACAAGATCATCGACGGTGTGCTGCATGCCGACAGCTGGTGGGCGATTGTGTTCAACCCCTCTTTCCCCTACCGGCTGACGCACAAGTTGCTGGCGTCCACACTGACCGCCGCTTTTTTGATTGCGGGCCTGTCGGCCTGGCAGCTGCTGCGCAAGACAGCCAATGCCGGCACCCATCGCGCGCTGCACACCGCCGTGGTGGCGGCCGCCATTGCCATCCCGCTGCAGATCCTGGCGGGCGACATGCACGGGCTGAACACACTGCAGCACCAGCCCGCCAAGATTGCCGCCATAGAAGGCATCTGGCACACCGAAAAGAGCGCGCCGCTCACGCTGTTCGGCTGGCCCAATGAAAAAGAAAGCCGCACCGACTACGCGATCCAGGTGCCCAAGCTGGCCAGCCTGATCCTGGCGCACAACATTGACGCCGAGATCAAGGGGCTCAATGAATTCCCGGGCGCGCACCCACCGGTGGCGCCGGTGTTCTGGAGCTTTCGCATCATGGTGGGTATGGGCATGCTGATGCTGGCCGTGTCGTGGTGGGCGGTGTGGACGCTGTGGCGCAACCGCAAGGCCAACAAGGTACAGGGTTCGCCGTTCTCGCGCTGGCAGCTGCGCCTGCTGGCGGGCATGACCTTCTCAGGCTGGGTGGCTACGCTGGCCGGCTGGTACGTGACCGAGATCGGCCGCCAGCCGTTCCTGGTGTACGGCGTGCTGCGCACCGCCGACCTGGTGGCGCCGCATTCGGGCGGCATGGTGCTGGCCACGCTCATCGCCTATCTGGCCGTGTATGCCTTCCTGCTGGTGTCGTATGTGCTGGTGCTGATGCACATGGCCCAGCACCCGGCCATGCCCACCCCTGAAACACCGCAAAGCCCCAAGGCCGCCACGCCCATCGGCGGGCCGGCCTGAGCAGGAGCACAACATGAGCTGGAACGAAATCCTCCCCCTCATCTTCATGGCCGTCATGGGCCTGTCGCTGTTGGCCTATGTGGTGCTGGACGGCTACGACCTGGGCGTGGGCATCCTGCTGCCGTTTGGCAGCGATGCAGAAAAAGACATCATGGTGTCCAGCATCGGCCCGTTCTGGGACGCGAATGAGACCTGGCTGGTGCTGGGCATCGGCGTGCTGCTGGTCGCCTTTCCGAAGGCGCATGGCGTGGTGCTGCAGGCCCTGTACCTGCCGGTGGCGGTGATGCTGATCGGCCTGACGCTGCGCGGTGTGTCGTTCGACTTTCGCGTGA
This sequence comes from Ramlibacter sp. 2FC, assembly GCA_943372515.1. Taxonomy (GTDB): domain Bacteria; phylum Pseudomonadota; class Gammaproteobacteria; order Burkholderiales; family Burkholderiaceae_C; genus RAM1. The sequence continues at coordinate 11,604 of CALRYY010000061.1, read as the reverse complement.
AGGCCCGCGCCGAGCGCAAGGCGCTGTGGAACGGCCTGTTTGCCGCCGGCTCGCTGATGGCCGCCATGGCCCAGGGCTGGATGCTGGGTGCCTGGCTCACGGGCTTTGACACCGGCGTGTGGTCGCTGCTGTTCACCGCCGGCATTGCGCTCACGCTGCCCACGGCCTACGCCATGCTGGGCGCGGGCTGGCTCATCATGAAGACGTGGGACGATTTGCAATTGAAGGCCGTGGGCTGGGCGCGCGCGGTGATTTTGCCGATGGGCGTGGCACTCGTCGGCATCTCGCTGGCCACGCCCCTGATCAGCCCCACGGTGTTTGACAAATGGTTCAGCATGCCGGAGTTCATCGGCTTGCTGCCTATTCCCGTGGCCTGTGCGGTCGCGTTCTACGCGGCGTTTCACGTCATCAGCAAACCCAAGGTCGTGGGCGCAGGCTATGGCTGGGTGGTGTTTGCCTGCACGGTGCTGCTGTTTGTGCTGGCATTTTTGGGGCTGGCGTACAGCATCTACCCCTACATCGTGATCAACAAGCTCACCGTCTGGCAGGCCGCCAGCGCGCATGAGTCATTGGTGGTGATCTTTGTGGGCACGGCCATCACGCTGCCAGTGATCATCGTCTACACGATCTTCATGTACCGGGTGTTCTGGGGGCGGGCGAGTGTGTTGAGTTACATGGCGCCCGTTCACAAGGACGCGTGATCAGCCGGTCTGGCATTGGCTATGATTCGCGCCCATGCTGCGCTTGATCATCCCCGCCCTGCTCCTGCTGTCTACCGCCACGGCGCGCGCCGACTTGCCGGCTTACTTCCAGCCGCTGGTGCCCCAACCCGCATTCAGCTTCACGCAGCGCCTGTTCGACCTGACGCCAGCCTTCGAGCAGGCACGCGCACAGAACAAGCCCGTGTTCGTGTATCTGGGCGCATCCGACTGCCCGCCCTGCGTGGACTACACAAAATTCCTGGACAAGCAGCGCGACGCGCTCAAGCCCGCATTCGACGCAGTGGTGCTGGTGGACTTGCGCACGTGGCTGCGCGGCCCGACCGTCAAGCTGTCGCTGGACGGCAGGCAGTACACGGTGGCCGAGTTCAAGACGCTGGTGGGCGACCAGAACCCGGGGTTTTCGTACCCGTGGTTCTGGCTGCTGTCACCCAATGGTCGGCAGTTGAAGCAGTTGCCTTATGGCCTGGAGCCGTTCATGACAGTTGCGGGGCACACGCGGCTGCTGGCGCGCTGAGGTAGCACTTCAGCGCAGCCGCGCTTTGGCATCTTCGTATTCGCGCTTGAGGCGCGCCACCATGTCGGCGGTGCTGGTCACTTCGGTCACGGCGCCGATGCCCTGGCCGCAGCCCCAGATGTCTTTCCAGGCCTTGGCCTTGCTGCCGTCGCCGGACGCGAAATTCATGGTCTTCACGTCGCCTTCGGGCAGGTTGTCGGGGTCCATGCCGGCGGCCACGATGCTGGGACGCAGGTAGTTGCCGTGCACGCCGGTGAACAGGCTGGAATACACGATGTCGTCGCTGTTGCCGTCCACAATGGCCTGCTTGTAGGCGTCGCTGGCGCGGGCCTCGTGGGTGGCAATGAAGGCCGAGCCAATGTAGGCAAAGTCGGCGCCCATGGCCTGTGCGGCCAGCACGGCACCACCGGTGGCGATGGAGCCACTCAGGGCCAGCGGGCCGTCAAACCACTGGCGGATTTCCTGGATCAGCGCAAACGGGCTCTTGACGCCTGCATGGCCGCCGGCACCGGCTGCCACGGCTATCAAGCCGTCGGCGCCCTTTTCAATCGCCTTCTTCGCAAAGAAGTTGTTGATGATGTCGTGCAGCACCACGCCGCCGTAGCTGTGGATCGCGTCGTTCACGTCAGTTCGCGCGCCCAGGCTGGTAATGATGACCGGCACCTTGTATTTCACGACCATTTCCATGTCGTGCTCCAGCCGGTCATTGCTCTTGTGCACGATCTGGTTGATGGCAAAGGGCGCGGCGGGTTTGTCGGGGTTGGCCTTGTTGTACGCGGCCAGGGTCTCGGTGATCTCGGCCAGCCATTCGTCCAGCTGCGACGCCGGGCGCGCGTTCAGCGCGGGCATGGATCCGATGATGCCGGCCTTGCACTGCTCGATGACGAGCTTGGGGTTGCTGATGATGAACAGCGGCGAGCCGATGATGGGCAGCGGCAGGTTCTGCAGGGTCTTGGGCAGCTTGGACATCTAATCACTCCGTCAGGGTTGTCATCCCGGGCTTGACCCGGGATCCACACCGGCACGCAGGCATGGATGCCGGATCGGGTCCGGCGTGACAGGGTTGTTGTTCAGAAAGCTTCAAGGGCCAGCGCGGTCACGCTGTCGGCGCCGTCCACGATGCTGTCGCGGATACCAGGCGCCTTGCTCAGAATATGGTCTGCATAGAAGCGCGCGGTTGTCACCTTGGCGTCCATGAAGGCTTTTTCGTCACCCTTGGCAGACAGTTCTTCGGCCACCAGCAGCGCGCGGGCCAGTTGCCAGCCAGCCACCAGGTTGCCCGCCAGCATGAGGTAGGGCACGCTGCCCGCGAACACGGCGTTGGGCGATGCTTTGGTGTTGCCGGCCACGAACTCCACCACGTCAATGAAGGCTTCGCGTGCGGCCTTCAGGCGCTTGCCCACGGCCTGCGCATTGGCGCTGCCCCGGGCCAGTTCGGCTTCTGTCGCCTCGATCTGCTTCGCAATGCCTTTGGCGGTCTGGCCGCCGTCGCGCGCCGTCTTGCGGCCCACCAGGTCGTTGGCCTGGATGGCGGTCGTGCCTTCATAGATGGTCAGGATCTTGGCATCGCGGTAGTACTGCGCGGCGCCGGTTTCTTCAATGAAGCCCATGCCGCCATGCACCTGCACGCCCAGCGAGGTGACGTCCAGGCTCATCTCGGTGCTGTAGCCCTTGACCAGCGGCACCATGAACTCATAAAACGCGGCGTTCTGCTTGCGCACGTCGGCATCAGGGTGGTGGTGCGCGGCGTCATAGGCCGCTGCGGCCACGGACGCCATGGCACGGCAGCCTTCGGTGTAAGCGCGCATCGTCATCAGCATGCGCTTCACATCGGGGTGATGGATGATGGGCGCGCTGGCGTTCATGCTGCCGTCCACCGGGCGGCTTTGCACGCGGTCCTTGGCATAGCCCACGGCCTTCTGGTAGGCACGCTCGGCGATCGCGATGCCCTGCACGCCCACGGCGTAGCGCGCGGCGTTCATCATGATGAACATGTACTCCAGGCCCCGGTTTTCCTGGCCCACCAGGTAACCCACGGCACCGCCGTGGTCGCCATATTGCAGTACCGCAGTGGGCGATGCCTTGATCCCCATCTTGTGCTCGATGCTCACGCAGTGCACGTCGTTGCGCGCGCCCAGCGAGCCATCCTGGTTGACCATGAACTTGGGTACCACAAACAGGCTGATGCCCTTGACGCCCTCGGGCGCGCCCACCACGCGGGCCAGCACCAGGTGGACGATGTTGTCCGCCATGTCGTGCTCGCCATAGGTGATGAAGATCTTGGTGCCGAAAATCCTGTAGGTGCCGTCAGGCAAGGGCTCGGCGCGCGTGCGCACCAGCGCCAGGTCGCTGCCGGCCTGGGGCTCGGTCAGGTTCATGGTGCCGGTCCATTGGCCGCTGACCAGCTTTTCCAGGTAGGTGGCCTTGAGCTCGTCGCTGCCGGCGGTCAGCAGCGCCTCGATCGCGCCATCGCTCAGCAGCGGGCACAGGGCGAAGCTCATGTTGGCGGAGTTGAGCATTTCACCGCAGGCCGCGCCAATGGTCTTGGGCAAGCCCTGGCCGCCAAAGTCCACCGGGTGCTGCAGGCCCTGCCAGCCGCCTTCGGCGTACTGCTTGAACGCTTCCTTGAAGCCCGGCGTGGTGGTGACCACACCGTCCTTGAACGACGACGGGTTCTTGTCGCCGTCCCAGTTCAACGGGGCGATCACGCCTTCGTTGAGCTTGGCGCATTCCTCCAGCACGGCCTGGGCCGTGTCAAAGCCTGCGTCTTCAAAGGCAGGCATCTGCGCGACCTGGTCGATGTTGGCCAGGTGCTTGATGTTGAAGAGCATGTCCTTCAACGGGGCGGTGTAGCTCATGGTTTTTGTCTCCGGGGTTTGTCATGCCGGCCTTGAGCCGGCATCCACGGGGGCGCGCCGCCATGGATTGCGGGTCAAGCCCGCAATGACAGTTCTACTTGTTCGCTTACAGAGCCTGGATCAGCTCAGGGATCGCCGTGAACAGGTCTGCCTCCAGCCCGTAATCGGCCACGCTGAAGATCGGCGCTTCGGGGTCCTTGTTGATCGCCACGATCACCTTGGAGTCCTTCATGCCGGCCAGGTGCTGGATAGCGCCCGAGATGCCTGCGGCCACATACAGCTGCGGCGCCACGATCTTGCCCGTCTGGCCCACTTGCCAGTCGTTGGGTGCGTAGCCCGCGTCCACTGCGGCGCGGCTGGCGCCCAAAGCTGCGCCCAGCTTGTCTGCCAGCGGCGTCATCACTTCATTGAACTTCTCGGCGCTGCCCAGGGCACGGCCGCCCGACACAATGATCTTGGCCGCCGTCAGCTCAGGGCGCTCGCTCTTGGCGATCTCGTTGCCTTCAAACGTGCTCTTGCCGCTGTCAGCCGCTGCGCCTGCCGTTTCCACCGCAGCGCTGCCACCCGTGGCTGCGGCCGGGTCAAAGCCCGTGGTGCGCACGGTGATGACCTTGGTCGCGTCGGTGGCCTGCACCGTGGCAATGGCGTTGCCGGCGTAGATGGGGCGCTCGAAGGTGTCGGCACCCAGCACCTTGGTGATGTCGCTGACCTGGCCCACGTCCAGCTTGGCAGCGACGCGCGGAGCCACGTTCTTGCCGCTGGCCGTGGCCGGGAACAGGATGTGGCTGTAGTTGGCTGCAATGGCCAAGACCTGCGCGGCCACGTTCTCTGCCAGGCCGTGGCCCAGGTGGGCGCCGTCGGCGTGAATGACTTTGGCAACGCCTGCGATCTGCGCAGCGGCGGCGGCTGCGGCGCCGGCGTTGTGACCAGCCACCAGCACGTGCACGTCGCCCCCGCAGGCAACGGCTGCAGTCACGGTGTTCAGGGTGGCGCCCTTGATGGACGCGTTGTCGTGTTCGGCAATAACGAGTGCTGCCATTTAGATCACCTTCGCTTCAGTTTTCAGCTTGGCCACCAGCGTGGCGACGTCGGGCACCTTGATGCCGGCTTTGCGGCCTGCGGGCTCGCTGACCTTCAGGGTCTTGATGCGCGGGGCCACGTCCACGCCCAGGTCCTCGGGCTTGACGATGTCCATCTGCTTTTTCTTGGCCTTCATGATGTTGGGCAGCGTCACGTAACGCGGCTCGTTCAGGCGCAGGTCGGTGGTGATCACCGCCGGCAGGCTCAAAGAGAGGGTTTCCAGGCCGCCGTCGACTTCGCGGGTGACTTTGACCTTTCCGTCGGCTACCTCGACCTTGGACGCAAACGTCGCTTGCGGCATGTCGGCCAGCGCGGCCAGCATCTGGCCCGTCTGGTTGCAGTCATCGTCAATGGCCTGCTTGCCCAGGATGATCAGGCCGGGCTGCTCCTTGTCCACCAGGGCCTTGAGCAGCTTGGCCACGGCCAATGGCTGCAGCTCTTCAGCCGTTTCAACCAGGATGGCGCGGTCCGCGCCGATGGCCATGGCCGTGCGCAGGGTTTCCTGGCACTGCGTGACGCCGCAGGACACGGCGATGACTTCCGTGGCGATGCCCTTTTCTTTCAGGCGCACGGCTTCTTCCACCGCGATTTCGTCAAACGGGTTCATGCTCATCTTCACATTGGCAATGTCCACCCCGCTGCCGTCCGATTTCACTCGGACTTTCACGTTGTAGTCGACCACGCGTTTGACTGGGACGAGGACCTTCATGCTTGGCTGGCTCCAGAGTTGTTGAATTGACGTTAACGTAAACCTGACGATTCTATGCGGCGGTGCATCACAGAGGCCATCGTTTGGACCTCATGGCCCTATAGGAATGAAATAGAACGACCGTTCTTTTTTGGATTATAGGCCGCTGCCTCCGGCCGGTTAGAGAGGCCCGCCGAAATCAATGTCCGCCCCACGACAATTGGCCGACCGCACGGTTGGTTAATTCGGGTAATTCATAGGACCACTACCTGCAACCCCGCCCTATAGTCGCACTGGTTCAAATATTCCAACCCCGTCGATTCGAGGAGTTACCCCATGCGCCGTCGTCTTATTGCCCTGGCCGCCGTTGCCGCCGCCACCGGATTCACCACCGCAGCCCAGGCCCAGACCGTGCTGACCGTGTCCAGCTGGTTGCCGCCCACCCACACACTGAGCATGGCGCAAAAGGAATGGTGCGACCTGCTGGAAAAGAACACCACCGGCAAGATCAAGTGCAACATCCTGCCGCGCGGCGTGAGCCCCGCCCCCGGCACCATGGACGCCGTAAAGAACGGTCTGGCCGATGTGTCGTACACCGTGCACGGCTACACGCCCGGGCGTTTTGTGCTGACCCAGATGGCCGAGGTGCCCTTCCTGGGTGACAAGGCCGAGCCGCTGTCGGTGGCGTTCCACCGCATCGCCAGCAAGCACCCCGAATTTGACGCCGAGCACCAGAAGGCCGGCGTCAAGCCGCTGGCCTACTTCACCCACGGCCCCGGCATCGTGTTCAACACCAAGCGCCCCATCACCAAGCCAGAAGACCTGCAGGGCCTGAAGTTCCGCGTGGGCGGTGGCATGGTCAACGAGATTTCCAAGGCGCTGGCAATGAACGTCACGCTCAAGCCGGCCCCTGATTCGTACGAGCTGCTGTCCACCGGCGTGATGGACGGCACGCTGTTCCCGGCCGAATCGACCGACTCGTTCAAGATCGACAAAATCGTCAAGCACGCCACTGTGTTCCCCGGCGGCCTGTACAACACCAGCTTCGTCTTCATGATGAACCCGGCCAAGTACGACAAGATGACCGCCGACGAAAAGAAGGCCGTGGACGCTGTGTCGGGCGAAGTGGCCGCGCGCATTTTCGGCAAGGGCTGGGACCGTGTGGACGCGACCGCTACCGAGAACATGAAGAAGAACGGCGTGGCCATCGCCCCCGCCAGCCCGGCGCTGATCAGCGAAGTGAAGATCCGCGTGAACAAGCTGGAGCGTGACTGGGCTGCGGCGGCTGAAGGCCGGGGCCTGAAGAATGCAAGCGCGGTACTGGCTGAGTTCCGCACGGAGGTCGGCAAGCTGCAGAAGTAAACTGGCAAGTACAGGTACGGCCGGTGACGCCCACCGGCCGTTTTTTTTGCCTCTCCAGGACCAGCCAATTGAAGAAAACGATAGAGACCGCGTGCGGCGTCATTGCCGCGCTGGCGCTGTTTGCCATCATGGCGCTCACTTTTCTGGACGTGGGCGGGCGCAAGCTGCTGTCCAACTCCATCACCGGCTCGCTGGAGCTGACCGAGCTGCTGATGGTGGCAGTGATTTTTGCTGGGCTGCCGCTGGTGTCGCTCAAGGGCGAGCACATCGTGTTTGATTCGCTGGACAACGTGTGGGGACCGGTGGTGCGCAAGCTGGTCAAGCTGCTGGTCAACCTGCTGTGCGCCGCCGCCATGCTGGGGCTGGCCTGGCTGATGTGGAAAACCGGCAATGACTTTGCCGGCTCGGGCGAGACCACGGCGCAGCTGAAGATCCCCAAATACCCCTTCATCTACGGCATGAGCGTGCTGTGCGCGCTGACAGGCCTGGTGCACCTGGGGCATGCGGTGAGCGCGCCGGCGGACGGCGAAGAAGCCGAAGGGGGTGTGCTGTGACTGAAGCACTGCTGGGCTTTCTGGCCATTTTTGCAATGGCCCTGATCCGCATTCCGCTGGCGTTTGCGATGGGCATCGTGGGCGTGGTGGGCATTGGCCTCACGCGCGGGTGGATGCCATCGCTGGCCAATGCAGCGCAGGTGGTGCACGAGACCGGCTTTGCCTACACGCTGTCGGTTATTCCGCTGTTCATACTCATGGGCAACTTTGTGGCCCGCGCAGGCCTGGCGCACGAGCTGTTCCACGCGGCCTACACCTTCATCGGCCACCGCCGCGGCGGCCTGGCGCACGCCACCATCGCGGCCTGCGCGGGCTTTGGCGCCATCTGTGGCTCGTCCATTGCCACGGCCGCCACCATGAGCAAGGTGGCCTACCCGTCCATGAAAAAGCTGGGCTACAGCGATTCGCTGTCCACCGGCGTCATTGCCGCGGGCGGCACTCTGGGCATCATGATCCCGCCGTCCACCATCATGGTGATCTACGGCATCGTGACCGAAACCCACATCGGCAAGCTGTTTGCAGCGGGCGTGCTGCCCGGCATCCTCACGGCCCTGCTGCTGATGTTGGCCGTGGTCATCGTGACCTCACGCGACCCCGAGCATGCGCCGGCGGGCGAGAAGTTCACCTGGGCGCAGCGCTGGGCTGCACTGCGCGGCATCTGGGGCGTGCTGCTGCTGGTGGTGCTGGTGCTGGGCGGCATTTACGGCGGTGTGTTCACCGCCACCGAGGGCGCGGGCATCGGCGCAGCGGGCGCGTTTTTCTTCGCGCTGGGGCGGGGGGCGCTCACCTGGAAGGTGCTGCGCGACGTGCTGATCGAATCAGCCCGCACCACCGCCATGCTGTTCACGCTGCTGATCGCGGCCACCATCTTTGCCAATTTCGTGAACTTCACGTCCATGCCCATGCAGCTGAAAGACACCATCACCCACCTGGGCCTGTCGCCCATCATGGTGGTGGCGGCCATGATGGTGATCTATGTGATCCTGGGTACGGTGATGGAAGAGCTGACCATGGTGCTGCTGACCATACCGCTGTTTTTCCCCATCGTGATCCAGCTGGGCTTTGACCCGGTGTGGTTTGGCGTGCTGATCGTCATGGTGATCCAGATCGGGCTGATCTCGCCGCCCGTGGGCATGAACCTGTTTGTGCTGAACACCTTGTTGCCCAAGGTGGGCATTGGCACGATCTTTCGCGGCGTGTGGCCCTATGTGCTCGTGCAGATCATCACGCTGACCATCTTGCTGTTTGTGCCGCAGATCAGCCTGTGGCTGCCGTCGATGATGAAGTAGCTGCCGGCTGCGCGCTGTACTGCAGCACGCGCTGAGGCGGGCGGATTTCAACCCCCGCGTCACGCAGGCCCTGGACGATGGCGATGTTGATGGCCGAGCGCAGGTTCAGCTGGCCGTTGGCCGGGTCGCTGACCCAGAAATTCAGCGTGAACTGCAGCCCGTCGGGCGCAAATTCGGCCAGAAAGGCCACCGGCTCGGGTGATTTCAGCACGCGCTCCTGCGCCGCGGCGGCTTCGGTCAGCACGCGCTGCACCGTGGCCACGTCGCTGTCATACCCCACGGTTACGTCACTGGTAATGGAAAACTTCAGGTCGGCCTGCGACAGGTTTTCGACCCGCTGGGTGATCAGCAGCTCATTGGGCACGATGGACTCGCGCCCGTTGTTGGCGCGCACCAGGGTGTAGCGCGTCTTGATGTCGGCGATGCGGCCTTCAAAGCCGTCCACGCGCACGTTGTCGCCGATGCGCAAGGAGCGCTCGAACAGGATGACGAAGCCGCTGACGTAGTTGGCCGCCAGCTTCTGCAGGCCAAAACCCAGGCCCACGCCCAGGGCACCGCCCAGCACCGACAGCGCCGTCAGGTCCACCCCCACGGTAGACAGCGCAAACAGGAGGCCCACCAACAGCAGCACGGCACGGATCGCGTTGGAGGCCACCTTGCGCAGCGACAGGTCGCTGACGGTGTCCACCAGCACGCGCCGCTCCAGCGTGGCCGACACCCACAGCGCAGCCACCAGCACCGCGCCGGATGACAGCACGCCCTGCACAATGGCCAGCACGCTGATCTTGTTCTTGCCGATGGCGAACTGGATCTCTTCCATCTCGCGCATCACGTCGGGCAACAGCCCCACGATCCACAGCACGGCGGCCATCCAGGCCAGCCAGGAAAACAGCCGCTCGACCAGCCGCGCAATGCCCGAAGCCGGGAACACCACGGTCGTCACGCGCGCCAGAAAACGTATGCCCACCAGCGACACCAGCACCGGCACCGCAATGCGCAGCACCGGCACAACCTGGTAGTCGTCAACAACGCGTTTTGCGATCCAGGCGAACACAAGCGCCAGCACCGGGAACAGCACGCCGTCGACCACGGCACGGCCAAACCAGATGGAGTCCTTGGGTTGCTTGCGCCCCACCGCCCAGCAGATGGCAAAGGCCAGCGCCAGGCACCCCGCCAGCACCGCCAGCTCCAGCGCCACGCCGGGCTGGGACAGGTCGCGCAGCAGTTTGTCCAGTTCAGTCATGCAGGCGCCTTCCAGGACGGCGCGCGCTTTTCAGTGAAGGCCTTCACGCCTTCTTGCGCGGTCGCATCCATCATGTTCACCGCCATGGTCTGCCCGGCCAGCTGGTAGGCGGCCTCGATCCCCATCTCGCGCTGCCGATAGAACAGCTCTTTGCCCATGGCCATGGCCACACGCGGCTTGGCCAGGATGCTCGTCACCAGCTTGTCAATTTCAGCGTCCAGCTGGTCCGGTGCCACCGCCCGGTTGACCAGCCCGCGCTCCAGCGCCTGCTGCGCGCTGATGAAGTCGCCGGTGACCAGCATCTCCATGGCCTGCTTGGCTGGCACATTGCGCAGCAGCGGGACGCTGGGTGTGGCGCAAAACAGCCCCAGGTTCACCCCGCTGACCGCAAAGCTGGCGTCAGTGGACGCCACCGCCAGATCGCACTGCGCCACCAGCTGGCAACCGGCCGCCGTGGCAATGCCCTGCACCCGGGCAATGACCGGCACCGGCAGCTTCTGGATGCTCATCATCACGCGGCTGCACTGGGCAAACAGGCGCTGGTAGTACGCCAGCTCGGGCGTAGCCACCATTTCCTTGAGGTTGTGGCCGGGGCAAAACGCCTTGCCCGTGGCGCCTAACACAACGGCGCGGGCGTCGTCGTCTTTCGCCACCGTATCCAGCGCTGCCTGCAACGCGCCCAGCATTTCCTCGCTGAGGGCGTTGAAGTTTTGCGGGCGGTTCATGGTCAGCGTCCATACGCCGCGTTCGTCTCGGGATTGGGTGACTGCGTCGTTCATTTGGATCGTCCTGTGTGCTGCTGTCGTTGCACCGCGCGGCAAAGGCGTGCGCGGACACCCGTCACCGCTTCACTAAAGCGGTCGCCGGCGGCGACTGCCCTGCGCTGCTCGGTCATACGGCCCACCGCAGAACTCACTACGCGCTGCGCGCTACGTTCGAACAGCCGCGGTGAGTCAGTCAACGAGCGCGCTAAAGCGCGTGGCCGCATGCCCTGTGCTGCTCGGCGCTTTAGAGGCGCATTGCCGGGGGGCCGCGCACGCCTTTGCAGAGCCAATGTTGGCGCGCAACCATTGCGTACCCACACCCGGCTTCGCGGCAGGCGGTGCCCGGCGGGGGCGATCTCTGTGGCGGCGAGGAGCGCAGGCGCAGGGTCGGCGCGCGCAGCGCGCTTCGTTTCTAGCTCGCCGCGGCTGTTCGAGCGCAGCGCGCAGCGCGTAGCGAGTTCTGCGGCGCGACCCTGCGGCGAGCACCGCAGTGCAGTCTGCGCAACGCGCAGACCGCCACAGTGTGAGCC
>CALRYY010000060.1:0-24163 GCA_943372515.1 Ramlibacter sp. 2FC | reverse complement strand
GCGGCGCGCCAGGCGCGCCTGAGCGGAACGGTCAGTGTGGGCCTGGCGCCCACCACGGCGGCCATGCTGGGCCTGCCGCTGATGCTGGCCATGCGCGAGCGCTACCCCGACGTGCGCCTGCACATGGTCGAAAGCCTGTCGGGCCATTTGTCCAACATGCTCAACGCGCGCCAGCTGGACCTGGCTGTGCTGTTTGACACCCACCCGGCGCGGCGCTGGAGCGTGACGCCACTGCTGGAAGAAAAGCTCTACCTCATCCGCGCGCGCTCCACCGTGGCGCCGCGCGCACCCACGCGCCTGCGCATGGCGCAGCTCAAGGGTGTGCCGCTGATCGTTCCCACCGGCCCACACGGACTGCGCAGCACGCTGGACGCCGCCTTTGCGCGCGCTCGATTTGCGCCTGCGCTGGTGGCCGAAATTGATTCGCTGGCCATGCTGATGGATGCGGTGGACGAGGGCCTGGGCGGCACCCTGCAGCCCTGGGCGGCCCTGGGACGGTTTGCCGATGCGCCAACGCGCTTTCACCTGGCCGAGATTGCCGACGCGCAGGTGCGCCGGGTCAATTCGCTGTGCAGCCTGTCAGACGACGAGCTGTCGCCCGCCGCGCTGGCCGCCCGCGTGGTGCTGGCGGATGTGGCGCGTACCCTGGTGCGCGAGGGCCGCTGGGTCGGCGCCATGCTCCATCACGATTCGTGATACCCCCTTGCTCCGCGCGGCATTGCGCGCGGGCGGGGTGCGGGCCACACTTGCTGCTTTGAGCGGCGCACCGCGTGCGCGGGGAATCTGTTTTGGTCGATGTACTGGTGATTGGGGGCGGCAACGCGGCCCTGTGTGCGGCGCTGGTGGCGCGCGAGGCCGGCGTCAGCGTGATGCTGCTGGAGGCCGCGCCACGCGAATGGCGCGGCGGCAACTCCATGCACACGCGCAACCTGCGCTGCATGCACGAGGCGCCGCAAGACGTGCTGACCGGCGCCTATACCGAAGAAGAGTTCTGGCAGGACCTGCTGAAGGTCACGGCCGGGAAGACCGACGAACCACTGGCCCGGATGGTGATCCGTGAATCGGCCACCTGCCGCACCTGGATGCGCAACCACGGCGTGCGCTTTCAGCCGTCGCTGTCGGGCACGCTGCACCTGAGCCGCACCAACGCATTCTTCATGGGCGGCGGCAAGGCGCTGGTCAATGCCTATTACCGCAGTGCCGAGGCGATGGGGGTGGACGTGCGTTACGACACACCGGTGCACAAGCTGGAGCTGGACGAAGGCCGCTTTGTAGCCGCCCATACCGACACAGGCCGCATCGAAGCCAGAACCTGCGTGCTGGCCAGCGGCGGCTTTGAGTCGAACCGCGAATGGCTGCGCGAGGCCTGGGGGCAAAACGCGCAGGGCGAATGGACGGCCGACAATTTTTTGATCCGCGGCACGCGCTTTAACCAGGGCACGCTGCTCAAGGACCTGATCGCGCAAGGCGCCGACACCATCGGCGACCCCACGCAGGCCCACATGGTGGCGATTGACGCGCGCGCACCGCTGTACGACGGCGGCATCGTCACGCGGGTGGATTGCGTGTCGCTGGGCATCATGGTCAACCGCGACGCGAAACGCTTTTATGACGAGGGCGAGGACTTCTGGCCCAAGCGCTACGCCATCTGGGGCCGCCTGGTGGCGCAGCAGCCTGGACAGGTGGGCCACAGCATCATTGACGCCAAGGCCGTGGGCCGCTTCATGCCGCCGGTGTTCAAGGGGGCGCGGGCCGACACGCTGCCAGCGCTGGCCCGCCAGTTGGGCCTGGACGAGGCGGCCTTCATGCAAACCATCCACGACTACAACGCCGCCTGCCGCGTGGGCACTTTTGACCATGCCGTACTGGACGACTGCCATACCGAGGGCCTGTCGCCGCCCAAGACGCACTGGGCGCTGCCCATCGATACGCCGCCGTTTTATGCGTACACGCTCAAGCCCGGGGTCACCTTCACCTACCTGGGCGCGCAGGTCAATGCGCAGGCCCAGGTGCATTTTGGCGGGCAACCCAGCGCCAACCTGTTTGCTGCGGGCGAGGTGATGGCCGGCAATGTGCTGGGCCAGGGCTACACCGCCGGTGTGGGCATGACGATTGGCACCGTGTTTGGCCGCATTGCCGGCAGGGAGGCCGCCCGTGCAGCCGCTTGAACATCTTGTCGCCCAGGCCACCGACTTCACCGCCGACTTCAGCGCCGCAGAAAGCGAAGTTGCGCGCCAGATGCAGATCTGCAATGCCTGCCGCTACTGCGAGAGCTTTTGCGCGGTGTTCCCGGCCATGACGCGCCGGCTCGATTTCACCCAGGCCGACGTGCATTACCTGGCCAACCTGTGCCACAACTGCGGCGCCTGCCTGCATGCCTGCCAGTACGCGCCGCCGCATGAATTTGCCGTGAACGTACCCCAGGCCATGGCGCGCGTGCGCGGCCAGACGTATGCTGACTATGCGTGGCCGCCCGCGTTGGGCGCGCTGTATGCGCGCAACGGCCTGGCCGTGGCGCTGGCACTGGCTGCGGGGCTGGCGCTGTTCCTTTTGCTGGCCGTGGCGCGCACCGGCGGTCTGGGCATCGTGCCTGCGGGCGGCAATTTTTACGCGGTGTTCCCGCACAACCTGCTGGTGAGCCTGTTTGCGCCTGTGTTTTTGTTTGTGGTGTTGGCCCTGACACTGGGTGTGCGCCGGTTCTGGGGTGATGTGTCGCCACCCCAGGAGCTGGACCAGCCACCGGGCGCACTGCCCGAGGCCGCTGCCAACGCCCTGAGCCTGCGCTACCTGGACGGCGGCCATGGCGAGGGCTGCCACAACGAGGACGACCGCTGGACCCATGCGCGCCGCCGGGCCCACCACCTCACGTTCTATGGCTTCATGCTGTGCTTTGCGTCCACCAGCGTGGCCACGCTGTACCACTACGCCCTGGGCTGGGTGGCGCCGTACGACCTGCCCAGCCTCCCGAAGCTGCTGGGCGCCGTGGGCGGCGTGGCGTTGCTGCTGGGCACGGTGCAGCTGCTGCGGCTGAACCTGGCGCGCAACCCGGCGCAGGGTGATGTGGCCCAGCGGCCGATGGACCTGGGCTTCATCGCGCTGTTGTTCCTGACCAGCCTGACCGGCCTGGGCCTGTGGTTTGCGCGGGGCCACGCAGGCCAGACGGCCTGGCTGGCGGTGCACCTGGGCGTGGTGATGGCGCTGTTTGTCACGCTGCCCTACGGCAAGTTCGCGCACGGCGTGTTCCGCTGCGCGGCGCTGCTCAAGTACCAGATCGAGCGGCGCCAGCCAGACCGGCTGCGCCTGAAGGCCGACTAGCAGTCTGCGCGGCAAAAGGCAGGGCAAGCTGTCATGCCGGGCTTGACCCGGCATCCATGTCGCTTCGGCGCAGTGCTGGTCAACGATGCATGGATTGCGGGTCGAGCCCGCAATGACAACATTTACTTTTGTCGCCCAGACTCCCAAGGCTTGTCGCCGTACACCGTGGGCTCGGTGTAAACCATGTCCAGCGGCGCGCGCTGGCCGCGCAGGTAATCCTCCATGCAGCGCAGCACCAGGGGGCTGCGGTGGCGGGCGGTGGAGGCGCGGATTTCATCGGGCGTCATCCACAGCGTGCGCTCGATGCCTTCGTCCAGCGCCTGGCCCGGCACCTCGTCGCCCAGCGTGCCGCAAAACGCAAAGCGCAGGTAAGTGATGTCGGCGCCGTCGGCCGTGCGCGTGAAGCGCGACAGATAGATGCCCACCAGCGCCGTGGGCGTGAAATGCCAGGCGGCTTCTTCCAGCGCCTCGCGTGCGCAACCCTGCGCGGGGGACTCGCCCGGGTCCAGGTGGCCCGCGGGGTTGTTCAGCATCAGGCCGCGGGCCGTGTGTTCCTCTATTAGCAGGAAGCGGCCCTCGCGTTCAATGATGGCGGCGACGGTGACGCTTGGTTTCCAGCGGGGTGCGTTCATGACCGGCATTATGGATTTGGACGGCCCTGCCCGCGTGATTCACAATGCCCCCAGGTCACTTTGCGTTCAATCCATGCCCAAAATGAATTTGCCTTCCCTGATCTGCCGCTTTGCCTGCCACGTGGCGGCCCTGTTGCTGCTGGCCTGCGGCGCCGCGCTGGCCCAGGCACCCGCCCCGGCGGGGGATGCGGCATCCAGCCCGTCGCTGGCGGCGTCACCCGCGCTGGCCACCCCCGCAGCTACCAAACCGCCAGTCATGGCGCCGGTGCCGCCGGTACAGGCCAACCCGTATGGCCTGCGCGCGCTGTGGGAGCAGGGCGACCTGGTGGCGCGCGCCACGCTGGTGGTGCTGGTCATCATGTCGCTGGCCAGCTGGTATGTGCTGGTCAGCCGGCTGGTGGCGCAGGCGCGCATGGGCACGCAGGGCAAGGCGGCCGCCGCCAATTTCTGGAGCGCCGACACCGTGCGCCAGGGCGCCGACAAGCTGGACAAAGCCAGCCCCTACCGCTTTATTGCCGAATCGGCGCTGGAGGCCACCCGCAAGCACGAAGGCCTGATCGGCCAGGTGGACCTGAACACCTGGGTGACACAAAGCATTGAACGCGCTGTCAACACCGTGCACAGCCGCACCCAAGACGGCCTGGCCGTGCTGGCCACGGTGGGCTCCACCGCGCCGTTTGTGGGCCTGTTTGGCACGGTGTGGGGCATCTACAACGCGCTGGTCAAGATCGGCGTGTCGGGCCAGGCCAGCATCGACCGCGTGGCCGGCCCGGTGGGCGAGGCGCTGATCATGACCGCCATCGGCCTGGCTGTGGCCGTGCCCGCCGTGCTGGGCTACAACTGGCTGGTGCGGCGCAACAAGATCGTGATGGACGAGGTGCGCGGCTTTGGTTCGGACCTGCACACCGTGCTGCTCGCAGCGGGCGCCAAGGCGCCGGCACCGTAAGGCGCAGCAGGCCATGGCTATTCAATGGAAGAACAACGACAGGGAAGATTCCCTGATCGCCAGCATCAACACCACGCCGCTGGTGGACGTGATGCTGGTGCTGTTGATCATCTTCCTCATCACCATCCCCGTGGTGAACAGCTCCATTGCCGTAACGCTGCCGCGCGAGGCCGTGGCCGGCGGCCAGGCCAAACCCGACAACGTGATCATCTCGGTGGACGCGCAGGGCGCCGTGTACTGGTTTGACACCCGGCTGCCCGACCAGGCAGCGCTGATGGAGCTGCTGGGCAAGGTGTCGGTCATGAGCCCCCAGCCCGAGGTGCACATCCGCGGCGACGCGCGGGCCGACTATGAGCCGATAGGCCGCGTGGTGTATGCCTGCCAGGAAATGGGCATTGCGCGCATCGGCTTTGTGACCGAGCCACCGGCGGGGAACTAGCATGGGCATCAACATCCGCGCAGGCGACGACAGCGACCCCGACGTGATGGTGGACATCAACACCACGCCGCTGGTGGACGTGCTGCTGGTGCTGCTGGTCATGCTGATCATCACCATCCCGATCCAGCTGCATTCGGTGGCGATTGAGATGCCCGGCGGCAACCCGCCGCCCCAGGCCACGCCGCCCGAGGTGGTCAAGATCGACATCACCGGCACCGGCCAGCTGTTATGGAATGGGCAGGCGCTGGAAGGCCGCGCCGCGCTGGACCAGCGCCTGCAGGCCGCCGCAGGCCAGGCCGTGCAACCCGAAATCCACATCCGCCCCGACAAAGCGGCCAAATACGACGCCGTGGCCGGCGTGCTGGCCGCGTCGCAGCGCCTGCGGCTGGACAAGATCGGCGTGGTGGGGGCGGAGCAGTTCGCGCCCTGAGGGTGCGCGGCGCCGGCATAGCGCTTATGCCCAAATGATCGTCTGGCCCCTCTAATATCGGCCGCAAACTCATGTAAGCTAACGTTCAGCTTTCAAATCAACAGTCGAGGAGACGTCCATGCTGATTGGCGTACCTGCCGAAACCACGGTGGGTGAAACCCGTGTTGCCGTCACCCCGGAGACGGCCAAAAAACTCAAATCCCAGGGCCATACCGTGCGCATCCAGTCGGGTGCGGGCGTGCCCGCCAGTGCAACAGACGAAGCCTATGTGGCGGCCGGTGCCGAGATCACCGACGCCGCCGGCGCCTTCGGCTGCGAGCTGGTGTTGAAGGTACGCAACGCCTTTGACCATGAAATCGGGCTCATGCAAAGCGGCGCCACCCTGGTGGGCATGCTCAATCCGTTTGACGCGCCGGGTCTGCAGCGCCTGGCCGGCGCCCAGGTGACCGGCTTTGCACTGGAAGCCGCGCCGCGCACCACCCGTGCGCAGAGCATGGACGTGCTCAGCTCGCAGGCCAACATCGCCGGCTACAAGGCCGTGATGATCGCGGCCGACAAATACCAGCGCTTCTTTCCCATGCTCATGACGGCTGCGGGCACCGTGAAAGCGGCGCGCGTGGTGATCCTGGGCGTGGGCGTGGCGGGCCTGCAGGCCATTGCCACGGCCAAGCGCCTGGGCGCGGTGATTGAAGCGTCTGACGTGCGCCCCTCGGTCAAGGAGCAGGTCGAATCGCTGGGCGCCAAGTTCATCGATGTGTCTTATGACACGCCCGAAGAAAAGGAAGCCGCTGTCGGTGTGGGTGGCTATGCCAAGCCCATGCCTCAAAGCTGGCTGGACCGCCAGAAGGCCGAGGTCGCCAAGCGCGTGGCGCAGGCCGACATCGTGATCACCACCGCCCTGATTCCTGGCCGCGCCGCCCCCGTGCTGGTGACCGAAGACATGGTCAAGTCCATGAAGCCGGGCTCGGTGATCGTGGACCTGGCCGCGCCGCAGGGCGGCAACTGCCCGCTGACCGAAGCCGGCAAGACGGTGGTCAAGCATGGTGTAACGCTGGTGGGCGAGACCAACCTGCCCGCACTGGTGGCGGCAGATTCGAGCAGCCTGTATGCACGCAATGTGCTGGACTTTTTGAAGCTCATCCTGCCCAAAGATGCCACCGCGGTGAAGGTGGATATGGAAGACGACATCGTGGCCGCCTGCCTGATGACGCAAAACGGCGAAGTACGGAGGAAATAAGCATGGACATCGTCTCTCCCACCATCCTGAACCTCATCATTTTCGTGCTGGCCATTTACGTGGGCTACCACGTGGTGTGGACCGTGACGCCTGCGTTGCATACGCCGCTGATGGCCGTGACCAACGCCATTTCAGCCATCGTCATTGTGGGCGCCATGCTGGCCGCCGCGCTGACCGAAACCAGCTTGGGCAAGACCATGGGCGTGCTGGCCGTGGCGCTGGCGGCCGTGAACGTTTTCGGCGGCTTCCTGGTGACCCGGCGCATGCTGGAGATGTTCAGGAAGAAAGAAAAGAAGGCTCCGGCTGCTGGAGATAAAGCATGAGCATGAATCTCGTCACGCTGTTGTACCTGGTCGCCAGTGTCTGCTTCATTCAGGCCCTGAAAGGCCTGAGCCACCCCACCTCGTCGATCCGCGGCAACCTGTTTGGCATGGTTGGCATGGCCATTGCGGCCCTGACCACCGTGGGCCTGATCTGGACGCAGGCCGGCGCGCTCATGAAGAACCCGGTCGAAGGCCTTGGCTATGTGGTGTTGGGCCTGCTGGTGGGCGGCACCGCTGGCGCCGTCATGGCCAAGCGGGTCGAGATGACCAAGATGCCCGAGCTGGTGGCTTTCATGCACAGCATGATCGGCCTGGCGGCGGTGTTCATTGCCGTGGCCGCTGCCGTGGAGCCCTGGGCCTTTGGCATCACGGCCAAGGGCGGGGCCATTCCCTATGGCAACCGGCTGGAGCTGGCGCTGGGTGCAGCCATTGGCGCCATCACCTTCAGCGGCTCGGTCATTGCGTTTGGCAAACTGTCGGGCAAGTACAAGTTCCGCCTGTTCCAGGGTGCGCCGGTGCAGTTCAAGGGCCAGCACATCCTGAACCTGGTGCTGGGCCTGGCCACGCTGTTCTTCATTGTGGGTTACACCATCAGTGAAGCACGGGTTGACTTCTGGCTGCTGCTGGCGCTGGCCTTTGTGCTGGGCGTGCTGATCATCATCCCGATCGGCGGCGCCGACATGCCGGTGGTGGTGTCCATGCTCAACAGCTATTCGGGCTGGGCGGCCGCGGGCATCGGCTTCAGCCTGAACAACAGCATGCTGATCATTGCCGGCTCGCTGGTGGGCAGCTCGGGTGCGATCCTGAGCTACATCATGTGCAAGGCCATGAACCGCAGCTTCTTCAACGTGATCCTGGGCGGCTTTGGCGGTGAGGCCACCACGGCCGCTGCCGGCGGCGCCGTACAGCGCACGGTGAAGAGCGGCAGCGCCGACGACGCGGCCTTTGTGCTGAGCAATGCCGAAACCGTGGTGATCGTGCCGGGCTATGGCCTGGCGGTGGCGCGTGCGCAGCATGCCGTGAAGGAGCTGGCTGCCAAGCTGACCGAAAAGGGCATCACCGTCAAATATGCCATCCACCCGGTGGCCGGGCGCATGCCGGGCCACATGAACGTGCTGCTGGCCGAGGCCGAGGTGCCCTACGACCAGGTGTTCGAGATGGAAGACATCAACGGCGAGTTCGGCCAGGCCGACGTGGCCATCATCCTGGGTGCCAACGACGTGGTGAACCCGGCCGCCCATGTGAAGGGCAGCGCGATTTACGGCATGCCCATTCTGGAAGCGTACAAGGCCAAAACGGTGATCGTGAACAAGCGCTCCATGGCCGCAGGCTATGCGGGCCTGGACAACGAGCTGTTCTACATGGACAAGACCATGATGGTTTTCGGCGATGCCAAGAAGGTCGTTGAAGACATGGGCAAGGCCATCGAATAACTCTGAACCGAGATTGACTGGAGACAAAAATGAGTGATCGTCCCTGGCTCAGTGCCTACCCCCCCGGCGTGCCCGCCGATATCGACCCTTCGGCCTATCCGTCGCTGGTGGGGCTGATGGAAGAAAGCTTTCAGAAGTACGCCAGCCGCGTGGCCTACAGCTTCATGGGCAAGGACGTGACCTTTGGACAGACCGATTCATTGAGCCGCGCCCTGGCCGCCTACCTGCAGGGGCTGGGCCTGGCCAAGGGCGACCGCGTGGCCATCATGATGCCCAACGTGCCGCAGTACCCGGTGGCCGTGGCTGCCGTCTTGCGCGCGGGCTTTGTGGTGGTGAACGTGAACCCGCTGTACACGCCGCGCGAGCTGGAGCACCAGCTGAAAGACTCGGGTGCCAAGGCCATCATCATCATCGAGAACTTCGCCAACACGCTGGAGCAGTGCATTGCCGCCACGCCGGTCAAGCACGTGGTGCTGGCTGCCATGGGCGACCAGCTGGGTCTGCTCAAGGGCGCTCTGGTCAATTACGTGGTGCGCAACGTCAAGAAGATGGTGCCGGCCTACAACCTGCCGGGCGCCGTGCGTTTCAATGACGCCGTGGCCCGGGGCACGCGCGGCACGCTCAAGAAGCCGGCCATCACGGCCGATGACGTGGCTGTGCTGCAGTACACCGGCGGCACCACGGGCGTGAGCAAGGGCGCCGTGCTGCTGCACCGCAACGTGATCGCCAACGTGCTGCAGTCCGAGGCCTGGAACGAGCCGGTCATGAAGAAGGTGCCTGCGGGCGAGCAGTCCACCAGCGTCTGCGCGCTGCCCCTGTACCACATCTTCGCGTTCACGGTGGGCATGATGCTGTCCATGCGCACGGGCGGCAAGCTCATCCTCATCCCGAATCCGCGCGACCTGCCTGCTGTGCTCAAGGAGCTGTCCAAGCACACCATCCACAGCTTCCCGGCGGTCAACACGCTGTTCAACGGCCTGGCCAACCACCCCGACTTCAACACCGTCAACTGGAGCAACCTCAAGATATCGGTGGGCGGCGGCATGGCGGTGCAGGGCGCTGTGGCCAAGCTGTGGCTGGACAAGACCGGCTGCCCCATCTGCGAAGGCTATGGCCTGAGCGAGACCAGCCCGTCGGCCAGCTGCAACCCCACCACCAGCACCGAATACACGGGCACGATTGGTGTGCCGATTCCCGGCACGTACTTCAAGCTGCTGGACGACGACGGCAACGAAGTGCCGCCCGGCCAGCCCGGCGAAATCGCCATCAAGGGTCCGCAGGTCATGGCCGGTTACTGGCAGCGCCCGGACGAGACCGCCAAGGTCATGACGCCGGATGGCTACTTCAAATCCGGCGACATCGGTACGGTGGACGAGCGCGGTTTCTTCAAGATCGTGGACCGCAAGAAAGACATGATCCTGGTCAGCGGTTTCAATGTCTACCCCAACGAGGTGGAAGACGTGGTGGCCAAGCTGGACGGCGTGCTGGAATGCGCGGCAGTAGGCGTGGTGGACGACAAGTCGGGCGAGGCCGTCAAGCTGGTCATCGTCAAGAAGAACCCCGAGCTGACCGAAGCCCAGGTGCGCGATTACTGCAAGGCCAACATGACCGGCTACAAGCAGCCCAAGATCGTCGAATTCCGCACCGACCTGCCCAAGACGCCGGTCGGCAAGATCCTGCGGCGCGAGCTGCGCGACAAGAAATAGGACGCCCCCCGGAAACGGCCCTTCGGGCCGTCTCCCCCCACTGGGGGGCGACACCAGCGGCCCGGCGGAGCCGGTTCCGCGGTGTCACTTGTATGCAAGCCCAAGCCACTTACTCATGACCATTGCCATTGTCAGCGCCATGCATGAGGAGCTGGCCGCCGTGCTGGCGCTGATGCCTGATGAGCACAAAACGAAGGCGGCGGGCCGCG
Organism: Ramlibacter sp. 2FC; assembly: GCA_943372515.1. Classification (GTDB taxonomy): domain Bacteria; phylum Pseudomonadota; class Gammaproteobacteria; order Burkholderiales; family Burkholderiaceae_C; genus RAM1. The sequence goes on along the minus strand of CALRYY010000060.1, from coordinate 13,493 downwards.
AGTTCTGGCGCGGCCATTTGCACGGACATGAAGTGATCGCGGTGCTGTCGCGTATCGGCAAGGTGGCTGCTGCCACGACCGCCACGGCACTCATCGAACGTTTCAATGTGCGCGAGATCGTCTTCACTGGCGTGGCCGGCGGGCTGGGGCCAGGCGTGAACGTCGGCGACGTGGTGGTGGCCGACAGTTTCCTGCAGCATGACCTGGATGCGTCCCCGATCTTTCCGAAATACGAAGTGCCTTTGTACGGGGCCAGCCGCTTTGCCACGGACGTGGCATTGACGCAGCAGCTCGCGCGGGCGGCTGCCGTTGCCTTGCCCGGTGTGCCGGTGCACCGGGGCCTGGTGATCAGCGGCGACCGCTTTGTGTCCACCACCGCCGAGGCGCGGGCCCTGCAGTCTGCTTTGCCCGACGCGCTGGCGGTAGAGATGGAAGGCGCCGCCATCGCCCAGGTCTGCCGCGACTACGGCGTGCCGTTTGCGGCCGTGCGCACGGTGTCCGACCGCGCCGACGACGCAGCGCACGGCGATTTCATGAAGTTTGTGCAGGAGGTGGCCAGCCGCCATTCAGCAGCCATCGTGGAGGCGTTCCTGCGCAGACCTGCGTGAACCGCCAATTCCAGGGCCACTGCGGAACCGGCTTCGCCGGGCCGCTGGTGGCGCCCCCTTGAGGGGGAGGCGCCGCAGGCGCCTCGGGGGTGGACTATTTGAGCCAACCGCGTTTGCGGAAGTACCACATCGGGACTACCGCGCTGGCCACCATCAACACCAGCGCATACGGGTAGCCCCATTGCTGCGCCAGTTCGGGCATGTGCTGGAAGTTCATGCCATAAATGCTGGCGATCAGCGTGGGCGGCAGCAGCGCAACGCTTGCCACCGAGAAGATCTTGATGATCTTGTTCTGGTTGATGTTGATGAAGCCGACTGTGGCGTCCATCAGGAAGTTGATCTTGTCGAACAGGAACGCCGTGTGGTTGTCCAGCGATTCAATGTCGCGCAGGATCTGGCGCGATTCCTCAAACTGCTCGGCCGTGAGCATGCGGCTGCGCATCATGAAGCTGACCGCGCGGCGTGTGTCCATGACGTTGCGGCGGATGCGTCCGTTCAAGTCCTCCTGCCGCGCAATGGCGCCCAGCACTTCACCGGCCAAGGCGTCAGTCACGTCACCGGCCAGCACTTTCTTGCTGACCTTCTCCAGTTCGTCGTAAATGCCTTCCAGCGTGTCGGCTGAATATTCGGCGTCGGCGTCAAACAGCTTGAGCAACACTTCCTTGGCGTCTTCGATCAGCCCCGGCGCGCGTCGCGCGCGCAGGCGCAGCAGGCGGAACACGGGCACGTCCTCGTCGTGGATGGAAAACAGCACGCCTCGGCTTTTCAGCTCGGTGTTGTGCTGGTTCAGGATGAAGGCCACGCGCACCGTGCGCGGTTCTTCGTCGTCGGCAATCAGGAAGTCGCTGCGGATGTGCAACTCGCCGTTGTCTTCCTCATAAAAGCGGGCGGATTCCTCGATGTCTTCGTCCATCGCATCCTCGGGGATGGACAGGCCGTAGTACTGCTTGACCCACCGCTTTTCTTCCAGGGTGGGGGACTCCAGGTCCACCCAGATCGGCTGGAACCGCGAAAGCTCTTCAAGCGACTCGATTTCTTCCTGGAAGAGCCGGCCGTTGGCAAGTGTGAAGATGTTGAGCATGGCTCACTCCCGTGGGTATGGTTATGTCTGTGGGAATGGGGTTGAGCTTTCAACCCCCACTGCAGACGCGGGAGTTGAAAGCTACCGACTGGGGCAGGTTTCCAAGGTGGTTTCTCCGGGTTGGCTCGCGGGGGATTATGGCACTGCGCCTTTTTTGTGTTTCGCGCTGCTTCGCGGCAGGCGGTGGCCGGCGGGGGCTCACACTGTGGCGGTTGGCGCTTTGCGCCAACTCCGCTGCGGTGCTCGATTCGGGGTTGCGCCGCAGAACTCACTTCGTGCTGCGCACTCCGTTCGAACAGCCGCGGCGAGCTAGAAACGAAGCGCGCTTCGCGCGCCAACCCCGAATCTGCGCTCCTCGCCGCCACAGAGATCGCCCCGCCGGCCACCGCCTGCCGCGAAGCCAGGTGTGGGTACGCAATGGTTGCGCGCCAACATTGCCTCTGCAAAGGCGTGCGGTAGCGGCATCACAAGTTCATCGACGCGCTTTGGCAGGCACGTAGCGCACTTCATCGGCGGCCACGGCATAAACACTGTCGCTATCGCGCAGCACCACCGGGTGCATTCCGGTGAAGCTGCCAAACGCCGGCAACACGCCCACCGGGTGCTGCAGCTCGTCGCCGAACCAGAAACACGGCAGGCGCACCCTGTCGTTGGCGCGGCCGCCTAGCGTGATGCAGGGGTGCCAGTGGCCTGCCAGCACGTACGCACCGGCCACGGGCTGCGGGTGGTGGCACAGCGCGAACGGGCCCAATGGCAGAGGCTCGTCGACAACCTCTATGCCCAGGCTGGCCGGCGGGTCACCCGCGCGGTCGTCGTGGTTACCGCGCACCAAAGTCAGCTGCAGCGCTGTATGGTCCGTGCGCCAGCGTGACAATGCGGCCAGCGTGGCGGCGGCATGCGAGCGGGCTGAATGCAGGAAGTCACCCAGGAACACGATGCGGCGCGCGCCGGTGTCCGCCACCAGCCGGGTCAGCTGCGTCAGTGTTTCGGTGGTGGTGCCCTGGGGCACCGGCATACCCTGCCGGCGAAAGCTCACGGCCTTGCCGAAATGGGCGTCAGCCACCAGCAGGGTCTGGTCGTGGAGAAGGTAGGCACCGCCTGATGGGTGCAGCGTGATATCGGCGCCGGCCAGGCGGATGTTCACAACATCAGGGCGAGGCTGGCTTCCAGGTGTTCAGACGGCATGCGCTTGAAGCCCGAGCGCGCAAAGCGCTGCAGGCGGCCCACCACAAACGCAGTGAGCAGTGACGCGCTGACTTGCGCCTGCACGCTGGGCGTGGCCGCGCCGTCGGCCTGCGCGGCGTCGCGAAGGCACTGGCGCAGCGTGGCCTCGATCTTGTCAAAGAACTGGTTCATGCGCTGCTGCAGGCGTTCGTTTTCGAACACCAGCGCGTCGCCCACCATCACGCGCGTCATGCCGGGGTTCTTTTCGCCAAACTGCAACAGCATGGCCACGATCTTGGCGGCCTGGCGGGTGCCGGCGCCAGCGGCTTCGTCGGCGCGTTCGGTGATCTGGTTGACCAGGGAAAAAACGGTCTGCTCGATGAACTCGATCAGCCCTTCAAACATCTGCGCCTTGCTGGCAAAGTGCCGGTACAGGGCGGCTTCGCTCACCTCCAGGCGCGCCGCCAGCGCAGCCGTGGTGATGCGCTCGGCGCCCGGCTGCTCCAGCATGGTGGCCAGCGCCTCCAGGATCTGCACGCGCCGCTCGCCGGGCTTGGGCCGTTTTCGCACCACGGGGGCGACAGCGGCGTCAATGTCGGCGGGGGTCGTCGTGGTGCTGGGCTCGGCGTCTGGCATGTCTTGAAAAATGTGTGTTCAATTGATTCTCGCACACGCGCGCCACGCGCCCGGGGCGGCCCAAGTGCGTACTTACCCCGTGAAGTTGAGCGTCACTTTGAGGCCGCGGCTGTCCGCGCCGCACTGCAATTCCAGGTGGCTGTGGTGCGCCCGCGCGATCTCGTCGGCAATGGCCAGGCCCAGGCCGTTGCCTTCACCCAGCGTGCCCTGCACGCGGTAAAAGCGCTCGAGCACGCGGGCGCGTTCGCCGCGCGGTATGCCCGGGCCATCGTCTTCCACTTCTACAAAGGCCACGCCGTCGCGTTCACCGCAACGGATGGTCACGGTGCCGCCCTCGGGCGTGTATTTCACGGCGTTATCCACCAGGTTGCCCAGCAGCTCGCGCAGCAACCAGTCGTGGCCCATGACCATGGCGGGCCTGGCGTCCAGCCCCAGGTCCATGCGTTTGGCGGTGGCAGCGTCCAGGTGGGTTTGCAACGTGGTCTCGCACAGCTCTTTCAAATCCACGCGCTGCATGGGCTGTGGTTGCATGGTGCGGGCATCGGCACGCGACAGGGCCAGCAGCTGATTGGCCAGCTGCGAGGTGCGCCGCGTGGCGCTGCGCAGCTTGTTGACCTGCTCGGCACGCAGCGTGACCGATGGCTGCGACGGAACGGCGTTGGCGGCCTGGGCCCAGGCCTCCACCTGCGCCTGCAGGCCGGCCCGCGGCGTTCGCAGCTGGTGCGCGGCATCGGCCACAAAGCGCCGCTGGCCTTCGGCCTGCACGTTGACCAGGCTGAAAAGCCGGTTGAGCGACAACACCAGTGGGCGCACTTCTTCGGGGGACGCCTGCTCGTCAATGGCGCTCAGGTCGCGCGGCGAGCGGCGCTCGACCGCTTCTTTCAGGTCCAGCAGCGGCTTGAGCGCGCGGTGCACCGCCCAGTTGACAGCAAAGGCCGCCAGCGTGATGAGCACCAGGTTGGGCAGCAGCACCTTGAACAGGATGGCGCGCGACCACTGCTGGCGTGGGTCGGTGCCGTCGGCCAGCGCCACGGTGATTTCACCAGCCACCGACTGCACACGCTGGCGCACGATGCGCCAGGTGGTGCCCTGGTTTTCCTCGCTGTGGAATTCAGGCTCGAAGGTGGTCGGTGGCAGGCCGGCCAGCCATCTCTCGCCGCCCAGGATTTTGCCGTCGGGGTCTACGATGCTGAAGGCCGCAAAACCGGGGCCGGTTTTAAGGAACTCTTCAATTGGCGGGGCCAGCAGCAACAGCAGTCCGCCGCCCGGTCGCGCCTCGTCGCCAATGACGGAGTCGGCCAGCAGGGGTACCAGCGCCACCAGGCGCTGGTCTTGTTGCAGGGCCACGTTGTCGGCCGAACGATAGTCAAACCAGGCGTTCAGACAAGCCAGCAGGATCAGCGGCGAGATCAGCATGACCAGCAGCCTGCGCTGCAGGCCGCCCGTCATGGCCGCCGCGCGCTGGCGCGTCATGACCCCGCGCCGGGCCCGGTCAGTTCCAGCCGGTAGCCAAAGCCGCGGATGGAGCGCAGCGCCACGCCGTGGGGTTCGAGCTTGCCGCGCAGGCGCGAGATATACACCTCGACCGCATTGGGGGTGATTTCCTTGTCCCAGCCCGTCAGGGCCTGCAGCAGCTTTTCCTTGCTGGCGGGCTTGGGCGCGTTGATCAGCAAATACTCCATCACCGTCCATTCGCGCGGGCCCAACTCAATGGGCTGCGCCTGGCCGTTGTGCAGGGCTGTGGCGCGGCGGTTGGCGGTGTCCAGCTCGATGGGGCCAAACACCAGCACGGCCGTGGTGGCTGCTTGCGAGCGGCGCAGCAACGCGCGCAGGCGCGCCAGCAGCTCGGGCAGCTCAAACGGCTTGATCATGTAGTCGTCCGCGCCCAGATCCAGGCCCTGCACGCGGTCGTGCAGCGCGTCGCGCGCGGTGAGGATCAGCACCGGCATGGCGTGGCTTGCGACCTCGGGGCGGCGCAGGCGGCGCGTGAGCTCCAGCCCGTCCATATTGGGCAGGCCGATGTCGATGATGGCGGCGTCAAACACCTCGGTGCGCAACACCTCTTCGGCGCGCTCGCCGCTGCCCACCCAGTCCACCGCATAGCCGGCGTCGGTAAGCCCCAGCTTGATGCCGCTGGCGACCATCACATCGTCCTCGACCAAAAGCAAACGCATCTCAACTCCGCCGGAAAAAAATGTCTTTTCCAGCGGCCACCGTGGACCCGGCTTTGCCGGGCCACTGGTGGCGCCCCCCTGGGGGGGAGGCGCCGAAGGCGCTTCGGGGGGGCATCAATGACTCCGGATCATGGTGCCGTAGGCCTGCTCGGTCAGGATTTCCAGCAGCATGGCGTGCGGCACGCGGCCGTCGATGATGTGCACCGAATTGACGCCGCTCTTGGCCGCGTCCAGCGCACCGGCAATCTTGGGCAGCATGCCGCCCGAGATGGTGCCGTCGGCAAACAGCTCGTCAATCTCGCGCGCGGTCAGGTCGGTCAGCAGCTTGCCGGTCTTGTCCAGCACGCCGGGCGTGTTCGTGAGCAGCATCAGCTTTTCGGCCTTGAGCACGATGGCCAGCTTGCCGGCCACCACGTCGGCGTTGATGTTGTAGCTCTCGTTGTTTTCACCAAAGCCGATGGGGCTGATGACGGGGATGAACGCATCGTCCTGCAGCGCCTTGACCACACTGGGGTCGATGGAGACGATGTCGCCGACCTGGCCCACGTCGTGCTCCTTGGTGGGGTCGTTGTTGTCCACCATCTTGAGCTTCTGGGCGCGGATCATGCCGCCGTCGCGCCCGGTCAGGCCCACGGCCTTGCCGCCGGCCTGGTTGATCAGGCCCACGATGTCCTGCTGCACTTCTCCGGCCAGCACCCATTCGACCACTTCCATGGTTTCGGCGTCGGTCACGCGCATGCCCTGCACAAACTCACCCTTCTTGCCCAGGCGGTTCAGCGCGGTTTCAATCTGCGGGCCGCCTCCGTGCACCACCACCGGGTTCATGCCCACCAGCTTGAGCAGCACCACGTCCTCGGCAAAGTCGGCCTGCAGGGCCGGGTCGGTCATGGCGTTGCCGCCGTACTTGATGACGATGGTCTTGCCGTGGAATTTGCGGATGTAGGGCAGCGCCTGGGCGAGGATCTCGGCCTTGTCGCGCGGGGCTATGTTGGGCAGGTCTGTGGTCATGTCGCCGGGGTGAAATGTGGAATGCGCAAATTGTGCCGCATCCAGGACACGCGGCCCATCCCCTTCAGCGGCGCAGCCAGGGCGGGACCTTGAACCGGATGATGGTGAAGTAGGCCCAGACGTAGGACACGGCGAACAGCGCGCAGAACACCATGAGCACGCGGGTGTTGTTCCAGAACAGCACGGCGGGCACCACCGTCAGCACGGTAAAGCCCCACAGATAGGGCGACGTGCGGTTGTTGCGCACCAGCACGCGGCGTGTTTCGTCGTCATGGAACACGCCACGCACCAGACGGCGGTAGATGAGCATGTGAAAGTGGATCGAATCCGGCACGGTGGGCGACAGGCCACGCACCATCTTGCGGTAGGTGGAAAAGATCACCTCCCACACCGGGTACATGGTCAGAAGCATCGGGAACCAGGGCGACACCTCGTCGTGGCGCTGCACGAGCATGATCGCGGCCAGCGCAATGGAGCCACCCCACAAGTAAGCCCCGCCGTCGCCTGCAAAGATCAGCCCGCGTGGGTAGTTCCAGTAGAGAAAGCCGGCGGTCGCGCCAACCGTGACCAGCATGTAGGCGGCGATCTGGCGGTCACCGACCTGCAGCGACACGTGGGCCAGCGCCAGGCAGATCAGGACGGTGACGATGCCCGCCAGGCCATTGAAGCCGTCAATGATGTTCAGCGCATGGGGCAGCCCTGTGATGCCCAGCAGGGCCAGGCCGATGCCCAAAGCGGGAGTCATGGCCCACAGCGGGTCGATCCAGCGCACGTCCAGGCGCGGCACGCTCAGGCCCAGGCACCAGCACGCCAGCACCGCCGCGCAGGCCGTGATGACAAAACGCCAGCGCGCTGACAGGCGGGCGCTCAGGTCTTCGTAGGCGCCGCCGGCCACGATGGGTGTGAGCACCAGGCACCACAAGAACCAGTCCTTGACCGTGATGGAGACGTTGGTGGAGATGCCCATGGCCAGCAGCACGGGCGCAGCCAGGGTACCCCCGGCAATCCCGGCGAAAATGGCGATGCCGCCAATGCGGGGAATGTGGCCCAGGTGAAACCGCTGGGGCAGGCCGTTGGCGTAATTGCTGGCGTGCATGCGGCCATGACGGATCAATGCCAATGACACGAAAAGGCTCAAGACGAACCCAATGAAGGCCAAACCAAGCATCTGTGGGGAAACGAATGATCGTTAGTTGTGCCGACATTGTAGGTATACAGGCCAGCCGTGCACCAAAGTGTGCATCTGAAGGTAAGCGCATTGCCATCTTGTTGTGCACGTTCAACGGCGAGCGTCACCTTCAGGCCCAGCTTGATTCCATCGCAGCGCAATCCCACACCGACTGGGCGCTGTGGATTTCAGACGATGGCTCTACCGACGGCACGCTGGGGCTCATCCAGGCTTTCAGGGAGCGGCACCCAGGCCTGCAGGTGCAGGTGGTGCACGGCCCGCGCCAGGGGTTTGCCGCCAACTACATGTCGCTGGTGCAGCACGACGCCATCCAGGCGGACTACTTCGCCTTTTCGGACCAGGACGATATCTGGCTGCCGCAGCGCCTGCGCGCTTCGGTTGAAAGCCTGCACGCTTGTGGTGCCGAACCAGCCCTGTATTGCGCCCGCACGCAATATATCGACGCCAATGCGCAGGTGACCGGCGAATCGCGCCCGCCGCCTGCGGCCTGCACGTTTGCGCACGCGCTGGCCCAGAACGTGTGCAGCGGCAACACCATGCTGTTCAACCCGGCCGCCCGCGCCCTGATGCGCCAGGTGCCGCCGGACACCGTGGTGGCGCACGACTGGCTGGCCTACCTGCTGGTGACCGCTGCCGGGGGCACGGTGGTGTTCGATGCGGCCACCCATGTGCAGTACCGCCAGCACCGGGGCAACGCCATGGGCGAAAACCGCAGTCTTGCGGCCCGGTGGCACCGGCTCAAGCGCCTGTACATGGGTGACCTGCGGCGCTGGACGGACCTGAACCTGGCGGCGCTGGCGCATGTTCAGGGCGCGCTCACGCCGTCCAGTGCGCGCACGCTGGCCGCCTTCAGGGCAGCGCGTTCAGGCGCGCCCTGGGCACGGTGGCGGCACCTGCGCGCAAGCGGTGTGCAGCGCGAAGGCCGCGCGGCCAGGCTGGCCTACAGCGTGGCGTTGACGTTCAACCTCGTCTAATAGAATGCGGGGCAGAGCATGCGGGGTTGATCCTGCGGGTAACAAGGCGACAAAATGATTCTGGTAACAGGTGGGTGTGGCTTCATCGGATCGGCGTTTGTGCTGGAGTGGTTGCAAGGCGGCCACGGCCCCGTCGTCAACCTGGACCTGCTCACCTATGCCGGGCATCCCGGCAACCTGGCTGCCGTGGCAAAAGACCCGAACTACCACTTTGTGCATGGCGACATCGGCAACGCCGCGCTGGTGGCACAACTGCTGGCCACGCACCGACCGCGCGCCATCATCAATTTCGCGGCCGAAAGCCACGTGGACCGCTCGATCTCGGGCCCCATGGCGTTCGCGCAGACCAACGTGGTGGGCACGCTCAGCCTGCTGGACGCCACGCTGGCGTACTGGCGCACGCTGCCTGCGCCTGAGCAGGCAGCGTTCCGGTTCCTGCATGTGTCCACCGACGAGGTGTTTGGCTCGCTGAGCGCACAAGCCCCTGCATTTACCGAGCAGCACCGCTTTGAGCCCAACAGCCCCTATTCGGCTTCCAAGGCCGCGTCTGACCATTTTGTGCGCTCGTTCCAGCACACCTACGGGCTGCCCACGCTGACCACCCACTGTTCCAACAACTACGGCCCGCGCCAGTTCCCCGAAAAGCTGATTCCGCTGATCATCCACAACGCGCTGCGCGGCAAGCCGCTGCCGGTGTATGGCGACGGCCAGCAGATTCGCGACTGGCTGTTTGTCAACGACCACTGCTCTGCTATCCGTGCGGTGCTGGCCGGCGGCCAGCCGGGCGAGACCTACAACGTGGGCGGGCGGTCTGAACGCGCCAACCTGGATGTCGTCAACACCATTTGCCGCACGCTGGACGAACTGCGCCCGCGTGCCGGCGGCACGCCCCACGCGGCGCTGATCACCCATGTGGCCGACCGGCCCGGCCACGACCGGCGCTATGCCATTGACGACAGCAAGATCGCCACCCAGCTGGGCTGGCAGCCGGCGGTGGGCTTTGACGAGGGCATGCGCCAGACCATCCAGTGGTACCTGGACAACGCCGCCTGGGTCGAGTCCGTCACCAGCGGCAGCTACCGCCAATGGGTGGACCAGCAATACCAGGGGCTGGCGCAGCCAGCATGACGCGCAGCCTGAACATCCTGCTGCTGGGTGCACAGGGCCAGCTGGGCTGGCAACTGCGCAGAAGCCTGTCGGTGCTGGGCCAGGTGACGGCGCTGCACCGGGGCAGCCAGCCGCTGTGCGGTGATCTGGCCCGCCCTGACGAGCTGGCGCGCACGGTACAGGCCGTGCGCCCCGACGTGATCGTCAATGCCGCCGCCTACACGGCCGTGGACAAGGCCGAGAGCGAACGCGACCTGGCCTTTGCCATCAACGCCACGGCCTGCGAGGTGCTGGCCCGCGAGGCGCAACGCTACGGCGCCTGGGTGATCCACTATTCGACCGACTATGTGTTCAACGGCACGGGCGAGCGCCCCTGGGCCGAGACCGACGCCACCGCGCCCCTGAACTCTTATGGCGCCAGCAAGCTCGCCGGCGAGCAGGCTATTGCAGCGCATTGCCCGCGCCACCTGATCTTTCGCACCAGCTGGGTGTTTGACAGCTGGGGGCAGAACTTCCTGAAGTCCATCCTGCGCGCCGCCGGCCAGCGCGACAGCCTCAATATCGTGGCCGACCAGTGGGGTGCGCCCACGCGCGCCGCCCTGATCGCCGATGTGACGGCCCATGCGCTCAAGCAGCTGCAACCCGCACAAGCCGGCATCTACCACCTGGCCGCCGCCGGCGTGACCCAGTGGCATGCCTATGCAACGCTGCTGGTGCAAGAAGCCCTGGCCTGTGGCATGAGCCTGAAGACCACGCCCGCCGCGCTGCACCCCATTCCCGCATCGCAATACCCCACGCCCGCCGCCCGGCCGGCCAATTCGCGACTGGACACCACCCGCCTGGCCCAGACCTTTGGCCTGACGCTGCCGCCCTGGCAGGACGGCGTGCGCGCCGTGGTGGCCGAGCTGGCCAAAACTTCCTAGACCTACCCAGGACCCTTACCCATGCCCGTTTCTACTGCGCGCAAAGGCATCATCCTCGCCGGCGGTGCCGGTACCCGGCTGCACCCGGCGACGCTGGCGATTTCCAAGCAGCTGCTGCCGGTGTATGACAAGCCCATGGTCTATTACCCGCTGGCCACGCTGATGCTGGCGGGCATCCGCGATGTGCTGCTCATCAGCACGCCGCAAGACACGCCGCGTTTTGAGCAGCTGCTGGGCGACGGCAGTGCCTGGGGCATGCGCATCACCTACGCCGTGCAGCCGCGCCCCGAGGGCCTGGCGCAGGCGTTCATCATCGGGCGCGACTTCATCGGCGGCGCACCCAGCGCCCTGGTGCTGGGCGACAACATCTATTACGGCCACGACCTGGTGCGCCTGCTGCACGACGCCGACGCCACCACTGGCGGGGCGACCGTGTTTGCCTATCACGTGAAAGACCCCGAGCGCTACGGCGTGGTTGCGTTTGACGACCAGGGCAAGGCCCTGTCCATTGAAGAAAAACCCGCCGCACCCAAGAGCAATTTTGCCGTGACGGGGCTGTACTTTTACGACAACCAGGTGTGTGACATCGCGGCGGCCGTCAAGCCATCGGCGCGCGGCGAACTGGAAATCACCAGCATCAACCAGCATTACCTGCAGATGGGCCAACTGCAGGTGCAGACCATGGGCCGCGGCTTTGCCTGGCTGGACACCGGCACGCACGAGAGCCTGCTGGAGGCCACCCAGTTCATCCACACGCTGGAACAGCGCCAGGGCCTGAAGGTGGCCTGCCCCGAAGAAATTGCCTGGCGCAACGGCTGGATCAGCCGCGACCAGCTGCAGGCGTTGGGCCAGCCACTGGCCAAGAGCAGCTACGGCGCCTACCTGCTGGCGCTGGCCAAAGGGACCGCCTGATGATCACCGTCACACCCACGCGCCTGCCCGAGGTGCTGATTGTTGAGCCCCGCGTGTTTGGCGACGACCGGGGGTTCTTTACCGAAAGCTGGAACCAGCGCGCGTTTGCCCAGGCCACCGGCGTGGGCGATGCGTTTGTGCAGGACAACCATTCGCGCTCGGCCCACGGTGTGCTGCGCGGCATGCATTACCAGATCGTCAACCCCCAGGGCAAGCTGGTGCGGGTGGTCAGCGGCCGTGTGTTTGACGTGGCGGTAGACATGCGCGCCAGCTCGCCTCGCCTGGGCCAGTGGGCCGGTGTGGAGCTGAGCGCCGACAACAAGCGCCAGCTGTGGGTGCCGCCGGGCTTTGCGCATGGCTTTGTGGTGCTGTCGGACAGCGCCGATTTTCTGTACAAGACCACCGAGTACTACGCGCCCGAGCACGAACGCGCCCTGCTGTGGAACGACGCCCACGTGGGCATTGAATGGCCGCTGGCGGAACTTCGCGGCGCACCGGTCCTCTCAGCCAAAGATGCCATCGCTTCCAGCTGGCAGGACGCCCCTCGCTACACATGACCGACACCGCGACACCGCTGCCCCAGGCCACGCCCCTGCTGCCGGTTGTCGCGTTCCCCTATACGGGGGACTACCGCATCGACACCCTGCTGCAAAGCCCGTCGTACCGCTGGAACAAAGACACGCCGTTTGGCACCCCGGTGACGGTGACCTACAGCTTCATGAGCGTCAAGCCGTTTTACGGCGGCACCGACGAGGGCGATGGCGACCGGGGTTTCAGCACCTTCACGGCCCAGCAGCAGGCGGCCGCACGCCAGGTGTTTGCCCGGCTGCAGACCGAGTTGGGCATCACGTTGGTGGAAGTGGCAGATTCGGCCAGCAGCTACGGCCAGATCCGCATGGGCAACAACACCCAGAGCGCTTCCGCCGGCTATGCCTACCTGCCCTACAGCACCAGCAACGACAAGAACGGCGACATCTGGCTGGACCGCAGCACGCCGTCCAACCTGACTGACCTGGCACCCGGCACCGTGGCCTGGGCCACGCTGGTCCATGAGATCGGCCACGCGCTGGGCCTGAACCACCCAGGCGACTACAACGCGGGCGACCGTGCCACCAACGCCCCGGGCAACTACCTGGGCGTGCTGGAGGACAACACCAACTACACCATCATGTCGTACACCGACGCCGCCGGCGGCCAGCAGCGCGACTGGTTCGGCATGTACGACCTGCTGACCCTGCGCACGCTGTATGGCAGCGGCAGCGTCTACAACGGCAACACCTTGCACAGCTACAACGACGACACGGGCGCGTTTCTGGGCATGGTCATCGACACGGGCGGAATTGACACGATGAACCTGTCGGCCGTCACGCTGGGCGTGGCCATCGACCTGGTGCCCGGGCGCTTCAGCTCGGTAGGGCGCAATGGCACGGCGCCGGCCAACAACAACCTGTCCATCGACCTGGCCACTGTGATTGAAAACGTGGTGGGAACGCGCCTGGACGACAGCGTGCGCGGCAACGACGCCAACAACCGCTTCACCCTGGGTGCCGGCCGCAACACAGCCGAGGGCGGCGCCGGTGTGGACACCGCGGCCTATGCGCTGGCCGCCGCCAGCTACCAGGTCAGTGCCACGGCGGGCGTGCTGCGCGTGACGGGCGCCGACCTGTCTGACACACTGGTGCAGGTGGAACGCCTGGCCTTTGCAGACTACAAGCTG
>CALRYY010000059.1:0-24308 GCA_943372515.1 Ramlibacter sp. 2FC | reverse complement strand
AGGCGGGCGAAGCGGCATCGGCACGGCCGTGCAGCCACAGCCGCTGCAGCGCGGCCTGCAGTACGCCAAACACACCGGTAGCGCCAAACAGCAGCACCACAAAGCCCACCAGCGACGCCAACAGCCCCTGGGCCGGTTCACTGGCGCTGTCCAGCGCCTGGCGGATCACGGCCGCGCCCTGCTCGCCCACCAGGGTGCCAATCTGCGACACCAGCCCGTGCGACAGCAGCTCGCGGTCCACCCACCAGCCCAGCAGGGCCACCAGCAGCACCAGCAGCGGCGCCAGGCTCAGGATGCCGTAGAACGACATGGCGGCGGCCATGCGCATGCCGTCCGCCTCGTCCCACAGCATGGCGGCGCGGTACAGCGGATACAGCGGATGCAGCACGCGGCGCCAGTGGGGCACGTGGCGGTCCAGCAAATTCAAGACATTCATCCGCCCCAGCCTAGCGTGCCGGGCGGGGGTAGCCAATAGTCCGCGCGCGTGGCACGGCGTCAGCCGTGTCTTACAGGTTGGGCGCCAGCAGCCGCTGCAGCTCGCCCGCCGTGGCGCCGCGGCGCGCGGCCAGGTCGTTGAGCTGGTCGTCACCGATGCGGCCCACATTGAAGTAGGTGCTGCCGGGGTGGCTCATGAAGAAGCCGCTGACGCTGGCCGCTGGTGTCATGGCCAGGCTTTCGGTCAGGCCCATGCCGACTTCGTCGCACTGCAGCAGGCTGAACATGTCGCGCTTGACGCTGTGGTCGGGGCAGGCCGGGTAGCCGGGTGCGGGGCGGATGCCGGTGTACTTCTCGGCAATCATGTCTTCATGGCTCAATGCCTCGCCCGCCGCATAGCCCCACAGGTCGGTGCGCACGCGGTGGTGCATCGATTCGGCAAACGCCTCGGCCAGCCGGTCGGCCAGGGCCTTGAGCATGATGGACGAGTAGTCGTCATGGTCGTCCATGAAGTACTTGTCTTTCTTTTCGGCACCAATGCCTGCCGTGACGGCAAACATGCCGATGTAGTCGCTCGCCACTCCGCGCGGGGCAATGAAGTCGGCCAGGCAGCGGCTGGGGCGCATCACGCCATCAATGGCCTGCTTTTCGGCCTGCTGGCGCAGGCCGTACCAGGTCATGGCCACCTGGCTGCGCGACTCATCGGTGTACAGCTCGATGTCGTCGTCGCGCACCGTGTTGGCGGGCCAGAAACCCATGACGGCATTGGCGGTCAGCCAGCGGCCTTCGATCAGGCGCTGCAGCATGCGCTTGCCGTCGCTCAGCACGCGCTGGGCCTCGGCACCCACGATCTCGTCCTTCAGGATCGCGGGGAAGGGTCCGGCCAGGTCCCAGGTCTGGAAGAACGGGCCCCAGTCGATGTACCGGGCCAACTCGGCCAGGTCGGCATTCTTGAACACACGCCGGCCAATGAATTTGGGTTGCGGCGGCTGGTAGCCTGCCCACTCCACTGGCGTCTTGTTGGCGCGGGCTTTGGCCAGCGGCCACAGCGGCACCTGCTTCTTGTTGGCATGCTGATGGCGCACCTTGTCGTAATCGGCGTTGATGTCGGCAATGTATTTGGCCGCCTGATCGCTCAGCAACCCCTGGGCCACGCTGACGCTGCGCGACGCATCAGGCACGTACACCACAGGGCCTTCGTAATGCGGCGCGATCTTCACGGCCGTGTGCACACGGCTGGTGGTGGCGCCGCCGATCAGCAAAGGGATCTTGCGGATGCGGAAGTGGTCGTCCTTTTGCATCTCGGCGGCCACGTACTGCATTTCTTCCAGGCTGGGGGTGATCAGGCCCGACAGGCCCACGATGTCGGCACCCTCGACCTTGGCACGCGCCAGGATCTCGTGGCAGGGCACCATCACGCCCATGTTCACCACTTCAAAGTTGTTGCACTGCAAGACCACCGTGACGATGTTCTTGCCGATGTCGTGCACATCGCCCTTGACGGTGGCGATGATGATCTTGCCCTTGGCCTTGACGTCTTCGCCGGCGGCGGCCTGCTGCTTTTTTTCTTCCTCGATGTAGGGGATCAGGTGGGCCACGGCCTGCTTCATCACGCGCGCGCTCTTGACCACCTGGGGCAGGAACATCTTGCCCTGGCCGAACAGGTCGCCCACGATGTTCATGCCGTCCATCAGCGGGCCTTCGATCACATGCAGCGGCCGCCCGCCCTTGGCCAGGATGGCCTGGTAGGCGATCTCGGTGTCTTCGGTGATGAAATCGGTAATGCCGTGCACCAGCGCGTGGCTCAGGCGCTGCTCCACGGTGCCCGTGCGCCATTCGTTGCGCTTGGTGTCGTCCTTGGCGCCGCTTTTGGCAGTCTCGGCGATCTCTACCAGCCGCTCGCCAGCGTCAGCACGGCGGTTCAGCACCACGTCTTCCACGCGTTCGCGCAGCACCGGCTCCACGTCGTCGTACACGCCCACCATGCCGGCGTTGACAATGCCCATGTCCATGCCCGCCTGGATGGCGTGGTACAGGAACACGGTGTGGATGGCCTCGCGCACCGGGTCGTTGCCGCGAAAGCTGAAGCTCACGTTGCTCACGCCGCCCGACACTTTGGCGCCCGGCAGGTTCTGCTTGATCCAGCGCGTGGCGTTGATGAAGTCTACCGCGTAGTTGTTGTGCTCCTCAATGCCGGTGGCAATCGCGAAGATGTTGGGGTCAAAGATGATGTCTTCGGGCGGGAAGCCCACCTCATCGACCAGGATGCGGTAGGCCCGCTCGCAGATCTCGACCTTGCGTTCATAGGTGTCGGCCTGGCCTTTCTCGTCAAAGGCCATCACCACGGCCGCAGCGCCATAACGGCGCACCAGCGTGGCCTGGCGCTTGAACTCGTCCACGCCTTCCTTCATGCTGATCGAATTGACGATGCCCTTGCCCTGGATGCAGCGCAGGCCGGCTTCGATCACCTCCCACTTGGAGCTGTCCACCATGACCGGCACGCGGGCGATGTCGGGCTCGCTGGCAATCAGGTTCAAAAAGCGCACCATGGCGGCCTTGCTGTCCAGCATGGCCTCGTCCATGTTGATGTCGATCACCTGGGCGCCGTTTTCCACCTGCTGGCGCGCCACGGCCAGCGCCTGCTCGAATTCACCGTTCAGGATCATGCGGGCGAAGGCCTTGGAGCCCGTGACGTTGGTGCGCTCGCCGATGTTGACGAACAAACTGCCGGGGTCAACGCGGACCGGCTCAAGGCCGGACAGCTTCATGGAAGGGGGGGACAGATCGGGCATGGCTCACCTTGTGTGGTTTACAGGTGAGCGCCGTTGGGTTCACTCAAGCCTGACCGGAACAGGCCGTAAAACCTGTTTCAGCTGCAGCGCTCCTTGAGTTACCATCATTTTAGTGGCAGCCAGCCCCGCGCTGCCCGTGCACCACCACCATGTTCAACAAGTTCTTCGGTAAAAAACCCCCGGACGCCCAGGAGTCGCGCCTGCCCGAGGAGCGCCTGCGCTCCATCGAAGGCTCCACCAGCGCCGACCTGGCCGCCGAGATGCTGACCGCGCCCAGCGCGCTCATGCAGCTGACCAACGAAGACGCGCGCATCGTGGTGACCTACATGAAGCCGCACAAGATCGCCGAAGGCGTCACCTTCATCAAGGAGGGCGATACCGAAGACACCGATTTCATGCTGCTGCTGCTGGACGGCGAGGTCATGATCGAGTCCATCGTGGTCAGCCGCACCGAGCCCATCACCGTGACCGTGCTGGGCCCGGGCAACCTGATCGGCGAGATGGGCCTGCTGGACGGCGAGCCGCGTTCCGCATCCTGCACGGCCGTCAGCACCGTGCGCTGCGCCATCCTGACGCGCGACGCGCTGAACCAGCTGCTCAATGACGACCCGCGCACGGCCGCCAAGCTGATGATGGCGATCTCGCTGCGCATTGCCGAGCGCATGCGTGAAAGCGCCGACAAGCTCAAGCTCTATGCCCAGCTGACCCAGGCGATGCAGGAAGAAATCAACAACCTGATGCCACTGTGATGGGCTGCGCCGACAGCGGCAGGCCGAACACCCGGTCAAACACCCAGTTGAAGACAAAGGTGTAGACCAGAAAGAACAGCAGCAGGCCCAGGTCCATCCACAGCGCCTGCCACAGCGTCACATCCAGCCACCAGGCGAATACCGGCACCAGGATCGCGGCCAGGCCGCCTTCAAAGCCGATGGCATGGGCCACGCGCCGCGCCACACTGCGGCCCTTTTGCGCCTGGCGTGACTCCCAGTACTCGAACGTGGCGTTGAAGGCCAGGTTCCACACCACGGCAATGGCCGAAGCCATGGCCGACAGCACGCCTGAATGGACCACACCCTGCCCGCTCATGGCCACCAGCCCCACCGTGGCCGCCGCGATGGCGATCGCCTCGTACAGCGCTACATACACCACGCGTCGTTTGATTCCTTGCATAGTCCGCACTTTATGTCTGTCAATCTGATATAAAAAGTCAGGTCATTTCAGATTCACTGACAGATTGGCGCGCCATGGCCTTTACCAGCGACAACGTT
This sequence comes from Ramlibacter sp. 2FC, assembly GCA_943372515.1. Lineage (GTDB taxonomy): Bacteria > Pseudomonadota > Gammaproteobacteria > Burkholderiales > Burkholderiaceae_C > RAM1. Next base: position 19,813 of record CALRYY010000059.1, on the reverse strand, counting down.
CACCTCTTTCTGGCCGTGCTGGATGCGGGCTCGTTTTCGGCCGCCGCGCGGCGGCTCAAACGCGTGCCATCGGCCGTCAGCATGGCCATTGCCCACCTGGAAGCCGAGCTGGGCCTGGCGCTGTTTGACCGCACCGGCCGCGAGCCCCAGCCTACGGCGGCCGCGCGCGCGCTGGAGCCGCAGGCCCGCCAGCTCGCAGCGCAGCTGCGCCAGCTGCAGGCCCATGCGCTGGGATTGACGCAGGGGCTTGAAAGCCGCCTGGCCGTGGCCATCGCGCCCGAGCTGCTGTCGGCGCCCTGGGCCGGGCCGCTGGCGGCACTGGCGCAGGACTACCCGCTGCTGGAGGTCGAGGTATTGGCGGCGCCCCAGGCCGACGCGCTGCGCTTGCTGCACGAGGGGCGGGTCCAGTTGGCGCTGGTGTTTGAGCGGCCCAGCCTGGACGGGCGCGAGGGATTTCAGGAAGTGGGCAGTGAAACGCTGGTGGCCGTCATGGCACCCAGCCACCCGGTGCTGCAGGCGGCCGGTGACGGTGGGCTGCTGCGCGAGGCACATTTGATCGACACGCGCCAGGTGGTGGTGGCCAGCCGCGACCGCGCCATTACCGACCCGCGGCTGGTGTTTGCACGGCACGTCTGGCGCACCGACACGCCGGTGGCGGCACTGGGGCTGATTGAGGCGGGGCTGGGTTGGGGCTGGCTGCCGCGCAGCTTTGTGCGTTCGCCTTTGGCGGCAGGCACGTTGCGCGAGCTGCCGTTTGAGAACCTGACCAATGCGCTGGCGCTGTGGGTAGACGTGGTCTGGTCCAAGGAACGGCCGCTGGGGCTGGGCGCCCAGCGCTTCATCGACATGATGCGCAACGCGCGTCGTTAGGCCGTCGCGGGCTGCAGGCGAAACACCTGCACCGCGGTCAGCATGCGCCGGGCCTGGTCACTGAGGCTGGACGCGGCCGCGGCCGATTGCTCCACCAGCGCGGAGTTCTGCTGGGTCATCTGGTCCAGCCCGGCCACGGCGGTAGATACCTGACCCACACCCACAGCCTGCTCCTGGCTGGACTGGCGCAGTGAATTCACTAGCTGCGTGACCTGCTCCACGGCGTCCACGATGTCCTTCATGGTCTGCCCGGCACTGGCCACCAGCGCGCCGCCGGCCTGCACCTTGCCGGTTGATTCGCTGATCAGGCCCTTGATCTCCTGCGCTGCCTGGGCCGCGCGGCTGGCCAGCATGCGCACTTCGGACGCCACCACGGCAAAGCCCCGCCCGTGTTCGCCCGCGCGGGCCGCTTCTACAGCCGCGTTGAGCGCAAGAATATTGGTCTGAAAGGCAATGCCGTCGATCACCGACGTGATGTCTGTGATGCGGCCCGACGCCCGGGTGATGTCGTCCATGGTCGTCACCACATCCCCCACTACGCGGCTGCCGTCCTGCGCGGTGCGCGCCGCCGACTGCGTGATCTCGCCGGCACGCCCGGCCACGTCGGCACTTTGCGACACGGTCTCGCTGATCTGGGCCATGGCCGCTGCGGTTTCCTGCAGGCTGGACGCCGTCTGCTCGGTGCGCCCTGACAGGTCGTGATTGCCGGCCGCGATCTCGGACGCGGCGGTTTCCATGCTGCGCGCCGAATCATGTACCAGCCCCACCATCTGCCGCAGGTTCTGCGACATGTCGCGCATGGCGGTCATCAGCTGGCCTACCTCGTCATGGCCGTTGCGTACGCGGATGTCCTGGCTGATGTCGCCCTGCGCAATGGCGCGCGACACCCGGATGGCCTTGTTCAGGCCACGCACAATGGACCGGGTGATGCTCATGGTCAGCACCACGGTCAGCACCAGGGCAGCACCAACCAACGCACCCAGCTTGCGGACAAACGCGATCAGCTCGTCGTGCAGGTCGTCAATGTAGATGCCCGAGCCGATGACCCAGCCCCAGGGCTCAAAGCCTTTGACGTAAGACAGCTTTTCGACCGGTTTGTCCTGGCCCGGCTTGGGCCACAGGTACGGTACAAAGCCATGCCCGTCCTTGCGGACCTTGTCGGCAAACGCCACGAACAAGGCCATGCCGTTGGGGTCTTTCAGGCCACTGACGTCGGTGCCGTTGAGCTCCGGGCGGATCGGATGCATCACCACACGCGGGTGCATGTCGTTGATCCAGAAATATTCGCGTTCGCTGTAGCGCAGCCGGGCGATGCTGCCGCGCGCCAGGCTCTGGGCGGCTTCGCGGGTCAACTGCCCGGACGCCTCCATACCCTGCGCCCAGGCCAGGATGCCCCAGGCAACCTCCACCGTGTTACGCGTGGCGGACTGGCGCGCCTCGTAACCGCGCTCATAGGTTACAAACCCCTGCCACAACGCCAGGGCCATCAGGCAACCAATGCCCGCAGCCGCCATGAAACGCAGTTTGGCCACGATCGTCCAACGCTGAAACCAGTAATGCATATGCCAGCCCACCCAATGGATTGACCGGCAGGATTGCTAGTCTTCTGGACGTTATTTCGGCGCCATGCAGAAAACTTGAACCGGGGTGCGTCGCTACGCCGCTTCCTTGTAGAAAAAGTCGTGCTTGAGCGAGCGCGCCGCGTGGGGCTCAACCGCATCGCGGATCGCGCCAATATGCTCGGGCGTGGTGCCGCAGCAGCCTCCCACGATGTTGACCAGGCCTTCAGCGGCAAATTCGCGCAGCAGGCGGCTGGTGACGTCGGGCGTCTCGTCAAAGCCGGTCTCGGCCATGGGGTTGGGCAGGCCGGCATTGGGGTAGCAGCTGATGAACGTGTCGCCCGCCACCCGGTTGAGCTCCTGGATGTACGGGCGCATCAGCGCCGCGCCCAGGGCGCAGTTCAGGCCGATGGCCAGGGGCTGCGCATGGCGCACGCTGTACCAGAAGGCGGTGACGGTCTGGCCACTGAGGATGCGCCCGGACGCATCGGTCACGGTGCCGCTGATGATCAGGGGCAGGCGCTGGCCCGATTTGGCAAAGTATTCATCCACCGCAAACAGCGCGGCCTTGGCGTTCAGCGTGTCAAAAATCGTTTCCACCAGCAGCAAATCGGCGCCGCCTTCTACCAGGGCCTCGGTCTGCTCGTAATAGGCGGCGCGCAGGGTTTCAAAGTCCACGTTGCGCGCGCCGGGGTCGTTCACGTCGGGGCTGATGCTGGCCGTCTTGGGCGTGGGGCCCAGGGCGCCGGCCACAAAGCGGGGTTTGTCGGGCGTGCTGAATTTGTCGCAGGCGGCGCGGGCGATCTTTGCCGATTCGAGGTTCATCTCGCGCGCCAGGTGCTCCATGCCGTAGTCGGCCTGGGCAATGGTGGTGGCGCCAAAGGTGTTGGTCTCGATGATGTCGGCGCCGGCGGCCAGATACCCTTCATGGATGTCGGCGATCACGTCGGGGCGCGTCAGGCTCAGCAGTTCGTTGTTGCCCTTGACGTCATGGGCAAAGTCCTGGAACCGCTCGCCGCGGTACTGTGCCTCGGTGAGTTTGAAGCGCTGGATCATGGTACCCATCGCGCCGTCCAGGATGGCAATGCGTTGCGCCAGGATGCCAGGCAGGGCCTGGCCGCGGGTGTAAGGGATGGGATTCATGGTGCGTTCATTTTAGGGACTGTGTATTTTCCCTTGACAATAGGGGCCATGAAACACCTGCTCCCCCAGGAAGCCTGGACGCAATTGCAGCAGCAGCCCGACACGCTGTTCGTGGACGTGCGCATGGAGATCGAATCCCTGTACGTCGGCCGCCCCCCGGGCGTGGAAAACATCCCCTGGTACGAATACCCTGACCTCACGCCCAACCCCACTGCCTTTGCCGCCGCTGTAGAGCGCGAAGCCGGCGCCAAAGACCGCCCGGTCCTGCTGATCTGCCGCAGCGGCAAGCGTACCGTGTCGGCCGGCGAGGCACTGGAGACCGCAGGCTTTTCCAACGTGGCGCACGTGGTACACGGCTTTGAAGGCGACCTGGACGATCAATTCAAGCGCTCCACGCTGAACGGCTGGCGCTTTGAAGGCTTGCCCTGGGAGCAGATGTAGGTTGTCTGCCGCGCTGAACATCCTGAGCGAAGTCTTCGGTTACGAAGCCTTCCGCGGCCCGCAGGCGGGCATCATCGACCACGTGATCAACGGTGGCGACGCACTGGTGCTCATGCCCACGGGCGGCGGCAAGAGCCTGTGCTACCAGATCCCGGCCATTGCGCGCCAGCGCGCGGGCCAGGGCATTGCCATCGTGGTGTCGCCACTGATCGCGCTGATGCACGACCAGGTGGGCGCCCTGCACGAGGCGGGCGTGGAAGCCGCATTCCTCAACTCCACACTCACCGGCGAAGAGGCCAACGCCGTTGAAAAGCGCCTGCTGCGCGGCCAGATCACCCTGCTGTACGCGGCGCCCGAACGCGTGACCACGCCTCGTTTTCTGGCGCTGCTCGATTCACTGCACGAGCGCGGGCACCTGAGCCTGTTTGCCATAGACGAGGCGCACTGCGTGAGCCAGTGGGGCCATGACTTCCGCCCCGAATACCGCGCACTGACCGTGCTGCATGAGCGCTATGCCGGCGTGCCGCGCATGGCGCTGACGGCCACGGCCGACGCCATCACCCGCGCCGACATCGTGGAGCGGCTGCAGCTGGAAGAAGCACGCCAGTTCGTCAGCAGCTTCGACCGGCCCAACATTCGCTACGCCATTGTTGAAAAGAAAGACCCGACGACGCAGCTGCTGCGCTTTATCGAGCGCGAGCACGAGGGCGACGCCGGCATCGTGTACTGCCAGTCGCGCAAGCGGGTGGAGGAAATGGCGCAGACGCTGGTGGATGCAGGTATCACCGCGCTGCCGTACCACGCGGGGCTGGACCAAGCCGTGCGTCAGGCCAACCAGGACCGCTTTTTGCGCGAAGACGGCATTGTGATGACGGCCACCATTGCGTTCGGCATGGGCATTGACAAACCCGACGTGCGCTTTGTGGCCCACCTGGACATGCCCAAAAACATCGAAGGCTATTACCAGGAAACAGGCCGGGGCGGCCGCGACGGGCAACCGGCGGATGCCTGGATGGCCTACGGCTTGCAGGACGTGGTGAACCAGCGCCGCATGATTGACGAAAGCCCGGCAGGCGACGACTTCAAGCAGGTCATGGTGGGCAAGCTGGACGCGCTGCTGTCGCTGGCCGAGGCGGTGGACTGCCGCCGTGTTCGGCTGCTGAAATACTTTGGCGAAGACAGCACCCCCTGCGGCAACTGCGACAACTGTTTGAACCCGCCGCAGGTGTGGGACGGCACCGACGCCGCGCGCAAGCTGCTGTCCACCATCTACCGCGTGCAGCAGCAAAGCGGCATCAGCTTTGGCGCGGGCCACATCATGGACATCCTGCGCGGCAAGGTGACCGACAAGGTCACGCAGTTTGGCCATGAACGCATCAGCACCTTTGGCCTGGGCGCGGCGTTCAGCGAGGCGCAGCTGCGCGGCGCGCTGCGCCAGCTGATCGCCACCGGCGCGCTGGCGGTGGACGCGCAGGCCTTCAACACACTCAAGCTCACCGACGGTTCGCGCGCCGTGCTCAAGGGCGAGACGCCGGTGATGCTGCGCGAATCGGTGTCCGCCCCGAAGGGCGGTGGCAAGACACGGCGCGACAAACCGGCCCGCGCGCAGGCCGCCGTGGCCGCCGCACTGACCGACGCGGGCCAGGCCCGTTTTGCGGCGCTGAAAGCCTGGCGTGCCGAGGTGGCGCGCGAACACAACCTGCCCGCCTACGTGATCTTTCATGACGCCACGCTGGCGTCCATTGCGGCGCTGGAGCCGCAGTCGCTGGAAGACCTGCAGGGCGTGAGCGGCATTGGCGCCAAAAAGCTGGAAGCGTATGGCGAGGAAGTGCTGCGGGTCGTCGGCGCGACCGCCTGAGCGGGCAGCGGTCCTGCTACTGCATGAACCCCATGCTGCGCGCCTCGCGCACCTCGGGCTTGATGCGATGCTCGGCCTCGAGCTGATCCAGAAATTCAGTCGCGCTGAATTCTGCGGCAAGTATGTCCACCTGCCGCTTCACAGCCGCAAAGTCGCCGGGGCACAGCTGCTCCAGCCTGCCCAGCCGGGCGCGCAACTCGCCGGTCATCAGCGACGCATCCCCCGCCAGCGCCTCGGTCACAAACATGGTTTCGCGCTGCGTGGCGGTCAGCGGCATGAACTTGATCTTGAAGGTGAAGCGGCGCAGCGCCGCCTGGTCCAGCCGGTCCAGCAGGTTGGTGGTGCAGATGAAGATGCCGCCAAAGCGCTCCATGCCCTGCAGCATCTCGTTCACCTCGGTCACCTCATAAGTGCGCTGGGCGCCCCGGCGGTCCTGCAAAAAGCTGTCGGCCTCGTCCAGCAGCAGCACGGCTTTTTCAGACTCTGCCTCGCGGAACATGGCGGCCATGTTCTGCTCGGTCTCGCCCACAAACTTGCTCATCAGGTCGCTGGCCTGCTTGATGATCAGCGGGCGGTCCAGCGCCTTGGCCACATGCTCGGCCAGCGCCGTCTTGCCGGTGCCGGGCGCGCCGTAAAAGCACAGCGTGCCGTGGCCACGCGCCTGCAGTGCCGCCACGATGCGCGGGATCTCAAAGCGCGACTCCACATTGAGCATGCTCAGGTCGTAGGTGGTGACGCTGCGCCGCTCGCCCGCGCCCTGGGCCTTGTTGCCCAACGCCTGGTCGGCGTTGCGCAGCTGCCGCTCGATCAAGGCCTCGGTCGTCGTCTCGCCCGCTTGGGCCAACCCGGCAAAGCGCACTGCCGTGCGGATCTGAGCGGGCGTGAGGCCCTTGCGCGCGGTCAGCTTGGCCACAAAAGCATCGGTCACGGCCACGCCTTCGAGCGTTTTGCGCACCAGGCCTTCGCGTGCGCCGGGCGGGGGCGATTTGAGCTCCAGGTGGTAGGCAAAGCGGCGGCGAAAGGCCGGGTCGATCTGCTCGATGCGGTTGGTGACCCAGATGGTGGGCACGGCGTTGGACTCCAGGATCTGGTTGACCCAGGCCTTGCCGCTGACGGAGCCGGTAGATGGCGCGGCGATCTGCTCGGCGCGCGCCAGCAATTGCGCGGCCTCGCTGGAGATGGGGGGGAAGACGTCTTCCACTTCGTCAAACAGCAGCGCAGCCTGGGCGCTGCCCTTCAGAAACACCTGCGCGATCTGCAGCGAGCGGTAGCGGTCGCGCCCACTCAGCGAGTTGCCGTCGCGGTCGGCGTATTCCACTTCAAACAGCTCCAGCCCCGCAGCCTGCGCCACCACTTTCGCAAGCTCGGTCTTGCCGGTGCCGGGCGGGCCGTACAACAGTACGTTCACGCCGGGCTCCTTGCGGTCCACCGCGTTGCGCAGCAGCGCGCGCAGCACCTGGGCGTCTTCATCGACAAAGCTGAAGTCGTTCATCGCCAGTGCGCTCTTGGCCGACGGACGGGTAAAGACCGCCATCAGTTCGTTCTGGTCGCGGTATTCGCGCATCAGCACCGGCGGGAGCTTTTCGCTGACCTTCATCAGGTCGGCCAGGTCGGTGATGTTGTGTTCAGAGATCAGGTTTTCCACCAGACCGATGCGCTCCAGGCGCGAGCCGGCGCGCAGAGCCTCGCCGACCTCGGTGGCGTTGACGCCGGCAATATCGGCGATGGCGGCGTAAGCCTCGGGCGCGTTGTTGACCTTGAATTCGACCAGGATGCTGCGCAGGTCGCGCTGGTAGCGCGCCAGCGTGCCGTACAGCAGCAGCGCGCGCTCGGCCTTGTTCAGCTGCAGCAGGCCCGACAACGCGTTGATGTTCTTTTCCACCAGCGTGCTTTGTTTCTTGAGCGCGTGGGTCAGCCAGTCGCCGGTGACGGTCAGCACGGCCAGCAGGTCCTTGGGGGCGTCCTTGGCGTATTCGTCCAGGTAGAAGAACAGCGTGCCTTCTTCATAGGGGCCGCGCCACACGCCGTGGCGTTCCAGGAAGTCGCGGGTGGACAGGACCTCGTGGCCGCGCCAGAACTCGTTGTCCTTGCAGCGGCGCGTCAAGAATTCACGCAGGCGTTGCAAAGCCGGTGCGGGCCAGACCAGATGGCGGCCTGCCAGTGACAGCAAGCCGTTCAGGTCGCGGCGCACGTTGAACTTGCCGCCTTGCTTGGCCGCCAAAGTCAGCACGAAATGCGAGCACATCAGGTCCAGCACCGGTGCGTCTTTGAGACCCGGTGAGGGAAGTACCTGCAAATCCACCGAACGCTTGACCATCGAAAAGCCTCCAGTCGCGAACACTGTGCGATTCCACAATAACGCAGTCTGAACCAACATGGAAGACACTGATGGTCTGAAATCCACTACTTTCTACGGGTATTTCCCCGCACAATCCCGCCCATGATCGACATCACCGACGTGCGGCAAGCCGCGCAGCGCCTGCGCGGGCAAATCTTTGCAACCCCCTTTGTGGCGTCGCGCACGCTGTCTGACATTGCCGGCGCGCAGATCTTCCTGAAGTTCGAGAACCTGCAATTCACCGCGTCATTCAAGGAACGCGGCGCCTGCAACAAGCTGGTTCAGCTTGACGCCGATGAGCGCGCACGCGGTGTGATCGCCATGAGCGCGGGCAATCATGCGCAAGGCGTGGCGTACCACGCGCAGCGCCTGGGCCTGCGCGCGGTGATCGTCATGCCGCGCTTCACCCCGGGGGTGAAGGTGGAGCGCACACGCGGCTTTGGCGCCGAGGTGGTGCTGCACGGCGACACGCTGGACGAGGCCCGCACCCATGCCCTGGCGTTGGCCGAACAGCAGCGGCTTGTGTTTGTGCACCCCTATGACGACGAGGCCATCGTCGCGGGTCAGGGCACTGTGGGCCTGGAGATGCTGGAGGCCGAACCCGACCTGGATGCGCTGGTGATCGCTGTCGGCGGCGGCGGTTTGATCGCGGGCATTGCAACAGCAGCGCGCGCACTCAAGCCCGACATCGACATCGTGGGCGTGCAGACGGTGCGCTTTCCCGGCATGTACAACGCCATCAAGCACACCCAGCATCCGCAGGGCCACAGCACCATCGCCGAAGGCATTGCCGTGGGCACGCCGGGGCGCATCACGCAGGAAATCATCGCCGCCAAGGTCAACGACCTGGTGCTGGTGGACGAAGGCGACATCGAGCATGCCATCGTGATGCTGCTGGAAATTGAAAAGACACTGGTCGAAGGCGCGGGCGCTGCGGGCCTGGCGGCGCTCTTGAAGTACGCGGACCGCTTTCGCGGCAAGAAAGTGGGCCTGGTGCTGTGCGGTGGCAACATCGACCCGTTGCTGCTGTCGGCCATCATCGAGCGCGGGATGGTGCGGGCGGGCCGGCTGGCGCGCGTGCGCGTCAGTGCGCGTGACGTGCCGGGGTCGCTGGCCCGCATCACGGCCGTGGTGAGCGAAGCGGGCGCCAACATCGATGAAGTCCACCACCAACGGGCCTTTACCACCCTGTCGGCCCAGAACGTGGAGATCGAGCTGGTGATCCAGACCCGCGGGCGTGAGCACATCGCCAGCGTGCTTGCGGCCCTGCACAATGCCGGGTTTGAAGCCGAGGAGCAAAAGTAAGGTGATGCCTGACATAACGCCCGACAGCCTTCAACCCGCCCTGGCGGAATACTTCGCGCCCTGGGTCCAGGCGCTGAACCTGATGGTGGAAGCCGTGGACGCCGACAGCGTGACGCTGCGCCTGCCGCAAAGCGACCAGCTGTCGCGCGTGGGCGGCATGCTGTGCGGCCAGGCCATGATGGCGGCGGCCGACACGGCCATGGTGCTGGCGCTGATCCGCCACTTTGGTGAATTTCGCCCCTGCACCACAGTGCAGCTGAACACCAGCTTCCTGAAACCCCTGTCGGGGCAGGACGCGCTGGTGCAGGCCCGGGTGATCCGCGCGGGCAAGTCATTGGCGTTTGGCGAGATCGACATCCGCGGCGCCGCGGACGGCAAAAGCGCGTGCCGCGCCACCACGACGTACGCCCTGCTTTGACCCCCGGCGGGAGGCCGGGGTTAAAATGCGCCAAGTCATTGAATTTTTTGAGGTTTCAGCCATGTCCAGCCACCCCAGCCACGATCACCAGCCCACGCAACAACCCGCCGACGCGGTTGAGGCCATTGTTCATTCCATGCCCATCGTGCTGCCCGTGGTCGGCGGCGTGCTGATGTTCCTGCTGGCCTTCATTGCCATCTACATGGCCTGAGCCTTCCCCGGCTTCCTTTTCAAAGCGCCCGCGTGGTCACCACGCGGGCGCTTTTGCTTTTGGGTTCCGACACTTGTGCGGTCGCCAACGGTAATGCATAACCCTATGCATGGTTTGCATAACTATAGTCATGGTCGGCGGGCGGAAGGGGAGTCGTTTTCATAAAATTGACACCCCAGCCGACCACGCGGACTGTGAAACACCCTTCACAAACCCCCAGCTGCCCATCCGGCAGCGCCGCCCGCCGACTGAGAAGCCAAAGCCGTTTTTTCAAAAGGCTGCTCTCAGCGAACACCGCGCACCAGAGCCCTTTTTGAAAAGACGATTTTCAAACTTAGGAGCCATCTGGATGAACTCTCCCGTAATGCAGGGCCTGAACCTCAACGCCCCCGCGTTCGTCAAGAACGCAAACCTCATCGCCTGGGTGGCCGACATGGCCGCGCTGTGCAAGCCCGACAGCATCTACTGGTGCGACGGCAGCGAAGAGGAATACGCCCGCCTGTGCCAGCAGCTGGTAGATGCCGGCACCTTCAAGAAGCTGGACCCGGTCAAGCGGCCCAACTCATTCCTGGCCTGCTCGGACCCCAGCGACGTGGCGCGCGTGGAAGACCGTACCTACATCTGCTCTGAAAAGAAGGAAGACGCCGGCCCCACCAACAACTGGATGGCCCCGGCCGAGATGCGCGCCACGCTGCAACCGCTGTTTGACGGCTGCATGAAGGGCCGCACCCTGTATGTGGTGCCGTTCAGCATGGGCCCGCTGGGCTCGCCGATTGCCCACATCGGCATCGAGCTGTCCGACAGCCCCTATGTGGCCGTCAACATGAAGATCATGACCCGCATGGGCAAGGCGGTGTACGACGTGCTGGGCGTGGACGGTGAATTTGTGCCCTGCGTGCACACCGTGGGTGCGCCGCTCGAAAACGGCCAGGCTGATGTGAAGTGGCCTTGCAACAAGACCAAGTACATCGTCCACTACCCCGAAACGCGCGAGATCTGGTCGTATGGCTCCGGCTACGGCGGCAACGCGTTGCTGGGCAAGAAGTGCTTTGCGCTGCGCATTGCGTCCACCATGGGCAGGGACGAAGGCTGGCTGGCCGAGCACATGCTCATCCTGGGCGTGACCAACCCCGAGGGCAAGAAATACCACGTGGCGGCCGCCTTCCCCAGCGCCTGCGGCAAGACCAATTTCGCCATGCTGATCCCGCCCGCCGGCTTTGACGGCTGGAAGGTCACCACCATCGGCGACGACATCGCCTGGATCAAGCCCCAGGCCGACGGCACACTGCGCGCCATCAACCCCGAAGCCGGCTACTTTGGCGTGGCCCCGGGCACCAACACGCTGACCAACCCCAACTGCATGGCCAGCCTGGACAAGAACGTGATCTTCACCAACGTGGCGCTCACCGATGACGGCGACGTGTGGTGGGAAGGCATGGGCGACGCACCGGCCCACGCCATCGACTGGCAAGGCAAGGAATGGACGCCGCAGATCGCCAGGGAGACCGGCGCCAAGGCCGCCCACCCCAATGCACGCTTTACCGTGGCTGCGCTCAACAACCCGGCGCTGGACAGCGCCTGGGACGACCCCAAGGGCGTGAAAATTGACGCGTTTATCTTCGGTGGCCGCCGCTCCACCACCGTGCCACTGGTGACCGAGGCGCGCAACTGGACCGAAGGCGTCTACATGGCCGCGACCATGGGCTCCGAGACCACCGCTGCCGCCACCGGCCAGGCCGGCGTAGTGCGCCGCGATCCGTTCGCCATGCTGCCCTTCATGGGCTACAACATGAGCGACTATTTCCAGCACTGGCTGGACCTGGGCAAGAAGCTGTCGGCTTCGGGTGCCACGCTGCCGCGCATCTACACCACCAACTGGTTCCGCAAGGGCGAGGACGGCAAGTTCGTGTGGCCCGGCTACGGCGAAAACATGCGCGTGCTCAAGTGGATGATCGACCGCATTGAAGGCAAGGCCGCTGGCAATGAGCATGTGTTTGGCGTGAGCCCCGCTTACGAAGAACTCAACTGGACGGGCCTGAACTTCACCGCCGAGCAGTTCAAGACCGTGACCAGCATCGACAAGACGGCCTGGCAGAAAGAGCTGGAACTGCACAGCGAGCTGTTCCAGCAGCTGGCCTACCACCTGCCCGCCGAGCTGAACGAGACCAAGGCAAAGATCGAGCAGCGCCTGGCGGCCTGAGCTTCAGCGCCCCTCCCGGCTTCGGCCGGGATTTTCATGCGCGCTCAGAAAATGTGCAGAATCAAGCGGCTTGAGAAAACTCCTTAAGGGAGTTGGGCCTGTGAGACAGATTCAAACCGCCAATGGCTTTGAGGCCATCCGTCGCCTGGACGACGATGGAAATGAGTTCTGGCTGGCGCGCGAGCTTGCCGCTGTGCTGGACTACGTGCAGTACCGCAACTTCCTGCACGTCATCCAGAAGGCCCGCGAGGCTTGCCGCAATTCGGGGCACCCTGAGCAGGACCATTTTGCTGATGTCAGCAATATGGTCGAAATCGGCTCGGGTGCGGTGCGCCTGGTCGAAGACGTCCAGCTTTCCCGCTACGCCTGCTATCTGATCGTCCAGAACGCTGACCCGGCCAAACCTGTCATTGCACTTGGCCAAATCTACTTTGCCCTGCAAACGCGCCGGCAGGAACTGGGCGACACCGCACAGTTTGCCAAGCTGTCTGAAGACGAGCGTCGCCTTGCCTTCGCAACGAGCTGACGGCACACAACAAAGCTCTATCGGCCGCCGCCAAATCTGCCGGAGTGGAAACACCGCTGGACTACGCCGTGTTTCAGGACCACGGCTACAAAGGCTTGTACGGCGGCCTCGGCGCCAAAGACCTGCACAGCCGCCGCGGTCTGAAGAAGAGCGACAAAATCCTGGATCACATGGGCAGCACCGAGCTGGCCGCCAACCTGTTCGCGCCACACAGGCCGAAGAAAAACTGCGGCGCGACGGCATTCAAGGGAAGGCCGAAGCCAACAAGGCCCACTTTGAAGTAGGTGCCAAGGTGCGCCAGACCATCCGCGAATTGGGCAGCACCGTGCCCGAAAACCTGCCCACACCCGCCAAGAGCATCAAGCAGATTGAGCGGGAAATGGACAAGCAGTTGCCTTCAGCAAGCACTCGCATCAAGAACACTTGAAACAAAAAGGCCACCGCATGCGGTGGCCTTTTTCGGGCGCGGTACAGCCAGCAGCTCAGTCGCCCCAGCTCGTCGGCCAGCGCGGTGTGTCCGCTGGCGTCGCGGGCGTGGCTTTTGCAGCCTGCGCTGCCTGCGCCGCACGGCGGCGGCGGTCAGCGTGGGAACGTGCAATCGAATACGACCACGCATTCAATGCAGCCACCAGGCGGCGGCCCAGTGTTGCCAGCAGGCTGCGCGGTGCCAGATCGGTCATGGCAGCTGCCTTTCAGTAGTAACCGCGCACGTCGCGCACGGTGTCGCGGGTCATGGCGCGGCTGATGTCGGCCATCACACGGGCGTCGGTCAGGGCCAGCTCCCACAGCTTGTCGTCAGCGGCGGCTTGCTTGCGGCGCTCGGACCAGGCACGCATTGTCGTGCGCAGCACGCTGCCCGCGTTGCGCGCCGGGGAGGCCAGCAGGGCCAATGCGGCGAAGGCAATGGTCCACATGACGATCCAGGCCATCAGCAGGTGGCCTTCGGTCCAGGTGTCAACGATCTGGTTGGCAACGACCAGCAGCGCAGCGACAACGGCCGACAGCAGCAGGGTGGCGGCGCCACGGGCACCGTTGAAGCCGCTGGCCAGGTTCTTGATCGATGCAGCGGCCTGTTCGGCGCGGACCACGCCAGGGTGCTGGCTGGGGTATTCGGTGTGGACAAAGCTGGTCATGGTGAATCCCTCTTCAAACAAAAACGCTTGTGGCGGAATTGCCGGGCGCCAACGAATATTAGGGTTCACCCTGATATTTATCCAATTTAGATTGGTGATGTATATCATTCACAAAACGTATGAATAGCCCCAACTTCCGCACCCTGGACCTGAACCTGCTGCGCGTGTTCGACCAGGTCATGAGTGAGCGCAACCTTACACGGGCGGCCAGTAATCTGGCCATGACGCAGCCTGCCGTCAGCAATGCCTTGCGCCGGCTGCGCGACGCGTTGGGGGATGAATTGGTGCGCCGCAGCGGCTACGGCGTGGAGCCCACTCCGCGCGCGCTGGCACTGTGGCCGGCCATTGGGGATGCGTTGCGCCAGATCGAGGCGTCGCTGGCACCGGGTGACTTTGTGGCGTCCGAGGCCACCAACACCTTCATCCTGGCCATGGCCGACGCCACCGCCGCCGAGCTGATGCCGGGGCTGGTGGAGATCATTGAAACCGACGCGCCCGGCGTGTCCATGCGGGTGCTGCCCCTGACCACCCGCGACCCGCGCCGCCTGCTGGACGACGGTCATATCGAACTGGCGGTGGGTTTCTTTCCCGCCGTGCTGGCCGACCTGACCGCTCAGGCGCAGGCCGGTGGCAAGGCGGCGTTTGAACACCAGCGCCTGTACGACGGCGAATATGTCTGTGTGATGCGCAAGGGCCATCCTTTGGGCAGCGGCCCGTTCACGCTCAAGAAGTTCTGCAACGCGCACCACCTGCTGGTGAGCTTTTCAGGCCGGCCGTACGGTTTCATTGACGAGGCGTTGGCATCCCTGGGACAGACGCGGCGCATCATGCTCACCGTCAACCAGTTCTTCACCGCCGGGCGGGTGGTGTCCGGCTCGGACCTGCTCACGGTCTTGCCGCGCCACTTTGTCAACGTGACCGGCATGGCCAGCGAGCTGATGGTGCGCGAGCTGCCGTTTGACGTGCCGCCCGTGCATGTGGATTCGCTGTGGCACATCCGCCAGGGCCAGCGCAAGGAGCACGCCTGGCTGCGCCTGGCGGTGGCGGCCGCGGCGGCCAAGGCGTTTTCAGCGTCGCGCCCCGGCGCCTGAGCGGTTCAGCTGCGCACGGTGCGGCGCTCTGGCGCGCGCAGGCCCTGGGTGGCATCAGCCGTGCGCGCCACCGCCGACAGCAGCGAGCGCAGCCAGGCATGGCTTTGCGAATGATGGGTGCGGCTGTGCCACAGCTGGTAAAAGCGCATCACCGGAAAGTCAATGGGCGAGCGCACCACGGCCAGCGGCAGGAGCCGTGCATAGTGCTCGGCAAAGTGGCGGCTGGTGGTGAACACCAGGTCGGTGCCCGGCAGCAGGTAGGGCGCCATGTTGAAGAACGGCACGGTCACGGTCGCCTCGCGCGCCATGCGCAGCGCCGCCAGGTGCGACTCCACCACGCCGCGCTGGGTCACGCTGTACATCAGCGGCACCACATGCGCGCCGCCCAGGTAATCGGCCACGGTCAGCGTGCCACCGGCGGCGGGGTGGTCTTTGCCCACCAGGCACACCACCTCGTCTTCCAGCAGGATGGCCATGCGCAGGTGTTCGGGCGGCTGCGGCCAGTTGCCGATCACCACGTCCAGCTCACCGGCAGCCAGTGCCGCCTCATAGTCGTAGTCTGGCCCCAGCGAATGCACCATGAGCCGCGCGCGCGGTGCGGTCAAGCGCAGGTAGCTGACCATGTTGGCCATCAGCGGCGGCGCCAGGTAGTCGGGCGTGCCGATGCGAAAGGTCTGGCGCGTGGTGGCGGCGTCAAAGGCCGCAGCAGGCGCCAGCAGGCCGTCGATTTCGGCCAGCACGATGCGCACCGAGGCTTCCAGCTGCAGGGCGCGCTCGGTGGGCACCATGCGCTGCTTGTCCTTGATCAGCAGCGGGTCGCCCAGGATGTCGCGCAGCTTCTTGAGCGCGGCGCTCACGGCCGGCTGCGACTGGTTCAGCCGCGCCGCCGCTCGCGACACGCTGCGCTCGGCCATGAGCGTGCTGAATACGCGCAGCAGGTAGGTGTCAAACGGGTCGCTGGGTCGGCTCATGGCGGGCTGTGCACAAAGCTGGGGCTCGGGTGGGTGCCAAAACCCCTGTTTCGGCGCTTTTGTTATGCGGCAGATAAGTATGACGCGATTGGCGTGCCAGCCCGCGCTGCCTATAGTGGGTTGCCCCTTTGCCCTTCCTCTGCCTGGACCCATCATGACCCATCACTTCACCCGCCGCAGCGCGCTCAAGACCCTGGCCGCCAGTGCGGCCACCGTCGCACTGCCCTCTTTTGCCGCCTGGCCCGACAAGACCCTCAAGATCGTCGTGACTTTCCCGGCCGGTGGCGCCAGCGACATCGTGGCGCGCGTCATGGCCGAGCAACTGGCCAAAAAGCTGGGACAGCCCGTGGTGGTGGACAACCGCCCCGGCGCCGGCGGCAGCGTGGGCGGGTTGGTGGTGTCACAGGCGCCGGCCGACGGCTACACGCTGATGCTGTCGAACTCCACGCCGATTTCGATTGGCCCATTTGCGCTGGAAAAGCAGCCCTATGACCCGGTGGACGGCTTCACCCACATCGCCCTGATCGGCACCGCGCCCTGCGTGGTCATGGCCAACCCGGCCGCGCCCATCAAGACGATTGCCGACGTGGAGGCCCAGGCGCGCAAAACCGGCCGGCTGGACTTTGGCTCGGGCGGGCCGGCGTCCATCGGCCACATCTATGGCGAGCTGATGAAGAAAACCATGGGCGTGAACATGGTGCATGTGCCCTACCGCGGTGGCGCGCCCATGACGACCGACCTGATCGCGGGTGTGGTGCCGCTGGGCATTGACGTGCTGACGGCCTACGTGCCGTACTTCAAAAGCGGGCAGATCGTGCCGCTGGCCGTCACGTCGGCCAACCGCTCGCCGCTGGTGCCGGATGTGCCCAGCGTGGTCGAGTTCGGCTACCGCCGCCTGGTGCTGGACAACTTCTTTGGCCTGTCAGGTCCGGCCAAAATGCCCGCCGACGTGGTGGCGCGGATCAACACCGCCTGCAACGAAATCCTGGCGCAGGCAGATATCAAGAAACGCATGGTGGACCTGGGGATCACGGCCTCGGCGGCCAGCCCGGCAACCTTTACCGGGTTTGTGCGCGAACAGGTCGCGCAGCTTGCACCGGCGGTCAAGGGTGCAGGCGTGAAGCTCTGACGCTGCGGCGTCTTAGCGCACCACGCTCAAATAGGCGCTGGCGGCGCGGCGCAGTTCGCGGGCCTGACGGGGGTTCAGGCCGGCGCGGGATTCGGCACGCTCCATGAGCTGGTGGGCAACGCCGTCGCCTTCGGGCTGGTGGGTCATGCGCAAGGCGGTCGGGCGGCCGATCCAGTGGCGAAGTTGGGTCAAATGGGCAAACAAGGTAAACATGAGAGGGTCGCCGTCTGGTGGCGAAAAGTAGGTATGAATCAAGAATAAGGGTTTTCCCTAGGGTTACAAGCCCAATACCCCGTCTTCTTCATGCGCTTTGTGCATAGTTCGGAACGTCGCCCCACATGAGCAGGTACAAGGCCGGACAAAGCCCCGCCAGCGGGACGGGTATGCTTGTTATATGAGCGCGCCCGCCCCGCCCCCAGCAGCTGCCCCGCCCCGGCTGGGCGAGGAATGGCTGGTTCAGGTTGCCGAAAGCATTGATGAAATGCTGTGGGTCTGGGACCCGCGCACGCAGCAGGTGACTTACTCCAACGCGGCGTTTGAGCGCTTCTGGGGTTTTGGCGCCGTGGGCCTGGCCAGCGGCCCCCAAACCCTGATGGACCGGGTGCACACAGACGACCGGGCCCGCCTGGCCCAGGCGCGCTTGCTGCTCACCAGTGTTTCGTCGCGGGGCTACACCGAAGAATTCCGGATCACCCAGCCCCCCAGGCCCTCGGACACCGTGGCGCACAGCCGCACGGCCTGGCTGCGCGAAAGCGCCTTCCCTGTGCGCGGCCCGGGCGGCGAACTGCTGCGGGTGACCCACATCGCACGCGACGTGACCTGGCAGCTGGACACGACGGCACGGCTGCGCGCCGAGATCAGCCGGCGCACCGACGCCGAACGCAACCTGAGCGACGCCACAGCCCGGCTGCAGGCGCTGATCGCCACGGCCAACGACGCCGTGGTGACCATCGACGCGCAAAGCCTGATCATTGACTGGAACAACGCCGCCGAGCGCATGTTTGGCTGGTCGCGGGTGGAGGCCATCGGCCAGACACTGACCGAGCTGATCATCCCGCCCGTGCACCGGCCCATGCACAACGCGGGCATTGAGCGCTACCTGCGCCATGGCACGTCGCAAATCTTCAACCGGCGGGTAGAGACCACCGCCCTGCGCCGCAGCGGCGAGGAATTTGACGCCGAGCTGTCGGTGTGGCCCGTGCGCACGGGCGACCAGTACACCTTCAGCTCGTTCATCCGCGACATTTCGCGGCGCAAGGTGGCCGAGCGCGCGCTGGCGGACTCCGAGGCCAAGTACCGCGCCGTGGTGGAAAACGTCAACGAGGGCATTCTGGTGACGGCGGCCGGGCGCATCCTGTACGCCAACCCGCGCGCGCTGGCGCTGACCGGGCTGGACGAAGAAACCGCCAGGTCGCGCCCGTTCATCGAGTTCATCCACACTGACGACCGCGATCTGGTGCTGAACAACCACCTGCGCCGCCTGCGCGGCGAGCAGGTGGAAAACCATTACCAGTTTCGCGTGGTGCACCGCAGCGGCGATGTGGTGTGGCTGGAAATCAGCGCCGTGGTATTCGAATGGCTGGGCGCACCCGCCACGCTGAACTTTCTGACCGACGTGACCCTGCGCCGCCAGGTGGAGCAGGACATCCGCAGTGCGTTGTCGCGCGAGCGCGAGCTGTCCGAGCTGAAGTCGCGCTTTGTGGCGGTGGCCTCGCATGAATTCCGCACACCGCTGGCTGCCATTTTGTCGTCGGTGGAGCTGCTGGACGATTACGGCGACCGTCTGCCGCCGGACGAGCGCAAGGAGATGCTCACGCTGATCAAGACCGCTGTATCGCGCATGAACGACATGGTGGACCAGGTGCTGTTGACCAGCAAGCTGGAGTCGGGCAAGTTCGTTTTCAGCCCCCGGCCCCAGCGCATGCCCGAGCTGATGGTGCAGATCGCCACCGAGATGGACCGCGCCAACCCGCAGGCAGCCCGTATCGCGATGGAATGCAACGGCGTGGACGAAGCGCGCCAGATCGACCCGCACCTGCTGCGTCACATCATGGTCAACCTGCTGGGCAATGCGCTGAAGTACTCGCCGCCTGATTCGCAGGTGACCTGCAGGGCAGCGGCGGACGGCGAGCGGCTGCACCTGCAGGTGAGCGACCGCGGCATCGGCATCCCGGCGGCCGACCTGCCCCGGCTGTTCGAGAGTTTTCACCGGGGCACCAATGTGGGCAACATCCAGGGCACGGGCATCGGGCTGCACATCGTCAAGGAATGCGTGAGCCTGCATTGCGGCACGATTGACGTGGACAGCCAGCCTGGGGCGGGGACGACGTTTCATGTGTATTTGCATGCGCCGGTTGTTGTTTAGCGTTGCGTTTTCTTCCTCTCGCGCTGCTTCGCGTCAGGCGGTGCCCGGCGGGGGCTCACACTGCGCCGGTCTGCGCTTTGCGCAGACTGCACTGCGGTGCTCGCCACAGGGTCGCGCCGCAGAACTCGCTGCGCGCGCTTTGCGCGCTCCGCTCGAACAGCCGCGGCGAGTCAGTTTACGAAGCGCGCTGCGCGCGCCGACCCTGCGGCTGCGCTTCTCGTCGCCGCAGAGATCGCCCCCACCGGGCACCGCCTG
>CALRYY010000058.1:0-24737 GCA_943372515.1 Ramlibacter sp. 2FC | reverse complement strand
CAACTACCAGATGCTGGTCGGCCGGGCGCCAGACCCGCAGCGCCACGGGGCGTCACCGCGCGCGGGAACGGGGGTGCAGTTCGCCATGGGCAAGGTGGACCGCTGCGACCGCTACCTCGCCGAGTTCGCAAACGATGATGTCCTGCGGCGCGGCTACGGCGCCAAACGGGCCAAGGAACTGAGTGCCGCTGAAACGCTGTTTTCACCGCAGGCGATGCAGGCCGCCTACGCCAGGGCCGAAGCTGCATGCGAGCAGCTTGAGCACACGCTGGCCGGGCGCCGCAGCCCGTGGATTTTTGGCGATGCGGTGTCCATGGCCGACCTGTTCTGGGCCGTCGAGCTGCTGCGCATGAAGAACCTGGGCGCGCAAACGCTGTGGGAAGGGGGCGCGCGCCCCCAGCTTGCCGATTACGTGCGCCGCTGCGAAGCTGCGCCCGCCATCCGCTCGGCTGTGATCGAGTGGCCCGGCGCCCTTCATTGACCCCTACCCCATGACGCAGCCGGGTTTCGATTTTGATTTGTTTGTAGTGGGCGGCGGCAGCGGTGGCGTGCGGGCGGCCCGCATGGCCGCCGGCATGGGCGCGCGCGTGGCGCTGGCCGAAGGCGCCACGCTGGGCGGCACCTGCGTCAACGTGGGCTGCATCCCGAAGAAGCTCTACAGCTTTGCCGCCGGCTACGCATCGGCCTTCGAGGAGGCCGCCGGCTTCGGCTGGCGGGTGCCGGGGCCAGCGCCCGGGCTTGACTGGGCGCATCTGAAGGCCGGCATCCACGCGGAGATTGCCCGGCTCAACGGTGTCTACATGAGCCTCCTGGAGCGCGCGGGTGTGACACTGGTGCCCGGGTACGGGCAACTGGACGGCGCGCATGCGGTGCGGGTGGGGCAGCTGCGGTACACAGCAAGGCACATACTGATCGCCACCGGCGGACAGCCCCGGCTGCCTGCCATTGCGGGCAGCCAGCACGCCGTCGTGTCGGACGCCATGTTTGATCTTGCACAGCTGCCGCAGCGCCTGGTGGTGGTGGGCGGCGGCTACATCGCGTGCGAGTTCGCCTCCATCTTCGCGGGCCTGGGCAGCCAGGTGACGCTGGTACACCGCCGTGAGAACCTGCTGGCCGGGTTTGACGGCGGCACCGCGCAATTTCTGGCGCGCGAGATGGCGGCCTGCGGCGTCGATACCCGCTTGCGCGCCGAAGTCGCCGCCCTGGAGCGCAACCCGCGCGATGGCCGGCTGATGGCGCAACTGGCGGATGGCCAGCGGCTTGACGCCGACACGGTGCTGTACGCCATCGGCCGGGTCCCCCGCACCCGGGGGCTGGGGCTGGAAACCGCAGGCGTTGCGCTGGACGCGGGCGGCGCCATCGTGGTGGATGGCCACTATCGCAGCTCGGTGCCTTCGATTTGCGCGGTTGGTGACGTGTCAAGCCGCAAGCAACTCACCCCGGTGGCGACTGCAGAGGCCATGGTGGTGGTTGACCAGCTGTATGGCGGTGCATCGTCACGCCGCGTCGACTACGAGTACATCCCCACGGCGGTCTTCACGCATCCGCAGCTTGCGACCTGTGGCTATGGCGAAGACGAGGCCCGCAGCCACTTTGGCGCGGACAGCATCGTGGTGTACAGCAGCGAATTCAAAGCCCTGCGGCACAGCCTGTCGGGCCGCAGCGCGCGTACCTTCGTGAAGCTGGTGGTGAACCGGCCGGACGGCCGTGTGGTGGGCCTGCACATGGCGGGCGAAGACGCCGCCGAGATCGTGCAGGGCTTTGCCGTGGCCATGAACGCAGGCGCCACCAAGGCGCATTTCGACGCAACCATCGGCATCCACCCCACCGCTGCGGAAGAATTCGTGACGCTGCGCATGCCGTCGCCTTCGCCTGGCCATTAGCGGGCTTTGGCGCTCCATACTGTGCCGCTGCAGCGGCCAAAGCCGATGCGCGCCGCGTCCGGCTTCTCGCCCCACGCACGCAACGTGACGGTGTCGCCGTCTTCCAGCCAGGCGCGCGATTCGCCATGGGGCAACTGCACCGGCCGCTGCCCGCCATGGCTCAGCTCCAGCAGGCAACCTTGCTCGCCCTGCGCCGGGCCCGACTGCGTGCCGGTACCCAGCAGGTCGCCTGGCTGCAGGTTGCAGCCGCCTTCTGTGTGGTGCGTGAGCATCTGCGCCAGCGACCAGTAACAGTGCGCGTAGGTGCTGCGCGACAGACGCACCGGGTCATTGCTGCGCGCAGTCTGCAGCCACACCTCCAGCTGCAGGTCCAGGCCAGGCAGTGGGTGCATGGGCTGCAGGTGGGGCAGTGTCGGCGGGTCATCCGCGCTGCGTGGCAACGCGCAGCGAAACGGCGCCAGGGCCTCCCAGGTGACGATCCAGGACGACACGGTGGACAGGAAATTCTTGGCCAGGAAAGGGCCCAGCGGCATCGACTCCCAGCCCTGCACGTCGCGCGCGGACCAGTCGTTGAACAGGCTCAGGCCAAAGATGTGGTTCTCTGCGTCGTTAATGGCAATGGGCTCGCCCCGCCGGTTGCCCGGGCCGACCCAGCAGGCCAGCTCCATCTCGTAGTCCAGCCGCTGCGTGGGGCCAAACACGGGTTGCGCAGCGCCCGGTGAGCGCGTCTGCCCCCAGGGCCTGTGGAAGTTGGCGCCGCTGACCTCAATGGACGACGCGCGACCGTGGTAGCCGATGGGTAGCCAGCGAAAGTTGGGCAGCGGCGGCGCGTCAGGCTGGAAGATGCGCCCGGCATTGACCATGTGGTGCCAGGACGTGAAGAAGTCGGTGTAGTCGCCAATGCGCGCGGGCACGGCGTGCTCTGCCTCGGCCTGCGGCACCAGGCAGCCGCGCAGGGCATCCGCCTCTATCGCGCCGCTGCGCAGCAGCTGCGACAGCCGCAGGCGCAGCGCCGACCACGCGGGCTGCCCCAGTGCCATCAGGCCGTTCAAGCTGGAGGCACCGGCCGCCTCGGCCGCATCACTGGCAGCACCGGTGAACGCGCCGATGGCGCAGGCTGCGCTCATGTCCAGGATCTGATCGCCAATGGCCACGCCGCCGCGAAAGGGCTCGTGGCTGCCCCGGCGGCGAAACACACCATGCGGCAGGTTCTGCAGCGGGAAGTCTGTGTCCGGCCCGTTGGCTGATTCAACCCAGCTGCTCAGGGCCGGGTCGTGCGTTTCGTTGAGCATGGCGGGCGTCTCCGGATGTATGCGGGTTTGTACGAGTGTTCAGTATTTTATACGTTCGTACAATTTGCGCAATCCGGCAGAGGTCTGCCAGGAGGAGAACCGCACCATGATCAACCGCCGCACCTTCACACAATTCGCCGCCGGCACCGCCGCCCTTTCATCGTTTGCACCCCTTGCCCACGCCCAGGCACCGCTGGAGCTGGCCCGCATCATCTCGGGCTTTCCGCCCGGCGGCACCATCGACGTGCTGGCCCGCCGCACGGCCGACAAGCTGCGCGGCCAGTACGCCACCAGCATGGTGGTAGACAACAAGCCCGGCGCGGCCGGGCAGATCGGCGTGATCACGCTCAAGGACGCCAACCCCGACGGCAGCGCGCTGCTGCTCACGCCGTCGTCCATGCTGTCGATCTACCCGTACACCTACCCCAAGCTGCAGTACGGGCTGGACGACGTGGCGCCGGTGTCGCTGGGTGCTTTCATCAACCACGGCCTGGCCGTGGGCCCGGGCGTGCCGGCCGAGGTGAAAACGCTCAAGGACTTTCTGGCCTGGTCCAAGGCGAACCCCACCAAGGCGAACTTCGGCAGCCCCGGCGCGGGCTCCATGCCGCACATGATCGGCATCCTGCTGGGCAAGTTCACGGGCGTGGACCTGCGCCACGTTCCGTACCGCGGCTCGGTGCCCGGCGTGCAGGATCTGCTTGGCGGTCAGATCGCCTCGTTTTGCGGGCCCATTGGCGACTACCTCCCCCACGTCAAAACCGGCAAGCTGCGTGTGCTGGCCATCTCGGGCAAGGGCCGCTCGCCCTTCCTGCCCGACGCGCCCACGCTGCGCGAGCTGGGCTACCCCCTGACGGTGCGGGAGTGGTATGGATTCTTTGTGCCGGGCAAGACGCCGTCTGCCCTGGTGCGCCGCGCGTCTGAGTACCTGCAGCGCGCGCTGGCGCAGCCCGACATGGTGGAGTTTGGCAAGGGCTTCGGGCTGGAGGTGCAGCCGTCCAGCTCCGCCGGCCTGGCCGAGCTGCTGAAGGCCGACGCCGACGAATGGCGCCGCCTCATCAAGCAGGTGGGCTTTACTGCGGAGTCGTGAGCAACCCCATGTGCAGACGCATCGTCGACCTGTCGATCTACCTGGAAAACGACGTGCCCTCGGATCCGCCGGGCCTGCAGCCGCGCATCGCCTACCACCGGCACGACAGCTCGTTTCACCAGATGGCGCCGTTTTTCCCTGGTCTGCAGCAGGCCGACCTGCCAGACGCCGCCGTGTGGGCGGTGGAGGACGTGCAGCTGAACACGCACAACGGCACGCACCTGGACGCGCCCTACCACTTTCACCCCACCATGAACCACGGCGAGCGCGCCATCACGATCGACGAGGTGGACCTGGACTGGTGCTTTCAGCCCGGCGTGAAGCTGGACTTTCGCCACCTGCCCGACGGCTACGTGGTGCAGGCGGCGGATGTGGCCGCTGAGCTGGCGCGCATCGGCCACACACTGCAGCCGCTGGAGATCGTGGTGGTCAACACCCGGGCCGGCGCGCGCTATGGCCACAGCGACTACCTGGCTGCCGGTGTGGGCATGGGCTACGAGGCCACCATGTACCTGCTGGAGCGCGGCGTGCGCCTGACCGGCACCGACGCCTGGAGCTGGGACGCGCCGTTCAGCCACACCGCGAAGAAGTATGCCGACACCCATGACGCCAGCCTGATCTGGGAAGGCCACAAGGCCGGGCGCCACATCGGCTACTGCCACCTGGAAAAGCTGCACAACCTGGAATCACTGCCTTCGCACGGCTTTTACATCAGCTGCTTTCCGCACAAGATCCGCGGCGCATCGGCCGGCTGGACGCGCGCGGTAGCCATCTTTGACGAGCGGCTCATGGCGCCGGCATAGCCCTTCCCCCCCCTTCGCTGAATCACCCGCTGACAGGGCGCCCGGCTGGCGCCCTGCGGCTTCACTCGCCCCCACCTTGAGGAGACCTTCATGAGAACCACCAGCCTGCTGTTTGCATTCACCACCGCGCTGGCCGCGGGCCCCGCCCTGGCCCAGTCCAGCGTCACCCTGAGCGGCACCATTGATGCCTGGGCCGGCAGCCGCGAGCTGAGCGGCGGCGCGCGCAGCACACGGGTCGACAGCGGCGGCCTGACCACGTCGCAGCTGAACTTCAGCGGTACCGAGGACCTGGGCGGCGGCCTGAAGGCGGAGTTTGTGCTGGGCATGTTCCTGCGCGCAGACACGGGTGAGGCGGGTCGCTTTGCAGGCGATACGTTCTTTGGCCGCAGCGCCTATGTGGGCTTGAGCGGCGGCATGGGCACGCTGCGCCTGGGCCGCCAGACCACGGGCAACTTCATCAACTTCATCCGCACCAATTCGTATGCCGACTCGGCCACCTTCGGCCCGGCCATGGTGCAGACCTGGATTTCGGCCGTGGGCCAGGGCACGCAGTTTTTGAGCGGCGGCGCGCCGACCACCAACCGCGCATTGACCGGCGTGCTGGGCACCACCGACACCGCCTGGAACAACGCCGTGGGCTACACATCGCCCAACCTGGGCGGCGTGACCTTCAACGCGCAATGGGCGCCCAGCGAAACCACGGGTGTGGGCAACCGCCGTGGCGCCAGTGCCTTTTATGCGCAGGGCCCGCTGAACCTGGGCCTGGCGGCGGAACACATGGGCAATGCATCGGTGCCGGCCTCGGGGCCCGCCGCCGCTGTGCTCGCCAAACAAAGCACCTGGCACCTGTCAGGCGCCTATGCGTTCCCCTTCGCGCGCATCAGCGCGGGCTACTTCAACACAAGGCGCGACTTTGCCACCGTGGTGGACGACAAGGTGCGCACCTGGCATGTGGGCGCCACCATTCCCGTTGGCGCGGGCAGCGTGATGCTGCAGACGGCCAGCACGCGCCAGAGCCCCGACACGGGCGCAGCCACCCGGCGCACCACCACCAGCGTGGGCTACGACTACCTGTTGTCCAAGCGCACCGACGTCTACGCCGTGTACATGAAAGACAAGTTCACCAACCAGTCATCGGGCAACTCGCTGGCCATCGGGGTGCGCCACCGCTTCTGACCCGGCGGCGGGTGTTGTACAGTCGTGCAACTTTGAAGTTTGCACCGCTGGAGACACCCGCATGACCGCCGCCCGCCCGGCCGCCGCAGCCCGACCCGACCGCCGGCAGAACATCCTGCTGGCGGCCGAAAAGCTGTTTGCCCGGCACGGCTACCACGCCGTGTCCATCCGCCAGATCGCCGACGAGGCGGGCGTGCCGCTGGCGCTGGTGGGCTATTACTTTGGCGCCAAGCAGCAGCTGTACCACGCGATCTTCGAGCATTGGAGCGCGATGATCTCCGAGCGGCTGGCGTCGCTGCAGCAGGCCATGGACGACGGCAGCGGCGACCGGCTGCAGCGCCTGGTGGAGGCCTTCATCGGCCCGGTGATCCGCCTGCGTGCGAGTGTGGAAGGCGAGTACTACGCCCTGCTCATGACACGCGGCTTGGCCCTGCAAAGCGAAGAAGAAGACGCCATCATCCGCGAGTTCTTCGACCCCATGGCCAAGGCATTCATTGATGCCTTTCACACCACGCTGGCGGCGGAATCGCCCGGCGTCAGCCGCGCGCAGGTGGTGTGGTGCTACCAGTTTGCGCTGGGCGCGCTGCTGCACCACATCAGCGACACGCGGGTGCAGCGCCTTTCAGAAGGCAAGAACCAGCCCAGTGACCCGGCGGTGATGCCGCAGCTGGTGGCCTTCATCACGCACGGCATGCGCGGGGCGGTGGCACAGGCGCGGCCGGCCCTCGCCGCCAAGAGCCGGAAGAAGACCGCATGAGCACCGCCCGGCCGCCCGAACGAGCTCGCACCGCAGTGCGCAGCACGGAGGTGACCCAATGACCACGCCGGCCGCACCACCCCCACCCGCCCAGCCCCGCAACCCCCTGCACGGCCTGACGCTGGAGGCCATCGTCACCGCGCTGGTGGCGCACTATGGCTGGGCCGGGCTGGGCGAGCGCATCCCGGTGCGCTGCTTCACCAGCGACCCGAGCATGGCGTCCAGCCTCAAGTTTTTGCGCAAGACGCCATGGGCGCGCGACAAGGTGGAGGGGTTGTATTTGTTCATGCTGCGGGAAAAGCGGCGCGGATTGACTTGAAATTGGCCGTATATTTTTGAAAATCGCGTAGATTACGGCCAATGGACTATCTGCCCTTGCCCGACAACGCCGCGCGCCAGCTGATCGACTCGATCACGGTGCTTGGTGAGTACCGGCGGGTGCTGGCTGAGGCGCGGCGCTACACCGGCGGCATGTACTGGAAGAAGCAGGGTGACTATGAATACCTGGTTCGCACGCGGCCAGACAACCGCCAAAGCCGCATTGGCCCGCGCAACGCGGACACCGAAAAACTGTTTGACGACTTCAGCCGCCAGAAGCTGACTACGGAGGCACGCCTCAAGTCGCTGCGCGAGGCGCTGCGGGATGCGGAGCGGCTGAACAAGGCGCTGAAAGTGGGGCGGGTGCCCTCGCCCGTGCTGGCGGTGCTACAGGCCATTGAGGACGCCGGTCTGGGCGAGCACTTCACCGTGGTGGGCACCCATGCGTTGTATGCGTACGAGGCGGCGGCCAGCGTGCGCATCGTGCAGGCCGCGCTGGCCACGCAGGATGTGGACTTGCTTTGGGACGCGCGCAAACGCGTGCGCTTCATCACCGAGCTGGGCCGGCTGGACGTTTCGATGTTGCAGGTGCTGCAGCAGGCCGACCCCACTTTCCGGCGCAAGGAGGGGCAAAACGAAACCGCCATCAATGCCAAAGGCTTTGAGGTGGACTTTCTGCGCCGCCAGCCAGAGGGCGACGATCCGCACCCGTTCCGGTTCTCGGACGATGAGGGCGACCTGTGGCCGGTGCAGGCTGTGCGCGCCACTGTGCTGACGAATGCCCCCGGGTTTGAGCACGTGGTGGTGTCGGCCACTGGGCGCATGGCACGCATGCGGACGGTTTCACCCGCCACGTTCGTGGACTTCAAGCTCTGGATGGCCAGCAAGGTGCCCACCCGGCCCGAGGCCAAGCGCCGCCGCGATGCGCTGCAAGCGGCCATCGTTCAACGGTTGCTGGACGAGGGCCTGCTGCTGGCTACTTAAAGGCTCCGTTTGCCATTTCGCACACACGTGCTAATATCCGCTTCCATGGACGCCAAAACCCAGAAATCAGAGCTCACGCGCGCCGCCATCGTCGGCGCCGCGCTGGACATGGCTTTGGCTGAGGGGCTGGAGGCCATCTCCTTGCAGGTGGTGGCGGACCGCATCGGCCTGTCCAAGAGCGGCGTTTTCTCCCGCGTGGGCTCGCGTGAGGCCTTGCAGAAGGCCGTGATCGAGGAATTTGGCCACCGCTTCCTTGCCGAGGTGTTTGTGCCATCCATGCAAAGTCCCAAGGGCCTGCCGCGGCTGAATGAAATCGTGCGGCGCTGGATCGTCCGCACCCGCGACGTGGAGGCCAGCACCGGCTGCCTGTACACCGCCGGCGCCTTTGAGCTGGACGACCGCGCGGGCGAGCTGCGCGACCATCTGCTGAACGAAGTCACCCGCTGGCGCGCCGCGCTGCGCCGCACCGTGCTGCAGGCCGTAGAGGCCGGGCACCTGGCACCTGATACCGACGCCGACCAGCTGGTTGGCGAACTCAGCGCCCTGATCATGGGCATGCTGCACGACACCCGCTTTCTGCGCGACCCGCGCGCGGCGGACCGCACCCAGGCGTCGTGGGACCGCCTGGTCAAGAGCTACCAACCCTGACCCCAGAAGGATCTGACGGCGATGTGGCACTTGCTTCTGTCATTCCCACATTTCGCACGACTGTGCGGAGAAAGGATTTCACCATGACCCCCCGCACCGCTCTTGAGGCCACGTCGGCCTACTACCAGGCCAGCCCCGGCGTGCGCCTGTTCCGCCTGGCGCTGGGCACCTCGCAGCACCTGTGGCCGGCGCTGGCCGTGCGCGCGGCCTACCGCCTGTTTGGCACACCGCTGCCGCCCAAATGGATCAGCCGGCGCGCCGTGTGGGACGGCGGCTGGCAGGTAGACGCCTGGCCGTTTGAGGACGCCAGCATCACGCTGTACCAGCGGCGTGTGGCGCCGCACGGGCCGGTGGCCCTGCTGCTGCACGGCTGGGGCGGCCATGCGCGCCAGATGCTGCCGCTGGCCGACGCGCTGGCCGACCAGGGCATGCGCGTGGTGATGGTGGAGATGCCCGCGCACGGGCGCAGCGCCGGCGCCACCAGCAACCTGCCGCAGTTTGCCCGTGTGATCGAGTACGTGGTGGGCCGCCTGATGCAGGAGGGTCACCACATCGGTGCGGTGGTGGCGCATTCGCTGGCGGCCAACGCCGCGGCGTATGCCGCCAGCCGCGGCACGCCCATGGACCGCCTGGTGCTGCTGGCGCCGCCCGCATCGCCCCACGAATACACGCGGCTGTTCGCGCATGTGTTCGGCCTGTCTGAGGGCACGCGCGCGGCCATGCAAAAGCTGATCGAGGCACGCGAGGGCATCCTGATGCCGCAGTTTGAACCCGCCGCCGTGGGCCCGCGCATCCGCGTGCCCACACTGGTGGTGCACGACCGCGGCGACAGCATCAACCGCTTTGCCGACGGCCAGGCTTATGCGCATGCAGTGCGCGGTGCGCAGCTGGTGGCAACCGAGGGGTTGGGGCACCGCAAGATACTGAAGGACGCAGGTGTGATCGGGCGCGTGGCGATCTTTGCGCGGCCGTGAATACCGTACCTGGCGCGAGCCGCAGCGCCGGGTGCTTCAGTTGGCCGTGTAGCCCGCGTCCACCGGCAGGATCACGCCGGTCACGTAGGCCGCCATGGGCGACGCCAGAAACACCACCGGCCCGGCCATGTCACCGGGCTCGCCCACGCGGCCCAGCAGCGTGCGGCCCACCATCATTTGCAGGCGGTCGGCGTCCTGCGCTATTTTTTCGGTCAGGGGCGTCATGACCAGGCCCGGCGCCACGGCGTTCACCCGCACGCCGTGGGGCCCCAGGTCGCGCGCCAGGAATTTCGTCAGCTGGCCCACCGCGCCCTTGGACGCACCGTAGGCGATGTTGGCCCGCGTGGCCACCAGTGTGGTGATGGACGCCACGTTCACCACCGCGCCGCGCGTGCGCTTCAGGCCCGCGGCGCAGGCCTGGGTCAGGTGGACGATGCCCTTGACGTTCACCGCCATCACCCGGTCCAGGTCACCGGCCAGGTCGCCTGTGTCCAGCGTGGCGTTGCCGCCGATGCCGGCGTTGTTCACCAGCACGCCCACCGGGCCCCAGGCCTGTTCCAGGTCGGCCACCACGGCCGCGCATTGCGCGGCGTCGCGCACGTCCAGCGCATAGGGGCGGCAGCGCTCGCCCGCTGCATTGATCTCGTGCGCAGCCCGGGTGGCGTTGTCCAGCTGTGTGTCGGTCAGCGCCACGCGGCAGCCCGCCTGCAACAGGGCCCGCGCGATGGCCAGGCCTATGCCCTGGCCGGCGCCGCTGACCAGGGCCACCGTGTTGTCAAACATCCAGGGGGCCTTGGCCTTGAGGGGTCGGCTCAGTGCGCCTGCTTGGGCAGGTTCAGGCTTTGCAGCAGCGGCACCCAGCGGTCGAATTCGGTGCGGATGAATCTGGCCAGGTCTTCGGACGTGCCGCCACGCGGCTCCATGCCGATGGCGCGGGCGCGGGCCACGAAGTCGGGGTCGGCAATCACCTGGTTGACGGCGCGGTTCAGGCGGTCGATCACGTCCTTGGGCGTGGCCGCCGGGACCGAGAGCGAATACCACAGCAGCGCCTCGATGTCGTAGCCCTGCTCCTTGAACGTGGGCGCATCGGGCACCTGGGGCAGGCGCTGGCTGTCCATCACCCCCAGCACGCGCATCTTGCCGGCCTTCACATGCTGCAGCGGGCCGGTGATGGATGTGCCGTGAATGTCGATCTGGCTGCCCAGCAGCGCCTGCAGGCCCGGTGCGTCGCCGCTGAACGGGATGTGCGTGGTGCTGATGCCGGCCTGCTTTTCAAACGCCATGGGCGCCAGGTTGGTCAGGATGGACGCGCCCGGCGAGCCGCGGTTGATCTTGCCGGGGTTGGCCTTGGCATAGGCCACCATTTCCTTGATGTTCTTGTAAGGCAGGTCCATGCGGCCCACCACGATGGCCGGCTGGTAGGCGATCTGCGTGACGGGCGCGAAGTCCTTGAACGGGTCGTAGGGCAGCTTGTCGTAGATGACGGTGTTGTTGGCCAGGATGCCCAGCGACGACATCAGCACCGTGGAGCCGTCGGCGCGCGAGCGTGCCACATGGTCGGCCGCCACGATGCCGCTGGCGCCGGGCTTGTTTTCCACAATGACCTGCATGCCGCGCTTGGTCAGGTCGGCGGCCAGCAGCCGCACATACTGGTCGGTGCCGCCGCCGGCCGGGAACGGCACGACGATGCGGGTGACCTGCTGGGCCATGGCGGCGCCGGCGGCGCACAGGCCCAGCACCAGGGTGGCGATGGAATGGCGAATGTTCATTGTGTTGTCTCCTGTTTTGTACGTCCACCTGGGTGGGGGTGAAGCGGTGCGCTTGTGCAGTGCGAGGTCAGTTTAGGCCGCGGCCCCGGGCCCGGACCGCCAGGGTATGAAAAGCTGCTTTCCAGGTCATGCACGCTCGCGCGGCACGGGCGCGGCCTGGCGGGCCACGCCGGCGGCCACCAGCGCGTGCACCTCCTGCGGGCTGAAGCCCGCCTCGTGCAGCACCTGCGCGGTGTGCGCGCCGTGGGCCGGCGCGGCCGTGCTGGGCCGCCGGGGTGTGCCGCACAGCTCGTAGGGCAGGCCAAAGCTGCGGTAGCCCGGCTGCCCGCCGCCGGGCAGCGCATCAATCACCATGGTGCTGGCGCGAAAGTCGTCGCCGTGCAGCGCGTCGGCGTAGCTGCGCACCACGCCCACCACGATGTTGTGGCGCGTGAGCAGGTCCACGCATTCATGGGTACCCAGGCGTGCCAGGTGCTCGCCTACGGCCGCCTTCATGGCTGGGCGGTTGGCCACGCGCAGTTCGTTGGTGGCAAAGCGCGGGTCGGTGGCGAGCTCTGGCGCGCCAATGGTGTCGCACAGCCGCACCCAGTGCGCCTGCACATAGGCCGACACCACCACCATGCCGTCGCGGGTATGAAAGATATCGGCCGCCGGCGCGGCCATGGGCTGGCCGTCGCCGCTGCGCGTGGGCTGCACGCCGCGCACCAGATAGTCGCTCCAGTTGGGCGCCTGCAGGCTCAGCGCCACCTCCAATAGCGAAATGCGGATGGTCTCGCCCACGCCGGTGCGCGTGCGCCGCAGCAGCGCGGCCAGCACAGCCTGCGCCGCCACCTGCACCGTGGCCGCGTCGATGATGGTCGCGCCCACCTTTTGCGGCAAGCCCTGCGGGTCGCCGGTGACGGACATGAGCCCGCTTTCGGCCTGGGCCGCGATGTCGTAGCCCGGGCGGTCGCGCGACGGCGCGCCGGCCGGAAAGCCGGCAATCGACACATGCACCAGCGCCGGCTGGGCCGCGCGCAGTGCATCGGCGCCCAGGCCCAGCGCGTCCAGTGCGCCGGGGCGCAGGTTTTGCACCAGCACGTCGGCGCGCGCGATCAGGCGGCGCGCGGCGTCCAGCCCCTGGGGCGCGCGCAGGTCCAGCGCCACGGACAGCTTGTCGCGGTTGTAGGCATGCAGCATGGCCAGGCCAAACGGGCCGGTGTGTCGCGCGGCGTCGCCCTCCAGCGATTCGATCTTGATCACTTCGGCGCCCAGGTCGCCCAGCGCCATGGCGGTGCCGGGGCCGGCGATGTAGTTGCCCAGCTCGACCACGCGAAAGCCTTGCAGCGGCGGGGGGAGCGCATTGGTTTCGTTCATGCGCCCGACTCTAGGAGCGCCGCGGCGGCACGCGTGCGCAGAATCTGCAAAGCAGCTTTACGCCACCGGCCGCGGCGCGTGTGCGGTTGTTGGCCACACTCGCGCCCATGACACAGACAAGGATTCGCAGGCTGGGCGACAGCGTGGACCTGCTGGGCGAAAGCCCCTGCTGGGACGCGCAGGCCCAGGCCCTGTGCTGGATCGATTCGCTGGCCGGCACGCTGCACCGGCTGTGGCCGGCCACCGGCCGGACCGAGCGGCACGCGCTGCCCGCGCCGGTGGGTTCCATCGCCCTGTGCGACGGCGGCGTGGTGGCGGCGCTGCGCAACAGCTTTGCCCGCTACGACTTCGCCACGCGCGCGCTGCACACCCTGGCCACGCTGGACGTGGACCACCCCGACGTGCGGCTGAACGACGGCAAGTGCGACCCCTGGGGCAACTTCATTGCCGGCACCCTGCACATCAACCGCGCGCCGGGCGACACGGTGCTGGGCGGGCTGTACCGGCTGAGCCCGGGCGGCAGCGTGGAGCAGATCGCGCCCGGCTTCGCCCTGGCCAACGGCCCATGCTTCAGCGCCGGTGGCCGCACCCTGTATGTGGCCGACAGCGCGGTGCGCACCATCTGGGCTTACGACTACACCCCCACCGGGCCACTGGCCGGGCGCCGCCCGTTCGTGCAGACCGACACGCTGGGCTCGGGGCCCGACGGCGCCACGGTGGACGCGCAGGGCTTTGTGTGGACGGTGCTCACACGCATCGGCCAGCTGGCGCGCTATGCACCCGACGGCCGGCTGGACCGCCTGGTGGCGGTGCCGGCCACCTACCCCACCAGCCTGTGCTTTGGCGGGGCGGACCTGGCCACGCTGTATGTCACATCCATTTCGCGCAGCACCCACCTGGCGGGCACGCTGGCGCAGGACGGCGGGCTGTTTGAGGTGCAGGGGCTGGGCGTGGCCGGCGCGCCGGTGCAGCGCTTTGGCGCGCTGCACTCAGGCTGACGGCGGCGGGGCCGGGGTCGCTTCGTCTTCGCGCAGCGCATCGGCCATGAAGTCCACAAAGGCGCGCACCTTCAGCGGCAGCGTGCGGCTTTGGCGGAACACCGCAAACACGCCGTTGGAAAACTGCCGCACTGCAAACCGGTAGCCCGGCAGCAGCCGCACCAGCGAGCCGTCCTGGATGCTGGCGCGCACGGCCGGCTCGGACAGCAGCGCGATGCCCATGCCGCCCATGGCGGCCAGGCGCAGCACCTCGCCGTTGTTGGACGCCAGCACGCCCTGGATCGGCAGCTCCTGCTGCAGGCCCTGCTCGTCGATGTATTTCCAGCTGGTGGCCTCGTGTTCGCGCCGGTAGATCAGGCAGGGCATGCGCACCAGGTCCGACGGGTGCTGGATGCGCGAATGGGTTTTGGCAAACGCGGGGCTGGCCACCAGCACTTCGTCGCTGCTGAGCAGGCGCTTGATGACAAAGCCCGAATCGGTGGATTCACCGGTGCGGATGTCGATGTCGAAGTCCCGCTCGATGATGTTCACCGGGTGCTCGGACAGCTCGTATTCCACATGGATGTCGGGGTACAGCTGGGCAAAGCGCGGCAGCAGCGGCGCGATCACGCGGATGCCGATCTGCGTGCGCGAATGGATGCGCAGGCGCCCTTCGGGGCGCTGGCGGGCGTCGCGCGCGGCCTGTTCGGCCTCGGCCATGGCCTCCAGCACCACCTCGGCGCGCGCCAGGAAGGCGCGGCCGGCCTCGGTCACTTTCAGGTTGCGGCTGGTGCGGTCCACCAGCTGCACGCCCAGCTCGTCTTCCAGCGCGCTGATGCGCCGCGAGATCGTGGCCGGCGACAGGCTCAGGCTGCGCCCGGCCGCCGACAGGCTGCCCTTTTGCTGGGTGATCACGAAGATCCGCAGTGAATCCAGTGCTTTCATTTCAGAAGACGCAAAGAAGCTGTGCGCAGGTTGGCGGTCACGGCGTGCCACCCGCTCCTACCATCATCGCACGCCCTCAAGCCAACAGGAGACACACGATGGATTTCGGAATTTTCATGCTGATGCAGCAGCGCAACAAGCACAAGACATCCCACCAGGTCCTGCGCGATGCCGTGGAGCAGACCCGCGTGGCCGACGAGGCCGGCTTCGGCGGCGCCTGGTTTGCCGAGCACCATTTCAGCAATTACGGCATGTGCTCGTCGCCGCTGACCATGATCGCCCACGTGGCCGCCGTCACGCGGCGCATCCGCCTGGGCAGCGGTATCGTGGTGGCGCCGCTGTACACGCCGGCCCGCCTGATCGCCGACGTGGCCATGGTGGACCAGCTGAGCGACGGCCGGCTGAACCTGGGCATTGGCTCGGGCTACCAGCAATTTGAATTCGACCGCTTTGGTGTGTCGCTGGAAACAGCCAAGCAGCGCACCTTTGAAATCATGGACATGCTGGAGCTGGGCCTGAAGCAGCCCAAGTTCAGCTACGAAGGCGAGTACTACCGCCAGCCCATGAGCGCCATCAGCCAGCGATCGGTGCAAAAGCCCATGCCGCCCATGTGGGTCACCAGCGTGGACCCGGCCTTTGTCGCGCGCGCGGTGCGCGGGGGCCACCACGTGTTTGTCTCGGGCGGCGACGGCGGCACCGAAAAGCTGCGCGCAACGCGCGCACTGATCGACAAGGTGGCGCTGGCCGAAGGCCGCGACCCGGCCCAGGTGCCCGTGGGCCTGCTGCGCGCCTGCTTTGCCAGCAACAACCCGGCCGAGGTGGACCATTACCTGGAAGTGGCGCGCTACCAGCGCCGCGTGGCCCTGAGCCTGAAGCGGCGCACGGCGCAGATCGCCGACGACTACGAGGTGGAAGAAGGCATTGCCGAAGGCGAGCCCACGCTGGAGGAAATGCGCGCCATGCTGCCGGTGGGCCCGGTGGATCTGGTGATCGAGCGCGTGGTCAACGAGATCCGCACGCTCAAGCCGGTGCACTACTGCTTTCAGACGCAGATGGGCGACTTTGACCAGCCCACCATGCTGCGCCACCTGGCGCTGTGGGGTGAGGTCATCATCCCCGCGGTGCAGCGCGAGATCGCCAACGACCCGCCCCACGTGGCCGAGCCGGTGGCCGAGCTGGCTGTTGCCTGAGCGCTGCCATGAGCGCAGCCGCCCTGGCGCCGCCTGCTGAGGCGGCCCCGACCATCGAGCCCGCGCAGCTGCGCCAGCTGCTGGGCTGCTTTCCCACCGGTGTGGCCGTCATCACCACCCGCACGGCTGACGGCCGGCCCGCGGGGCTGACCTGCAATTCATTCAGCTCGGTGTCGCTTGCGCCGCCGCTGGTGCTGTTCAGCCTGCGCAAGGCCAGCAAGCTGCTGCCCACCTTTACCAGCGCCGAAGGCTTTGCCATCAACATCCTGTCGCAAAACCAGGACGCGCTGTCGGGCCGGTTTGCGTCCAGCAAGATTGAAGACAAGTTTGACGGCGTGGGCTGGCGCGAAGGCGCCATGGGCCTGCCGGTCATCAACGACTGCCTGGCCAGCTTTGAGTGCAGCAACTATGCCTGCCACGAGGCCGGTGACCACTGGATCTTCATTGGCCAGGTGCGCCACATGGGTGGCGGGCCGGCGGATGAGGCGCTGGTGTTCTACAAGGGCGCCTACATGATGCTGGCGGAATCGTTGCGCACGCTGGTGCTCAAGGGCCGCCTGGGCGAAGCCGACATCGACGAGGCCTACCGCACGCTGTACGGCACGCTGCTGCGCCTGGCGTGCAGCCGCGCCAGCAGCGCCGAGCTGGACGCGCTGGAGGCCGCCGTGGCCGCCATCGAGCAGCACCCTGACGACGCGCCGCTGTCGCACCGCATTGATTCGGCCAGCCGGTTTTTTGGCGCGATCGCCACGGCCGGCCACAACGAGGCGCTGATGCTGATGGCGCAGACGCTGTCGGCCATCCTGCGCGAACGCATGACGCATGTGCTGCCGGTGCGCCCGCGCCCCGACCTGTTCCCGCTGCGCCGGCGCATCGTGCACAGCCTGCGCCAGCGCGACGCCGACGGCGCCGCCGATGCACTGGACGAACTGATCACCACGCTGCGCAAGGGCAGCAACCCAAGCTTGGCAACGCACTAGAACAACAACCGTTTTTGCTGGAGACAACATGCAGGACACCGCACAGGGCGAGGGCGGCTACGCCGCATTCCGCCGCGAATTGCAGGACTTTGCCCAAAGCGCCTGCCCCCCGGAAGTCCGCGCCGTGGTGGCCGCGGGCCAGAAGGTCACCAAGCGCGAATACCAGCGCTGGCAGCAGATCCTGCATGCCAAAGGCTGGGGCGCGCCCAGCTGGCCGCGCGAGCACGGCGGCACCGGCTGGGACGTGAAACAGCGCCTGATCTTTGAAGAGGTCATGGCCGAAAACGACTGCCCGCCGCTGTACCACCACGGTCTGGGCCACATCGGGCCGGTGATCATCCGCTTTGGCACGCCGGACCAGAAGGCGCGCTTTTTGCCGCGCATCCTGGACGGCTCCGACTGGTGGTGCCAGGGCTATTCCGAGCCCGGCTCGGGCTCGGACCTGGCGTCGCTGTCCACCAGCGCGCGGCTGGACGGCAACGACTATGTGATCAACGGCCAGAAGACCTGGACCTCGCACGCGCATGAAGCCAGCATGATCTACATGCTGGTGCGCACCAGCAAGGAAGCGCGCCGCCAGGACGGCATCTCGCTGCTGCTGGTGCCGCTGGACACACCGGGCATCACCGTGCGGCCGATCCGCAGCATTGACGGCTGGCACCACCTGAACGAGGTGTTTTTTGACGAGGTGCGCGTGCGCGCCGACAACCTGATCGGCGAGCCCGGCCGGGGCTGGACCTGCGCGAAATTTCTGCTGGAACGCGAACGCCTGCCGCCGGCCAACGTGGCGCGGCTGGAGCTGGTGCGCCGCCAGGTCACGCGCATCGTGGACGAGGCCGCGCGCGCCGGCGCGGGGCAGCGCGACTTTTCCAGCCTGCGCTACCGCCTGCTGCTGGCCGAGGCCGACGTGAAAGGCGCGCGCGAGCTGCTGGGCGGCGCCACCGACGCGCTGCTGCACCAGCGCCCGCTGGGCGTGCAGCCCTCGGTCATCAAGCTGCTGTGCAGTGATGTGGCCCAGCGCCTGACCTCGATCGCGCTGGACGCGGTGGGCCCCACGGCGGCGCACCGCTTCCTGGCCGAGATGGATGGCGACGACGACAGCGACGGCCCCGGCATCTGGATCCAGAACTACATGTTCACCCGCGCGCGCACGATCGCGGGCGGCACGTCTGAAGTGCAGCGCAACGTCGTTGCCACCGAACTGCTGGGCACCGCATGACCAACTCCCCCTCCTTCCCCCCGCTGTTCCCCGGCATGCTGCTGGACGCGGCCGCGCGCTTTGCGCAAGACAACGCCACCACCGACCTGCGCGCCAGCGACACCGTGCGCGACATGGGCTGGGCCTGCACGCTGGTGCCCGAAGACGCCGGCGGCGTGGGCGGCAGCTTTGCCGACCTGGCCGCGGTGATCGAGGGCCTGGCCCAGCACGGCGTGCAGCTGCCGGTGACAGAAACCTGCGCGGTGGCGCCCATCCTGCTGCAGGCCGCAGCGCCTGACGTGGCCGCACGCTGGCTGCAGGCCGTGGCCGAAGGCAGTGCGGTGGTCGCGCCGCTGGCCGCGCTGTCGGCGCCGCTGGGTGAGGTGACGCTGACCGCGCAGCCGCTGGACATCGGCTACGCGCTGCGCGGCACACTGCTGGGCGCCGAGCTGCCACCCACGGCCACGCACGCCGTGCTGGCCGCGCGCCTGGGCACGGGCGACGACGTGGCGCTGTTTGTGCTGGAGCGCGAGCGCATCCCCGCGCCCACGGCCACGTACCGCACCATGGAAGGCCGCCAGGGCCTGGACCTGACGCTGGACGGCCTGGCCGTGCCGGCGGCGGCCTGCCTTGCGCGCGGCACTGCCGCGCAGGCCGCGCTGGCGCAGGCCGACAACGCCGCGCTGCTGCTGACGGCAGTGGACACCGTGGCCGCTTTGGGCGCCATGCTGCAGCTGACCGTGACGCACCTGCAGGAACGCCGCCAGTTTGGCGTGGCGCTGGCGAGCTTTCAGGCGCTGCGCCACCGCACGGCCGACCTGTATGTGCGCTTTCTGGGCGCACGCGGCCTGCTGATGCACGCCATGGCCCTGGCCACCGACCCCGCCACGCCCCCCGATGTGCTGGGCCGCACGCTGCGCCTGGCCAAGCTGTCCATGGCCGAGACGGCGCGTGCCTGTGCCGAGGGCGCCATCCAGATGCACGGCGGCATGGGCATGAGCGAAGAGGTGCTGGCCACCCGGCTGGCCCAGCGGCTGATCGCGTCCGAATTCCGCTACGGCGACCGCCTGCTGCATGCGCGCTGGCTGCAGCAAACCCCCACCCCGGCCCAGACCCCCGCACAGGCCGGTGCATCCCCACAAAGCAGGAGCGCACGATGAGTGTCCATCTGGAAGTTGCCGACTACATCGCCGTGGTGCGGCTGGACAAGCCGCCGGTCAATGCGCTGGCGCGCGAAACGCGCCGCCAGCTGATCGACGCGTTTGACGAAGTGTCCGAGCGCGACGACATCCGCGTGGCCGTGCTGACCGGCACCGGCAAGTACTTCTGCTCGGGCGCCGACCTGAAGGACCGGCCCGACCCGGACAAGGCCGGCGACTTCCTCGCGCACAACCGCTGGACGCGCGAGACCGGCAACGCCATCCGCGAATGCGCCAAGCCCGTGATCGCGGCGGTGAACGGCCCGGCGCTGGGCGCGGGCATGGGGCTGATGTCGGCCTGCGACATCTTTCTGGCCAGCGAAGACGCCACCTTTGCCATGCCCGAGATCAACGTCGGCCTGGCCGGCGGCATCTCGATGCTGCGCACGCTGGTGGGCCGCTCGTTCAGCCGGCGCATGTTTTTTACCGGCATGAAAGTGACGGCCGCCGAGATGTACCGACGCGGCGTGATCGACGAAGTGCTGCCCGCCGCCGAGCTGATGCCCGCGGCCATGGCGCTGGCGCAGGAGATCGCGTCCAAGAGCCCGCTGGCCGTGGCCTATGCCAAGCAGGCCGCCAACATGATGGACCTGATGCCCCAGCGCGACGGCTACCGCTTTGAGCAGAACTTCACCATGGCGCTGTCGCGCACCGACGACGCCAAGGAGGCCCGCATGGCCTTCCTCGAGAAACGCCCCCCCGTGTACAAGGGTAAATAAATGACCCCGGCAAAACCCGAGGTGGGCGCGGGCCTGGACGCGCTGTTTGCGCCCAACGCCATTGCGGTGATCGGCGCGTCGGACGACGTGACCAAGATCGGCGGGCGGCCGCTGCAGTTCTTGCTGAAGTACGGCTTTGCCGGCGGCATCTACCCCGTCAACCGCAAGGGCGGCACGGTGCAGGGGCTGGCAGCGTATGCGAGCGTGGACCATCTGCCCGAGGCGCCCGCGCTGGCCGTGATCGCCGTGCCGCCCCAGGCCGTGCCCGAGGCCGTGCGCGACTGCGCGGCGCGCGGCGTGCGCGCAGCGGTGGTGCTGAGCGCGGGTTTTTCAGAGCTGGGCGAAGCCGGCGCAGTGCTGCAGCAGGAGATTGGCGCCATCGCGCGCGCCAGCGGCATGCGCGTGGTGGGGCCCAACTGCCTGGGCTCGGTGGGCGTGGCGCACAAGGCCATTGCCACGTTTTCGGTCGCGCTGGAATCGGGCCTGCCCGCCGCGGGGCCGGTGGGCATCGTGTCGCAAAGCGGCAACCTGGGCAGCTACACGATGCGCATGGCCAGCGAGCGCGGCGCGGGCATCAGCCGGCTGCTGACCACGGGCAATGAATGCGATGTGGACATTGCCGACGCCATTGCCTCGCTGGCCGTTGACCCGGCCACGCGCGTGATTTTGTGCTGCATGGAAACCTGCCGTAACGGCCCGCGCCTGGTGCAGGCCCTGGCGCTGGCGCGCGCTGCGGCCAAGCCGGTGGTGGTGCTGAAGGTGGGCGTGTCGGACGCGGGCAGCGCGGCGGCGGCGTCGCACACCGGCGCGCTGGCCGGGTCTGACGCGGTGTTTGACGTGGTGCTGCGCAACACGGGCGCCATCCGCGTGGGCAGCATCGAGCAACTGATCGAGGTGGGCCATGCGCTGGCCGTGGTGGGCGCAGACCGCCTGCCGCGCGGCAACCGCGTGGCGGTGCTGACGGCGTCGGGCGGCTTTGGCGTGCTGCTGGCTGATGCGGCCAGCGCGCAGGGCCTGGCCCTGCCGCCGCTGGCACACGAGACACAGCAGCGCGTGCTGGCGGCGGTGCCACTGGCGTCGCCCGCCAACCCGGTGGACATGACGGCCCAGGTGTCCAGCCGGCCCGAGGTGCTGGCCCAGGTGCTGGGCGCCGTGGTGCAAGACGCCGCCTGCGACGCGCTGATCCTGCAGTCAGCCAACGCATTCCACATGCCGCGCCTGCGCGATGTGTTTCTGGCCGCACTGCAACAGGTGCGCGCGGCCCACCCCGGGCGGTTGATCCTGCTGTGCTGCCGGGCGCCGCGCGAGGTGGCGCAGCAGCTCAATGCCATGGGCTACCCCACGGTGGAGGGCATAGACGCCGCCTGCGCCACGCTGGCCGCGCTGGTGAAGGCCGGCGCGCTACAGACCCCGGCCACCGCCTGCGATGTGGCGTCCACCGCGCCGGTGCTGCCCCTGAGCTCCGAAGCCTTTGCCGGCGAAGCAGCGGCCAAGACCGTGCTGGCGGACGCCGGCCTGCCGGTGCTGCGCGAGGCCACCGCCGGCACCTTGGCAGAGGCGCTGGCCGCCGCGCAGGCCATCGGCTTTCCGGTGGTGCTGAAGATCGTGTCGCCCGACATTGCGCACAAGACCGAAGTGGGCGGCGTGGTGGTGGGCGTGCGCGATGTGGAACAGCTGCGCCATGACTACGACGCCATGCTGGCGCGCGTGGCCCAGCGGGCCCCCACAGCACACATCACTGGCGTGCTGGTGGCGCAGATGGCGCCTGCGGGCACCGAGCTGATCCTGGGCACCACGACCGATGCGGTGTTCGGCCCCATGGTGATGGTGGGCCTGGGCGGCATTTATGCCGAGGTCTTCAAGGACGTGGCGCTGCAGACCGCGCCAGTAACCGAGGCCCAGGCCACGGCCATGCTGCGCTCGCTGAAAACATATGCGCTGCTGGACGGCGTGCGTGGCCGCCCGCGCGCCGACGTGCCAGCCGCCGCGCGCGCCGTGGCCGCGCTGTCGCGCTTTGCCGTGGCCCATGCGGGCACGGTGGCGCAGATCGACGTCAATCCGCTCGTCGTGCTGGACGAGGGCGAAGGTGCCTATGCGCTGGATGCGCTGCTGGTGCCCCACACGAAAGGTTCTCAATGAGTTCAACCCTGCAAGGCCGCGTGGCCTTCATCAGCGGCGCGGGCCACGGCATTGGCCGGGCCACCGCGCTGGCCCTGGCGCAGCGCGGCGCCACCGTGGGCATCAACGACCTGAAGCCCGAGTTTGTGGACGAGGCCGTGTCCGCAGTGCGCGCCGCCGGCGGCCAGGCCATTGGCCTGGCGCAGGATGTGTCCACCCGCGACGGCATGCACGCGGCCGTGCGCCGCCTGGTGGCGCAGGCAGGCCGGCTGGACATCCTGGTCAACAACGCGGCCGGGGTGCGCTACCAGGCGGCGGCCGAGATCACGCCCGAGGCCATGGACCGCATGGTGGACATCGGCTTCAAGTCCGTGATCTGGGGCATACAGGCCGCGGCCGAGGTGATGGACCCGGCGCGCGGCGGCGCGATCATCAACGTGGCGTCCATTGCGGGCTTCAAGTCGCCGCTGCGCTCCATGGTGTACAGCGGCATCAAGGCCGGCGTGATGGGCATCACCCGCGCGGCGGCGGCCGAGCTGGGCGCGCGCGGCATCCGCGTGAACGCGGTGGCGCCGGGCGCGGTGCCCACCGAGGGCACGGCCAAGGTGCGCAACGCCGAGCTGGACGCGCGGCGCATTGCCCGCACGCCGCTGGGCCGCCTGGGCACGGTGCAGGACGTTGCCGACGCCATCTGCTTTCTGGCCGGCGACGACGCGCGCTTTGTCAGCGCCGAAGTGCTGCGCCTGGACGGCGGCATGTCGGAGACATCGCTGTGAGCGCCCCCAAGACCTCCACCCCCGCCACCTTCGCCCCCACGCGCGTGCAGAACGTGTACATGGTGGCCCGCGAGCCCCGCGCGCTGCATGCGTTTTATGAATCGGCGCTGGGCCTGGCCCTGAAATTCCGCGACGGCGACCGCTGGCTGCAATACGGCGTGGGCAACACCAACGTGGCGCTGGCCTGCGCCGAAGAGGCCGCGCCCGCCACCGCGGGCCTGGTGATGGTGCTGGAGGTGAACGACTTTGACGGCGCGACTGAGCGCATCACCGCCGCGGGCGGCCAGGTGCTGGGCCTGCGCGACATGGGCAGCCACGGCGCCGTGCTGTCGCTGCGCGACCCCGAGGGCAACATCGTGCAGTTGTTCCGCAAGGCCGCCTCATGAACGCACCCGACGTACAGGCCCTGCTGGACCGCGAGGCCATCCGCGACTGTCTGTACCGCTACTGCCGCGGCATTGACCGCGCGGACGAGGCGGCGCTGCGCAGCGCCTACTGGCCGGACGCCACCGACTGCCACGGCGCCTGGAACGGCAGCGCCAGCGGCTTCATCGACCAGGCCTTGCTGAAGCTGCGCCAGGGCGGGCGGCGCGTGCACCAGATCAACAACGTGCTGATCGAGCTGCATGGCGACGTGGCGGTAGTGGAAAGCGCGTTTTTTGCGCTGCAGGCGCCGGCGGCCACGCCCACGCGGGCCACGCTGCTGTGCGGGCGCTACCTGGACCGCTTTGAGCGGCGCGCCGGTGCGCTGGGCGCCAGCGAATGGCGCGTGGCCGCGCGCACCGTGGTGTACGACTGGATCGACGAACGCGAGCGGCCTGAGCTGGCGCACGACGACCGCACGCTGTTTGGCGCGCGCCAGCCGGTGGGCACGGCGGCGCCGCATGACGCGGTGTATGCGCTGCTCAGCATTGATGCCTGTAGGAACCCGGCGCCGTAGCTGGTCCGCATCCGCCTACATCTTGTTGCTGTTGTTGCCTGCACGGCGTGGCGTGCGTGGCCCCTACCGTGTTAGCAGCTGGGCACATTCCGTGACCGGCGCCCAACAGCACAACCAAAGGGGCCCGACATGGCACTCACCACACAAGAACGCACCAACCTGCTCAAACTCACGGTCGCCATGTTCAATGCGACGCCCGGCGCGACCTACCTTACCGAGCTTGGCGCCAACTACGAAGCCAACGGCCGCAGCCTGGCGAACCTGGCACGCGACCTGTCGGGCACCGGCGCCTACAAAAGCCTCAACCCCGACAGCCAGACGGCCCTGACCTTTGCCGCCGCCTTCCTCACGCCGTTGGGCCTGCAGACCAACGCCGAGGCACTGGCATTCGTCACCTCGCGTTTTGCGGCCGGCGCCAGCAAGGGCACCATCGCCTATGAAGCCGCCGTGGCGCTCGATGCCAGCACCGCCCCCGCCTTCGCAGCCGCCAAGGCCATCCTGGTGAACAAGACCACGGTCTCGGAGGCCTATGCGAACACGCTGGCAATCGGTGGCACCCACCTGCCCGTGCTGCAGCAGGCCATCGCCTCTGTGACATCGGACAGCGCCACCGTGAACCCGGCCATCGCCGCGTTCACCACCGTGTCG
>CALRYY010000057.1:0-24763 GCA_943372515.1 Ramlibacter sp. 2FC | reverse complement strand
CCCCAAGAC
Source organism: Ramlibacter sp. 2FC (assembly GCA_943372515.1). Classification (GTDB taxonomy): domain Bacteria; phylum Pseudomonadota; class Gammaproteobacteria; order Burkholderiales; family Burkholderiaceae_C; genus RAM1. The sequence goes on along the minus strand of CALRYY010000057.1, from coordinate 24,754 downwards.
ACCGTTCGAGCTACAGCGTCGAATCCGGGTCGTGCCCCAGTCTTTATGTCGGGATCAAAATCCCAAGGAGGAGGACGGGGTCATCGACTCGGGCCCCCTTCAGCGCGACGGGGGCGGTATGAATAGTATTAGGAGGAGGGACGCAGCCCCGGGGGACAGCCGCGGAGCAGAGTACCCCGCACGCCTGATCCAAGAAGAAGCGCAACGCAAACCCATTGCACCCACTGCAACACCCCTTTGCTCCGCGCAAGGTTTCCGTCTTTCGTGTCGATCCCTACATTCAAAGCCACGAAACCTGAAGGACCGCCATGCCGACCCTGTACCTCAAAGTAGCCCCGCTGCAAAACCCCGAACGCTATGAGTCATTGGCCGCCGCACTCACCCGCATCACGGCCGACACGCTGGGCAAACGCGCCGCCGTGACCGCTGTGACCATTGATGACCTGCCCGCCGCGCGCTGGTACGTGGGTGGCCAGGCGGTGCAACGCACGGCGGCGATTCTGGAGATCACCGTGACCAGCGGCACCAACACACCGGCGCAAAAGGCCGCGTTTGTACAAGCGGCGTTTGCCGAGCTGCGCCGCCAGCTGGCTGCGGGGGGCGAACTGGAAGAAGCCAGCTACGTGACCGTGCGTGAAGTGCCGGCAACGGACTGGGGTTACGGGGGTGTGACACAGCACGACCGGGCGCAGACGCGCATGCGGCTGGCGGCCTGACGCATCGCGCACTGTTTCACCCGCGTGTGCGCGTCATCTCTTCGCGCACCACCTCGATCAGTGCCTGCCCGGCCGGCGGCAGCGAGCGGCCGCGCCGCGTCACCACAAAGATGTCGCGCGACACTTTGGGCGCCGTCAGTGTCTTGACCACCAACGCCGGGTCGGCACCGTAGCCCGAATACCGCGCAAAGGCCGACGGCATGATGGACGCGGCCACGCCGCTGGCTGTCATCCACAGCGCGGTGGACAAAAACGACACCTCGTTCACCACGTCCAGCACCACGCCCGCGCTGGCGGCCGTGCCGTCGATCAGCGGACGGATGCCGTAACCCGGTCGCACGGTGATGACCGGGTGGCCGGCCAGGTCGGCCCAGCGCAGGGTCTTGCGCGCGGCCAGCGGGTGGCTGCGCGGGCACACCAGGCTCAGGTGGTCGCGCACCAGCGTCTGCGTGTCCACGTCGGCGCCTGCGCGCTCGGGCGTGCCGATGCCAAAGTCCACATGCTCGCCAATCACGCGGCTGACAAACTGGTCGGGCGCGCAGTCGTCAATCACCACGCGGATGTCGGGGTACAGGGTGTTGAAGCGGCGAATGGCCGCTGGCAGCAGGATCTCCGCCAGTGTGGGCGTGATGGCCAGGGCGATGCGGCCGCGGCGCAGGCCGGCCAGGTCGCGCAGGCCTGCACCCAGTGAATCCACATCGCGCAGGATGCGCTGGGCCACCACCAGCGCCTCGCGTGCGGCCTGGGTGGGCTGCAGTGAGCGCGTGGTGCGGTCAAACAGCCGGGCGCCCAGGCCCTCTTCCATCTGGCGCACCAGCACGCTCACGGCCGATTGGGTGACTGACAGCTGCTCGGCCGCGGCGCTGAGTTTGCGCAGCTCGTACACCGCCACAAATGCACGCAGCTGGCGCATGCTGGGCGTGAACTTGGGTGCGTGGGCAGGTTGATTCATGAAGATAAATCATATTTCATTCGTAATTTCTTGATTTACGAATGAATGAAGTTTGATTCCAATCAAGGACAACAACATCCGGAGACAAGCATGCAAACTTTTTCCCGCCGCACAGCGGTGGCGTTCGCGCTGTGCGCCGCAGCCACGCTGCCCGCCCACGCGCAAACAGCCGCCTACCCCACCAAACCCATCCGCATCGTCGTGACCTTTCCACCTGGCGGCAGTACCGATGCCGTGGTGCGCATGCTGGTGCCGCGCCTGAACGACAAACTGGGCCAGCAGGTGGTGGTAGACAACCGCCCCGGCGCGGGTGGCAATATCGGCCTGACGGTTGTGGCCAAGGCCGCGCCGGGCGACGGTTACACGCTGGGCGTGGGGGCGGCCGGGGCGCTGTCAGCCAACAGCAGCCTGTATGCGCAGATGCCGTTTGACACGCAAAAAGACCTCAAGCCCGTGAGCATGCTGGCGGCCATTCCGTTCGTGATCATCGGCAACCCGTCGGTGGCTGCCAAGACGCAAAAGGAACTGGTGGCGCTGGCCAAGGCGCAGCCGGGCAAGCTGTCGATTGCCCACGGCGGCAACGGCACGGCCATGCACCTGTCGGCCGCACTGTTTGCCCAGATGGCCGACGTGAAGCTGGTCGAGGTGCCGTACCGCGGCTCCGGCCCTGCCGCGCTGGACGTGTTGGCCGGCCAGGTGCCGCTGGCCGTGGTGGACCTGCCGTCGGCCCTGCAGCACATCAAGGCAGGCAAGCTCACGGCCTATGCCGTGACCAGCCCGCAGCGCCTGCCCATGCTGCCCGACGTGCCCACGGTGTCCGAGGCGGGCCTGGCGGGTTATGACTCCACCGGGTGGTTTGGCTTGGTGGCGCCCGCGGGCACGCCCGACGCCGTGGTGGCGCGGCTGAACGCCGAGATCACCGCCGCACTGAACGACGACGCCATCAAGACTGCCATGCGCAACCTGGGCGTGGAACCGGCGCCGGGCACGGCGCAGGCCTTTGACGCTTACATCAAGGCCGAAACGCAGAAGTGGGCCAAGGTGATCAAGGCCGCCAACATCAAGCTGGACTGAACCCGAATGACTGAACAGACTATGCAGCCGCTGGACTGCGACGTGCTGGTGGTGGGCGCCGGCCCCGTGGGCCTGACACTGGCCATGGACCTGGCCGGGCGCGGCGTCAAGGTGGTGGTGGCCGAAATGCGCCGCTACGCCGAGCCGCCCAACGTCAAGTGCAACCATGTGTCGGCCCGTACCATGGAGCAGTTCCGCCGCCTGGGCGTGGCCCACAAGCTGCGCGACGCGGGCCTGCCGGCGGACTACCCCAACGATGTGGTGTTCCGTACCAGCGTCACCGGGCAGGAGCTCACGCGCATTCCCATCCCGTGCCGGCGCGACCGCTACACCGAAACGCAAGGCCCCGACGCCTGGTGGCCCACGCCCGAGCCGCCGCACCGCATCAACCAGGTGTACCTGGAGCCGATCCTGCTGGAGCACACCGCAGCACTGGCGAATGTGACGCTGCTCAACCGCACGCAGGTCACCAGCTTCACGCAAACGCCCGGTGGCGTGCAAGCCTCGGCACTGGACCTGGACGCGCTCACCACGCGTACGATCCGTGCGCGGTACCTGGTGGGCTGCGATGGCGGTGCGTCCCCCGTGCGCAAGCAGATGGGTGCCAAACTGGAGGGCACGCCGGTGATCCAGCGTGTGCAGTCGACCTGGATCCGCGCGCCCCGGCTGCGCGCCCTGATGCCGGGCAAACTGGCCTGGTCGTATTACTCGGTCAACCCGCGCCGCTGCGGCACCATGTTTGCGATTGACGGGCACGAGACCTGGCTGGTGCACAACCACCTGAACGCGCATGAGCCCGAGTTTGATTCTGTGGACCGCGACTGGTCCATCCGCCAGATCCTGGGCGTGGGCGCAGATTTTGAGTACGAGGTCATCAGCAAGGAAGACTGGGTGGGCCGCCGCCTGGTGGCCAACCGCTTTCGTGACCGCAATGTGTTCATTGCCGGCGACGCAGCGCACCTGTGGGTGCCTTACGCGGGCTACGGCATGAACGCGGGCATTGCCGACGCGATCAACCTGTCGTGGCTTTTGGCAGCGCGCGTGCAGGGCTGGGGTGACGAGGCCATGCTGGATGCCTACGAGGCCGAGCGCCAGCCCATCACCGAACAGGTGTCGCACTTCGCCATGGACCATGCGCAGAAGATGATCCGCGCGCGCAGCGCTGTGCCGGCCAACATCGAAGCGGCCAACGAGGCCGGCGCTGCCGAGCGCGAGCGCATCGGCCAGGAGTCGTATGACCTGAACGTGCAGCAGTTCTGTTGCGCGGGGCTGAACTTCGGCTATTACTACAGCGGCTCACCCGTGATCGTGGCCGACGGTGAGGCGCCACCGGCTTACACCATGGGTGGCTTCACGCCGTCCACCGTGCCCGGTTGCCGCGCGCCGCATTTGTGGCTGGCTGACGGCCGGTCGCTGTACGACGCGTTCGGGCCGGCCTACACGCTGCTGCGGCTGGATGCGAAGGCGGATGTGACGCCGCTGGTGGCCGCAGCGCAGGCGCGCCGCATGCCGCTGGCGGTGCTGGATGTGCAGGCCCGTGATGGCGTACCCGATGCCTACCGCCACAAGCTCGTGCTGTGCCGCGCTGACCAGCACGTGGTGTGGCGCGGTGATGCATTGCCGGTAGATGCCGGCGCGCTGGTGGCTGTGCTGTGCGGTGCGGGGGCCGGCTCGGCTGCCGGGTCAAGTGCCGGGTCAAGTGCCGGGTCAGCCACCCAGCAGGTTCTTCATGACGATGCGCAGCTTGGCCGGCGGCACGGGCTTGTACAGCAGGGTGAGGCCGCTGCGGCGGACGTCGCGCGCAGTCTGTAGCGAGGTGTCCCCGGTCAGCAGCAGCGCGGGCAGGCTGGGTCGCAGCCGCGCGCGCAGGCGCTGTACCACTTCGGTGCCCAGCTCGCCGTGGTCCAGCCGCAGGTCGGAAATGATCAGGTCGGGCGACGCGGATTCGCGTGCCAGCAGCGCCTCGGCCTGCGGGCCTGATGCCGCCATGATCACCTTGCAGCCCCAGCGCTCCAGCAGCCGCGCGGTGCGCTCCAGAATGACGGTGTCATCGTCCACCACCAGCACGCGCAGGCCGGCAAAGGTGGCGGGGCCGCTGTCGTCTTCGGCCATCAGGTCGGGCTCTGCCAGCGCGTGGGCGGGCATCTGGCCCAGCGGCACCTGCAGCGAAAAGCGCGAACCCCGGCCCGGCACGGATTTGAGCCCCACGGTGTAACCCAGCAGCTGCGTGCAGCTTTGCACGATGGCCAGGCCCAGCCCCAGCCCGCCGCGGTTGTCGTCAGCGCGCTCGATGCGGAAGAACTCGCGAAAGATCGCCTCCTGGTGTTCGGGCGCAATGCCCAGGCCCGTGTCCCATACCTCGATCTGCAATGCCTGGCCGCGCCGGCGGCAGCCCAGCACCACGCCACCGCTGTCGGTGTAGCGCAGGGCGTTGGAGGTCAGGTTGGCCAGGATGCGCTCCAGCAGGGCCGGGTCGCTGAAGACCACCGCGTTGCAGGCCACCACGCGCAGGCTCAAGTCCTTTTTCTGCGCCACGGCGCTGAATGCGCGGCGCAACCGCTCCAGCACGGGCTGCAGCGGGAACGCCATGAAGTTGGGCGCGATCAGCCCGCTTTCCAGCCGCGAGATCACCAGGATGGAATCCAGTAAAGACTGGGTGGAGTGCAGCGCCGACTCCATGTGCTCCAGCAAGGGCGCCGTCTGCGGCGGCAGTTCGATGCTTTTGAGGTCGTCCAGGAACAGGCCCAACGCATGCATGGGCTGGCGCAGGTCGTGGCTCACGGCCGCCATGAAGCGCGATTTGGCGGCACTGGCGCGCTCAGCCTCGCTTTTCTGCGCGGCCAGCGTGGCCAGCTGCTGCACGCGTTCTTCGCGCTGCTTGAATTCAGTGATGTCGGTCACGATGGTCAGCGTGCCGGCGTGCAGGCCGTCCTTGCCGTGCACCGGGTAGGTGGTCTGCATGGCAAGCATGGCAGTGCCGTCCTTGCGGCGCAGCGCCACGCCGGTGCTGCCGTCCAGCGCGGTGTCGGACCCCACCGGCGCGTCTGGTGCCAGGGGCGCGTCGTGCACCAGACTGCCCAGGTGCTGGCCGGTCAGTTCGGCTTCGTCATGGCCCAGCATGGCAGCGACCCGTCGGTTGGCAAAGGTGATGCGTCCTTCAGCGTCGGTCATGAGGATACCGTCGCGCCCTGTGTCCATGATGCGGCGAAAGCGCTCCTCGCTGCCACGCAAGGCGGCGGCGGCGCGCTCGCGCGCGCTCACGTCCTTGCCCAGCCCCCGGTACAGGGTCTGGTCACCGTCTGCGGCAACCGGCACGCCGCTGATGCTGATGTGCAGCGAGCCGCCGCCGTCCGTGGGGTAGCGGATCACGACGTCGTGGAATGCCTGTCGCGCATCCATCGCCGCGCGCAGCACGCTCCAGTCGGCCTCGGCGCCGGCGCGCGTCAGGTCCCACCAGCGCTGGCCCAGCAGCGCCTTGGGATCAATCCCGGCCTTTTCCGTAAAGCCTTCTGAAAGGTACGACAGGCGCAGCTGCGCGTCCTGCTCCCAGTACCAGTCGGACGACAGTTCGGCCAGGCTGCGAAAGCGCGCTTCGCTGATGCGCAAGGACGCCTCGATCGCCTTGCGCTCCTGGGCGTACTTCATGGTCTTGACCAGCAGGCGCCCGGACAGGTCGTTCTTGACCAGGTAGTCCTGCGCGCCAGCCTTGACGGCCGATAGCGCCAGCTGCTGGTCTTCGTTGCCGGTCAGGACGATCACCGGCAGTGACGGTGCCTGCCCCTGCAGCCGGTAAAGCGTCTCCAGCCCGAAGCTGTCGGGCAGTGACAGGTCCAGGAACACCACGTCCGGCGTCACGGCGCCCAGCACGGTCAGCGCGGCTTGCAGTGATTCGGCCACCTGCATGTCAAATGCGGCGCGGCCGATCTCGTCGACCAGCAGTTCGCGGATCAGCCGCGCATCGCCGGGGTTGTCCTCCACCAGCAGGATGTGTTGGGGCCCGTCACTCATGCCGGGGGCTTTCAGTCGTCAGACTTTGGCGGCAGCGTGACCAGCGCCAGCCAGAACCGGTCGATCGAGCGGATGACCTCGATGAAGTTGTCAAAGTCCACCGGGGACTTGGTGACGTAGCAGTTGGCGTACAGGTCGTAGCTGCGCAGGATGTCTTCCTCGGCCTTGGATGTGGTCAGGATCACCACCGGGATGCGGCGCAGCTGTGCGTCGGTCTTGATGTGCTGCAGCACCTCGCGCCCGTCCATGCGCGGCAGGTTCAGGTCCAGCAGGATCAGGTCGGGCCGCGCCGCGTCAATGTGCTTGCCGCGCCGGTACAGGAAGTCGAGCGCCTCCACGCCGTCTTCCACCCAGTGCAGCTTGCACAGCACCTTGCCTTCGCGCAGGGCTTCCACGGTCAGGCGCATGTCGCCGGGGTTGTCTTCCACCAGCAGGATGTCCAGCGGCTTGGGTGCAACGTCGATATTCATGGTGACTCGCTTTCTGTGAGTGATCTGGACAGCGTGAAACTGAAGGTGGTGCCCTGGCCGGGCTCGGAGGCCACGGTGATCTGGCCGCCGTGGCGCTCCACGATTTTTTTGCAGATGGACAGGCCGATGCCTGTGCCTTCGTATTTGGTGCGCGCATGCAGCCGCTGGAAAATGACAAAGATGCGCTGGAAATATTCACTGGAGATGCCGATGCCGTTGTCGGCCACCGAGATGGTCCAGAAGTTTTCGTCCTCCACGGCGCTGATGCGTACCACCGGCGCAGCCTCGCCGCGAAACTTGATCGCGTTGCCCACCAGGTTCTGGAATACCTGGGTCAGGCCGGCTTTCTCGCACACCAGCTCGGGCAGGGGCGTGCGCTCAATCGTGGCGCCGTTGCGTTCTATGGCGTGGGCCAGGTTGGCCAGCGCGTCGTCCAGTGAGCGGTCCAGGCGGATGTGGCGCATCGGTACCTTGGAGCGGCCCGCGCGTGAATACATCAGCAGGTCATCAATGAGCTGCTTCATGCGCTGTGCGCCGTCTACCGCGTATTTGATGAACTCCCGGCCGTCGTCATCGAACTTGTCGGCATAGCGCCGCGACAGCAGCTGGGTGTAGCTGGCCACCATGCGCAACGGCTCGGACAGGTCGTGCGAGGTGACGTACGCAAACTGTTCGAGCTCCTGGTTGGAGCGGGTGAGCTCGGCCACGCGCTGGCGGATTTCCTCCTCGGCGCGATGGGCGGCGGTGATGTCGCGCATCAGGGTGACGATGACCCAGCGGCCGTCGATGTGGACCGCGCGCCGCGAGAATTCGATCACCGTGTCGCGCCCGCCCAGGCCCAGCGGATTGACGGTGCGTACCTCGATCAAAACCTCGGGCGCGCGCGAAATGACATAACGTGAACCCTTGCGGAACCGCTCGGCATCAAAGGGCTCGCCGGAAGTGGAGTAGTAGCTGGCCTGCACGCCGCGCGCGAGCAGTTCCTCGCGCGAGACACCCAGCAGCTTCACCGCGGCCTGGTTGACGTCGTAATAGTCCAGCGTTTCGGGGTCGGCGATCAGTATCGCGTCTACCGCGGCGTCATAGGCCTCTCGCAGCAACTCCAGCTCGGCCACGCGCTGGCGTATCTCGCTTTCGGCCCGCTTGCGGTCGGTGATGTCGCGCACGGTCGCCAGGATCAGCCAGCTGTCTGCGGATCGAATGGCAAGGCGATGCGTTTCAGCCTGAAATACCGAGCCGTCGGAGCGCACGGCATCGTGCTCCATGTAGTGGATGCCCGGTGAACGGGCAATGGTTTCGTCATACAGCTGCTCCAGTGCGGCGGTGTCCATGCCGGGCCGGTTTGCGTTGGGCGCCAGCGCCAGGATTTCTTCGCGGCTGCGCCGGTACATGTGGCACGCCGCCGCGTTGCAGTCGATGGCGCGCAGCGTTTTTCGGTCCACGACGAAAACCGCGTCGGCGCTGAGGTTCACCACTGCGGCGAAGCGCTCCATGCGCGCCTGCTGGCGCTTGCGCTCGGTGATGTCGCGCACTACCACCAGAATCAGCCATTGCCCGTCTACCTGTACGGCCTGGCGCAGGGTTTCCGTCACGATGTCCGTCCTGCCGGGCAGGCGAACCAGGCGTTCGCTGGTGTGGATTTGCGGGTAGTTGTCGATCAGCCAGAAATGGCGCTCGCGGATCGACTCGGGCGTGAATGCATTGTCAAATGAGCCCAGCCAGGCCATGAAGCGGACCATGCCCATCTTCAGGACTTCTTCGCGGCTGAGGCCATACAGATGGCCTGCCGCGTGGTTGAGCATGACGTATTCCTGCGCGTGCGGGTCAATGATGTACATGCCATCGGGCGCCACATCCACCACGGCCTTGAGCTGTTGCAGGCCTGCATCGGCCAACTTGCGCTCGGTGATGTCACGCACCGTGATGGCGATGATCCACCCGCCGTCGTCCTGGCTGAGCGCCTGGCGCTGCACCTCGGCGCTGAACGAACTGCCGTCAGCGCGCCGCCCGTCCAGCTCGGCGTGGAGCACCGCAGGCGCATGGGCAATGGCCTCGTCATAGTCGGCGGCCAGTTGCTCCAGCGTGGTGCCGTCGCGGCTCATGTGCGGTGGCAGGGCCAGCAGCTCGTCGCGGCTGTAGCCGTGCATGCGGCAGGCGGCCTCGTTCACGTCAATGATGCGCATGCTGGCACGGTCCACCAGCAGCACCGCGTCGGCGCTGAGGTTCAACACGGCGGCGAACCGTTCCATGCGGGCTTGCTCGCGTTTGCGATCGGTGATGTCGCGTGTGACGCTCACGATGAGCCAGCGCCCATCGATCGGCACGGCCTTGCGCACGTTTTCGTTATAGACCACATCGCGCCCGGGCAGGCGTACGCTTCTTTCCTGGATCTGTGGCTGCGGGTACCGGGCAATCACGGCGGCGTAGTCTTCCTGCAGCCTGGCAGGGGCTTCGTCGTGGCCGTACAGGCCTACGTGGCGCACGTAGCCCAAAAGCCCCAGGGACAGTACCTGTTCGCGCGACAGCCCGTAAATCGCGCCGGCGGCCCGGTTCACGTCAACGTACTGCATGGCTTGTGGGTCGATCAGGAAAAACGCGTCCGGCGCGAGGTCAATAGCGGCGCGCAGCATGTTCAGCCTGGCCTGCTCGGCCTTGCGCTCGCTCACGTCGCGGCTCACGCTGATCACCAGCCAGCGGTCGCCCACGCGCACCGCGCGGCGTACCGCCTCGGTGATGATTTCGCTGCCGTCGGGCCTATGCACCGTGCGCTCCTCGGACACCGCCTGGGGGGCCATGGCGACAAGTTCGTCATAGCGCCGGCGCAGGGTTTCGGGCGTGAAATGCCTGAACATGCCCAGCATGCCCGATGCCATGACCTCGCTGCGGGTCATGGCGTGCAGGCGGCACACCGCGTCGTTCACATGCACGTACTGGAAGGTCTCCGGGTCCACGACGGCGATCGCGTCGGGCGCGGCGTCAATGGCCGTCAGCAGCAGCTCCAGCTGAACTTGCGCCGCCTTTTTCGGGGTGATGTCCACCTTGGTGCTGACAGCCAGCCAGCCGTTGTCAGAGCGCATCGCCTGGTGCCGCACGTTGTAGTGCACCACGCCGCCGTTCTTGTGCCGGTAGGAGATCTCCCGCGTGATCGGCTCCGGATACTGGGCGATCAGCTGTGCGAAGTGGGCGTTCTGGTCTGATGTGTCGCCCAGGCGCCGCGCCACTTCGGGCGGCGTGAGGTGCTCCATCTCGGCGCGCGAAATGCCCAGCAGCCGCAGGTTGGCGTCGTTGTTGTAGACATACGCCATGGCGTCGATGTCCACGATGGCCACGGCGTCGGATGTCTGGTCGAACGCCGCCTTGAACTGCTCCAGCCGTGCGTGGGCCGCGCGGCGCTCGGTGATGTCGCGCATGACGCTGATCACCCGCCATTCGCCGTCCACGCTGATGGCGCGCAGGATGGACTCGGCCCACACCACTTTCCCGTCCGCGCGGGGAATCTGGCGATCCTCGATCAGCGCCTGGGGGTAGCGCGCTATCAGATCGTCGTAGCGCGCGCGCAGGCCCGCGTCGTCAAAGCGGCCCGGGAATGCGCCACGTACGCCCCCCGCGCGCAGTTCGTCGCGCGACACGCCGTGCAGGCGGGCCGCGGCCTCGTTGACGTCTACGTATGAAAACGTCTGCGGGTCAATGATGTAGATGGCGTCGCTGGAGGCATCGAATGCGGCGAGGATCAGCCCGAGGTGGTGTTGCTGCTGTTTGCGCTGTGTGATGTCGATGCGCGTCGCGCGCACCAGCCAGCGCCCGCCGGAAAACACAGCCTGGTGGTGGCTTTCAAAGGTGGCCGGCCGGCCGTCGGGCAGCGTGACCGTTTTTTCGCGCACCAGCGTGTGCGGGTGGTGGGCGACTACCGACGACAGGAAGGCCGCCAGGTCGTCCACCACCACGATCTCCCTGGGCATGGACTGCGGCCCGCCCGCCAGTATTCTTTCGCGGGGCAGCCCCATCAACCTGACGAAGGGCTCGTTGACGTAGACGTAGCTCAGCGTCTGCACGTCGATGATGTTGGTGGCGTCCGGCGCCTGATCGAAGGCGTCCTTGAACTGCTGCACCAAAGCCTGCGCGGCAACCTGCTCAGAGATGTCGCGCCAGGTGATGAAGATCAGCCAGCGGCCGTCCACGTTCAGTGCCTGGCGTGTCGCGGCAATGGGTATGGTGCGGCCGTCGTCCGCGAGGAAATCGTATTCGTGTGTCAGAGCCTGGGGCGCACGCTCGATGAGCTGCGCGTACAGCGCGTGAAAGTCTTCCTGGCCCGTGCCGTCACGCCGGCGCATGGTGGCGGGGCCGCGCGCACGCACGGCCTGCAGCGTCATGCCCATCAGGGCACAGGCGGGCGGGTTGGCGTCCAGGAAACCCAGCGTCCTGGCGTCCACGACCATGGCCGCGTCGGTGCTCAAGGCCAGCGCCGTGCGCACGCGTTCGGCCAGTCCGCCACCCGGTGCCTGTGCCTGGCTGGCTTTGACGTAGTACACCGGGCCCTCGGGCGAGTGTGCCCGGGTGGCGGTGAGTTCCAGGCGGATGCCGGTCTCGTGCGGGTCGCCCGCGCACAGCTGCACCGTGGCAGGTGGCAGCGGGCCGGCCCCGGCCCAGGCCCAGGCCGCATCCAGCGGGTTGGGCTGCCACAGCGCCTGTGCCGTCAGGCCCTGCAGGTCCCGTGCGCCGGTGGCGGGCGCCATCAACACCCTGGCCGCAGGGTTGGCATAGGTAATGCAGCCCCCGGCCACCACAAGCAGAGCATCCGACGAGAGCTGGGCAAGGTTCTTGAAGTCCGTCATGGTGCACGGTCCGTCGCGGCGGGCCGTTTGTGGGGCAGTATGGAGGATCGCTGGCACATGTGCAACGGCACAAAACCCGCACTGCACCCTATACTTTGGAATATGTCTGAAGCCGACCCCAACGCCAGCAGCCCGCCCGAAGTGCAACATCTGAAGGTATTGATCGCCGACGACCATTACCTGGTCCGCGAGGGGCTCAAGCTGGCCTTGCGCCAGATCCAGGAAGGTGTGCAGGTGATCGAGGCCGATACCCTGGCCAAGGCCATCGAGGCCTACCGGGCGCACCCCGACTTTGACCTCGTGCTGCTGGACCTGTCCATGCCGGGCACCGTGGGCGCCGCGTCCGCGCTGGACGGCTTTGAGCGTGCCTGCCCCGATGCACGTGTGGTGGTGGTGTCAGCGTCCTACGACATGCAGACCGTGCAGTGGGCCCTGCGCAAAGGCGCGCTGGGTTTCATCCCCAAGCTGTCGGGCAAGGAGGTGCTGCTCAGCGCCCTGCGCTTCATTCTGGACGGCGGCATCTATGTGCCGCCCGAAGCGGTGGTGGGCGGACCGGCGGACGGCATGTCCCGCCTGGACAGCGGTGGTGCGCCGCTGTCCCCCCAAAGCGGCCTGTCTCGCCAGATCTGGCTGGACGAGCCCAAAGGCAAGGGCTGAACGCGGCCTTTGCCTGGGGCGGCTCAGGCGAAGTGATCGAATGACGCGTAGCGCGCGTCCAGCGCCTGGCCCTGTGGGTCCAGCAGCCGGATGCCCGGGCCCGCTTCAATGTTGCCGATGCAGGTGACCACCGTGCCCGCTTGCGCGGCGGCCCGCTGTACCGCCGCACGCTGCGCTGGCGCTGCGGTGAAGGCCAGCTCGTAGTCGTCGCCCCCCGCCAGAATGAATTCCAGCCGCTGTGCACCCTGCAGTGGTGCGGCCATCAGCGGCGCGGCCAGGGATGTGTCAATCACCGCGCCCACGCCACTGGCGCGCAGCACATGGGCCAGGTCGCCCAGCAGGCCGTCGCTGATGTCGATGGCCGATGTGGCCACGCCGCGCAGCGCCACGCCCAGTGCCACGCGCGGCGTGGGTGCTTCCATGCGGGCGCGGGCTGCCTCGAACACATCGGCGGCAACGCACAGCTTGCCGCGAAAGACCTCCAGTGCCAGCCTTGCATCGCCCAGCGTGCCGCTGACCCAGATGTCGTCGCCCGCGCGTGCGCCGCTGCGCAGCAGGGCCTGGCCTGCGGGCACTTCGCCAAAGACGGTGATGCAGATGTTCAACGGCCCCTGGGTGGTGTCGCCGCCCACCAGGTCGCAGCCGTGGGCGTCGGCCAGCGCCAGCAGACCGGCGGAAAAGGGCGCCAGGAAGGATTCATCGGCCCGCGGCAGCGACAGCGCCAGCGTGAACGCCAGCGGCGCGGCGCCACAGGCGGCCAGGTCGCTCAGGTTCACGGCCAGCGCCTTGTGGCCCAGGCGGGCCGGCTCCACGGTGGACAGGAAGTGGCGGCCTTCGACCAGCATGTCGCTGGACACGGCCAGCTGCATGCCGGGCGCAGGCGCCAGCAGCGCACAGTCGTCGCCCGTGCCCAGGGCGGCGCGGCGCGACGGCCGCGCAAAGTAACGCTGGATCAGTTCGAATTCGCCCATTGATGTGCCCTGGTTGCGCCGCGATCATAGCGGCGCGGGTGCCCGCGGCGGCACCGGGCCTACAGCCCGCGGAATTTCTGCGCCGACTGCCTCACCACCTCGGCCAGCAGCCGCTCCTGCGCCTGGCGTTCGCGCAGCCAGCGCGCGTCGTTGTTGCCGGCCTCCACGCTGCTGCGCAGCAGGTGCACACCGGCACCGGCGCCCAGCTTTTGTATGTGCGGGTGAATGCGTGCCATCGTCGCCAGGATGTGGTCGCGCAGCGCCATGTGTTCTCCGGTGGCAGGGTCCACATACACCGCCTCCAGCCCGAAGCGGCAGGCCTGGAAGCGGTTGTAGGTATAGACCAGGTAGTCGTCCTCGGCCGGCATGAAGGGGTCTTCTTCCAGCAGCCACGACGCCAGCGACTGCACATAGGCGGCCAGCGCCGCAGCCCGGCCAATGGTCAGCGGCGTGTCGAACACGCGGATCTCGATGGTGCCGAACTCGGGCTTGGGGCGGATGTCCCAGTAAAAGTCCTTCATGCTCTTGACCACGCCGGTGCGGGTCATCTTGTCAAAGTAGGCGCTGAACTCGTCCCAGGTCAGCGCAAACGGCGCGCGCCCCGACAGCGGGAACGCAAACACCGAATTGAGCCGGGCCGAATCAAAGGCCGTGTCCTGTGCCTGCACATAGGGGCTGGACGCCGACAGCGCAATGAAGTGCGGTATGTAGCGCGACATGCGGTGCAGCAGCACCAGCGCCGTGTCAGCGTCGGGGCAGCCCACATGCACGTGCTGGCCAAAGATGGTGAACTGCTTGGACAGGTAGCCATACAGCTCGGACAGCTCGCGAAAACGTGGCTTGTCATAAATGCGCTGGTCGTGCCACATCTGGAACGGGTGCGTGCCGCCGCCGGTCACCGCAATGTTGAGCTTGTCGGCGCACTTGACCAGGGCGTCGCGGATCTGCGTGAGCTGGCCCAGCACCTCGGTGGACGAATGGCACACGCCGGTAGACACCTCGATCATGCTGGAGGTCATCTCGGGTACCACACTGCCGGGCAGCGGCACCCTGGCCATCAGGCGCAGCATGTCGTCTGAATAGGGGGCCAGGTCGTAGTCGTTGGTGTTGACCAGCTGCAGCTCCAGCTCCACGCCCAGCGACAGCGCGGCCGACTGGCTGAAGGGTTCAAGTGCCATGGGGTTCTCCGGCGCGTTCGCGCGGCTCGGTTTGTGATGGCGACGCCAGCCAGGGCTTGATGCTTTCGCCGCAGCGGTAAACCGCCACCGTGGCGATGATGGCGCCCAGCACCTCCATGAGCAGGATGGCGGGCAAGGCAATGCGTGCAATCAGTGGCCCGTTGGCCGGCGACGACACCACAAACTGCGACACCAGCAGCAGCGCCACGGATGACATGGGCGCCATGGCGCAGCCCACCCACAGCGCCTGGCGCCAACTGGCGCCGCTGCCGGGGTTGGCCAGCGCCACGCCGGTGATCTTGGCCAGCGCGCGTACGCCGATCACGGCCAGCACCAGCCCGGCCACGGGCTTGCTCCAGTCGGCCTGCGCGGCCACCACGGAGACCAGCACAAACATCAGCGTGGTGAGGATGGACGCGGCTGTGCCCAGCTGGCGCGGCCAGGTCCAGGGCCGGGGGTTCAGCTGCTTGAGCAGCATGCCGCCCAACAGCGCTGCCAGCGGCGCGGAGCCGCCAAAGTGCGCGGCCAGGGTGGTGCCTGCGGCAATCAGCGCCAGCACCATCATCGACGTGTTTTCGCTGGTCGGGCTCATCACGCGCAGCGCCGTGCGCAGCGCCAGTGCCAGCACCGCGCCCACCACGATGGACAGGCCCAGCACCACGATCACGGGGTAGAACGCATCCGACAGCGCGGAGTCAGGGCGGGTGAGCAGGCCGGCCTTGGCGCTGCCCCAGGTCAGCGCGTACAGCGTGCCCAACGTGGACAGCACAATGGCGCGCTCGGTGACCGGCCCCGAGGCGCGCGTGTCCATGATCACGCGCGACAGCACGGCGGGTGACGCCACGATGGCCACAATCGCCAGGGCTTCGGCGACCGCAGGGCGTACGTCCAGCCAGACCAGCACCCAGTAAACGGCGGCATAGGTCAGCACGGATTCCAGCACGCTTTGGGCCAGCACCATGGGGTTGTGGCGAAACCAGCGCAGCGGGATGCGCCCGCCGGCTTCAAACAGCACCACGGCCACGCCCAGTTCCAGCAGGAACAGGCTGATGCCCTGCAGCGGCCAGGCTGCGCCTGAAAATCCGGCCAGACCGGCAAAGGCACCTACGACCGAATAGCCCACTACCTTGGGCAGGCCGGTGTAGCGCTGGGCCAGGTGGCCAGCGGCGGCGGCGATGGCCAGCAGGATGGACCACTGCACGGTGGGCAGGCCTGCGGACGGCTTGATCCATTCGGCCCAGAAGGCCATGAGTTCGTTCATTGATCAGTCTCCCGCGGGGACTGTAGCGCGCTGTCACCAACGCACCTGTAGGACGTTGACGCAAATGCCGCAGCGCGGCCCCGAGGGTCAGCGCAGCGCTGACGGTACGATGAAACTGCCCGGACGCTGGCGCAGCCGTGCCCAGATCGCGCTGCGGATGCGCCTGCGGTCCACGCCGCTGACGCTGTTGGCACGCAGTGCCAGCTGGAACGCGAAGTAAAAACTGACGGTGAGGTTCAGCACACCGATCAGCGGAATGGCCGCCACGCACCACCACAGCGCGGGCATGCGCAGCACATCCAGCCCGTAGCTGGCCGCCGCAGCCGCCAGCTGGCCGGTGGACAGTGTGACGTGGCGGGCCTCCAGCCCCAGGCCCACAAAGGCCAGCACCGGCGGCAGCATGCCCAGCATGAAGCCCAGCGAGATGTTGGAGGCCAGGCCCGAGATATGCTCGCGCATGAAGCGCGCCCAACGGTCAGCCCGCGCGATGCCCAGCACCGCCGTGATGCGCGGGTTGTAGCGCAAGGCCGAATCCAGCCGGTGCAGCACGAACCAGTTTTCCGTCCAGCCCGCAATCAGGCTGGAGGCGAACAGCAGCACCCCGGTGAAGGCCGCAAAAAGCAGCGTGCCCGGCGACAGCAGGCTCAGGGAATGAAAAACATGGTCGGCTTCGTTGCGGCTGATCATGTTGTGGCCGCTGGCCAGATACAGGCCGTAGCTGATCAGCAGCACGCAGGGCGTGACCATGCCCACATTGCCCACCACCGCTGCCACCTGCGAGCGCACCAGGTGCGTCACCTCGTCCACAAAGTCCTCCACCGCGTCGCCCCGGCTCAGGTCCTTGAGCTTGGCGGCCATGGCGGGCGCCGTCATGGCCGGCTGCTTGGTGGCCAGCGTCCAGTGCAAAAACTGGATCAGCACAAAGCTGGCGGAATACATCACGCCGGCCCAGAAGCCGCCCCAGAACGCAGCCAGCCCCAGGGCGCCCAGCCCGAATTTGGCTGCGGTGGTCAGCGCGGTGACGGCGCCGCCGCCGGCCGCCTTGGCCAGCATGCTGCGGTATTCGGCCGGGGTTCGGGTGATGTAGTGCTCGCCGGTTTCGGCGCTGCGCTCGGCCAGCTTGGCCGCCAGCAGGGATGAGTTGGACGCAAACAGCGCGCGCAGGCTGCGCCGCTCTTCACTGGTAGAGGCCAGATGCGACACCAGCCGCGCCGTGGCGGCAAGCGGTGTGCCCGACAGCAGGCAGTCCATGAGCTCGCGCACGCGCAGCACGCGTTCACGCAGCTGGCGCAGCATGAACACCAGGCCCACGGAAATGCCGTGCTCTTCCAGGTGGGCATACACGCTGTTGGCCGCCTGGCGGCAGGCGTCCAGCCGCTCGCGCAGGCGGGCAGCGGCGGCCTCTACTTCCTGCGGTTCGCGCGGTGTGGCCACAAATGCAGCGCGCAGCGCCTCCACATCGGCGGCCAGGTCATGAAAGGGCTGGGTCTGGCGCGATGGTGTGCTCATTCGCTGGCGCAGCTCGGCTGCAAACCCGGTGGCGCGGATCTGGCCGGCGCAGTAGTTGATCGCCTCCAGCAGTTCCCGCTGCCACAGCGTCAGGCCGGGTACGGCGCTGGGTGCGGTCAGCAGCGCGGCCAGCCGGCGCAGCGTGGCGTCGTCCAGCGCGGCCAGCCACTGCGCGTCAAAGCTGCCGCCCACGGCCAGGCTGAACAGCTCGGATGCGTCATTGGTCTCGGGCGTGCCGGGCAGCAGCTTGTGGCGCAGCCGCGCGGCCAGTTCGCTCATGAACGCCGTGCGCGGCGCAAAGCCAAAATCGGCCAGCAGGGTGGACGCATCCACGGTGCCGGTCAGCGCCAGCCACCATTGCTGCAGCTTGTGCTGCATTTCGGGGCGGGCCTGCACTGCGTCCAGCAGCAGCGTGACGCGGCTGGCGGCGGCCTGGGGTGAGGCACGGTCGCCGCGCACCCAGTCCAGCACAAAAATCAGCCACAGGTGGCGTTGCGCCAGCGGGGCCTGCGGGTCCAGCGTTTCCAGAAGCTGCGTCAGGCTGGCGCCTGCGCTGGCGCGAGCGCTCAATGCAGCACCCGCGACGGCCCGCTCCCGGCGTCCAGCACAAAGGCGGGGATGGAGACCTCAAAACGCTCGGCGTCTTCGGCCACGCAGAAGTAGCTGCCGCGCATGGTGCCCGTGGTGGTGCGCAGGCGGCAGCCGCTGGTGTACTGGAACGATTCACCGGGCTGCAGCAGCGGCTGGTGACCCACCACGCCCAGGCCCTTGACCTCTTCGGTCAGGCCCTGTGCGTTGCCGATGATCCAGTGGCGCGAGATCAGCTGCGCCGGGATGTCGCCGGTGTTGGTGACGGTGATCGTGTAGGCAAAGCTGTACAGCTCCTGCTCAGGCACGGACTGGTCCGGCAGGTACTGGGGCTCGACGTCGACCTTGAACTGGTAGTTGGGCATGTGGCGGCAATGGTACCAAGGCCATGTGCTGCGACAATCCGCCCATGAGCAAGACCCCACCCACCTACCGTATCGCCCCCTCCATCCTGTCGGCCGACTTTGCCCGCCTGGGCGACGAGGTCAAGGCCGTCATTGCCGCCGGCGCCGACTGGATCCACTTTGACGTGATGGACAACCATTACGTACCCAATCTCACCTTCGGTCCGATGATCTGCCAGGCCCTGAAGCCGCACGCCAAAACAGCGGCCGGTGTGGCCGTGCCGGTGGACGTGCACCTGATGGTGCAGCCCGTGGACGCATTGGCTGCGGCGTTTGCGGATGCCGGGGCCGACTACATCAGCTTTCACCCCGACGCATCGGCCCACGTGCACCGCAGCATCCAGGCCATCAAGGCCAAGGGTTGCAAGGCCGGGCTGGTGTTCAACCCGGCGGCGTCCATGGATGTGCTGGACTGGGTGATCGACGACCTGGACCTGATCCTGATCATGAGCGTGAACCCCGGTTTTGGCGGCCAGAGCTTCATTGACTCGGCCCTGCGCAAGATCGAGGCGGCGCGCAAGCGCATTGACGCCAGCGGGCGCGACATCCGCCTGGAGGTGGACGGCGGCATCAAGACCGACAACATCCGCCGCGTGGCGGATGCAGGCGCAGACACCTTTGTGGCCGGCAGCGCCATCTTTGGCAAGCCTGATTACAAAGGTGTGGTGGACGCCATGCGTTCGGCGCTGGCGGGCTGAACCTGCATCACCGGCCTGATTTGACCCGGCGGTAGGCGCGGTCCATCTCGGTGCCCTTGCTGGTATCGACCAGCCCGCGTTCCAGGTCCTTGTGGGCCTGCTCGCCCATTTTCTTGCCGCTGGCTTCGCCGCGGGCCTGGCTGTCGGCCGACAGGTCGCGCTCGTGCGGCAGGCGGGGCACCTTCTGGGGCGTGCCGGTTTCGCCCTGCGCAGGGGTGGTGCGGCCCGCTTCGCGGTTGGGGTCGCGCGGCCTGCTGGTCATACGGTTGTGCATAGCGGGAATCCTTTCGGGCTCCCAGTGTTGCTGCAGCGCACACGCGCGGGATGTAGGAGGGCAGCGCGAGGTCTTGTGTGCGAAAGCGCACGGACGCCACCGCCTTGACGCTGTTTGATGGGGGCACGGAGGCTCCCATGCACGCAAATGCCCTGTCGATCCGAGTCGATTCCCAGACCACCGTGGACGCTGTGCCGGTTCTGGTTGACGCCGTGCTGACCCTTGAGTTCCCTGTTGCGCGCCGGGTCATTCATGCTTCGCTGAGCGACATGATCACGTCCAGCACGCTGGCGGCCTTGCTGCATGACACGCAGGACACCGCTGAACGGCTGCGCGCGGGTGTGGGCAGCCGCGCCGGCAGGCCGGTGCGCGACGCGCGCATCGTGCGTGTTTGCCTGCCCGCGCATCTGCAGGCTTACCACGACGCCTGCCTGCTGGCCGCCCTGGCCGATGTGCGCAGGCGCTATGCCAGCGGGTGGCGCGTGCCTCCGGCGGCCTGAGCGGGCGTCAGTGCAGGGGCAGCGCGGGCCCCCGGCCCAGCACCCGCGCATAGGTGTCGCGGTCGGCCTGGTAGCAGCCGCAGGCGGCGGCCTCCAGTCCTGCGCGGTCCAGGATGGTCAGCCTGCCGCGTTCGTGGCTGATCAGGTTCAGGCCCTGCAGCGCGGTCGCCGCAGCGGTCACGCCCACCCGGCGCACGCCCAGCATGTAGGACAGAAATTCGTGCGTCACGGCAAATTCGTGCGCGTGTGAACGGTCTTGCGTCATCAGCAGCCAGCGCGCCAGGCGCTCCTGCACGACGTGGAACCGGTTGCATGCCGCCGTTTGCGCCAGCTGGCTGTGCACCACGCTGACGTACAGGCTCAGCCGCGCGCGCAGGGCGGGGCTTTGGGCCAGTTCCTGGCGAAACGCGGCAGTGCCGATGCGCAGCGCCGGCCCCGCGCCCTGCACCATGGCTTGCAAGGGCGACATGTTCACCCCCAGGAACACCGGGATGCCCAGCATGCCCTCGTCGCCAATCAGGCCCACTTCAATATGGGTGTTGCCGTCTGCTGCCGCAATCAGCGAAATGAAGCCGCCGGTGGGGAAATACACATACCGGGTTTTGCCGTCAGACGGGGACAGCACCTCGGAAAAAACCAGCGTCACCGGCTCGCAGGCTGCCAGCAGGCGCAGGCGGTCCTTGCGTGGCAGCACGGCGATGAGTCCGTTGGCTGTGGGCTGGGGTGGCGGCGCCTGGGCCGGTACTCTGGCAATGGGCATGGGTTCCTTCGGGCTGACGTTGGTGGGGCGTGCCCCACAGTGCATCGCAACACGGTGGCTGTCCGGGCGGTAGGACACACACAGCGGGTGCGTCAGCTGGCTTTGCCCGCAGGCAGCAGCCGGTCGTATTCCTTTTTTACGACTGCATAACATTCGCAGGTGCGCTGCTCCAGCTGAGGACGGTCCAGCACGGTGATGCGCCCACGCTGGTAGCTGATGAGGCCGTCCTTTTGCAGCCGGCCTGCAGATTCGGTGACACCTTCGCGGCGCACGCCCAGCATGTTGGCGATCAGCTCCTGCGTCATGACCAGCTCGTTGCCGGGCAGGCGGTCCAGGCTCAACAGCAGCCAGCGGCACAGCTGCTGGTCCAGCGTGTGGTGGCGGTTGCACACGGCGGTTTGCGCCATCTGCGTGATCAGCGCCTGGGTGTAGCGCAGCAGCAGGTGCATGACCGGGCCGGAGCGGTTGAATTCATTCATCATGCCGTCGGCCTTCAGGCGAAAGCCCTTGCCCGCACTTTGCACCACGGCCCGGCTGGGTGTGGAGTCGCCGCCCATGAACAGCGAAATGCCCACCAGGCCTTCGTGCCCGACGATCGCGATTTCGGCCGAAGAGCCGTTTTCCATCACGTACAGCAGCGACACGATGGACGTGGTGGGAAAGTACAGGTGCGCCAGCGTTTTGCCCGATTCATACAGTGCGTTGCCCAGCGGCATGTCCACCGCCTCCAGTTGCGGGCGCCAGCGCTCCCATTCAGCGGGGGGCAGGGCGGCCAGGATCTGGTTCTGTCGCGGGTCTTCTGTGGGTGCCATGTGAACTCCCGTTCTTTTGGGCTGGTGGGGTGGCCGGGGGCAGGGGGCCCGAGGCGCCTCTACATGACTCGTTTCAGTATAGGCGGCGCCCGGCAATCTTTATGTTCGGTACCGAACACAAACGGGCTGTCAGGGCCTGTTCGCTACCGCACCGACGGTTCTCGTACAAACCTTTACAACAAGTTCGATTCATCCGTACCTGCCGCGCTGCACGCTCCTGCCCATGACACTGCCTGTTTCCCGTGCCCCGCCTGATGTTTCGCCCGAGCCGGGCTTGCTGGGCCTGCTGGAGCGGGCCACCGGCGCGGGGACCTGGGCCATGGACGCAGCCACCCGCCGCATGACCTGGACACAGCCACTGCTGCGCCTGCTGGGCGTGCCGCCCGGCCACGCACCGGCCCGGGACGACCCGCTGCATTTTTATTCCATCGAATTTCACGACGCGATGGCGGCGGCGCTCGCCGCCTGCGAGCAGGCAGGCGAGCCGTTTGACCTGGAGGTCCAGATCATTACTGCGCGCGGTGCGCGGCTGTGGGTGCGCACGCTGGGCGAACCGGTGCGCAATGCAGCCGGCTCCGTGACGGGCATCCATGGCGCGCTGCAGGACCTCACGGCCAAAAAGCAGGCCGAGCGTGAATCGCAGCGGCTGGCCATGCGCCTGAGCACCACGCTGGCCAGCATCACCGATGCATTCGCCACGCTGGACCAGGGCGGGCGGTTTACCTTTGTCAACCGCGAAAGCGAGCGGCTGTTACGGCGCGCCAGTGCCGACCTGCTGGGCAGATCCCTGTGGCAGGAGCTGGACGTGAACGGCCGCGGCCGGCTGCGCCGCGAGCTGCAGATGGCCCTGCGCAACAGCCGCAATGTGGAGTTCGAGGAGTTCTGCGCGCCGCTGGGCCTGTGGATCGAGATGCGGGCTTACCCGTTTGAAGACGGCCTGGCCGTGTACTTCAGGGACATCACCGCGCGCAAGGCGGCCGAAGACGAGATCGAGCACCTGGCCTTTTACGACACGCTGACGCAATTGCCCAACCGCCAGCTGCTGATGGACCGGCTGCAGGCTGCGTTGTCGGACGACAACCGCGCCACCGGCGTGGGGGCGCTGATGTTCATTGACCTGGACCACTTCAAGGTACTGAACGACACCCAGGGCCATGCCAAGGGCGATTTGCTGCTGCAGCTGGTGGCCGCACGGCTGAGCTGCAACATGCGCCATGGCGACACCGTGGCCCGCCTGGGCGGCGACGAATTTGTGGTGCTGCTGCAGGATGCGGGTGAAAACTACCCCGACGCCCGGTCGCGCGCGCAGGTGGTGGGCAACAAGCTGCTGGCCGCTGTGGGCGAACCCGCCGAGCTGGCCGGCTACCTGCACCACGGCACCTGCAGCATCGGCATCACCCTGTTTGGCAATGCCGACCACACGCTGGGCGACATCCTCAAGCAGACCGACCTGGCCATGTACCGGGCCAAGGCCGAGGGCCGCAACGCCGCCTGCTTTTATGACCCGCAGATGCAGGCCGCCGCCACCGCCCACGCCACGCTGGTCACCCGGCTGCGCTCGGCGCTGGCCAACCACGAGCTGGTGCTGCACTACCAGCCGCAGGTGGGCCCCAGGGGCCAGATGGTGGGCGTGGAGGCGTTGATGCGCTGGAATTCGCCCCACAGCGGCCTGGTCATGCCGCAGGACTTCATCGGCCAGGCCGAAGAAAGCGGGCTGATCCTGCCCATGGGCCAGTGGGCATTGCGCGCGGCCTGCGCGCAGCTGGTGCAATGGGCCGCCTGCCCCGCCACCGCGCACTTCAGCATTGCGGTGAATGTGAGCGCGCGCCAGTTTCGCCACCCCGAATTTGTGGACGGTGTGATGGCGGCGATTGCCGATTCGGGCGTCGATGCCAGCCGGCTCAAGCTGGAGCTGACCGAGAGCCTGCTGGCGGCGGACATGGACGTGACCATCAGCAAAATGGGCCAGTTGAAGGACATCGGCGTCACGCTGTCCATTGACGACTTCGGCATGGGGTATTCGGGCCTGTCGTACCTCAAGTACCTGCCGCTGGACCAGATCAAGATCGACCGCTCGTTTGTGAAAGACGTGCTGACGGATCGCAACGACGCGGCGATTGTGCGCACCATCATCGGCCTGGCACATGGGCTGGCCCTGGGGGTCATGGCCGAAGGGGTGGAAACCGAGGGGCAACGCCAGTTCCTGGCCGATCACGGCTGCCATTGCTACCAGGGTTACCTGTTTTGCAAGCCCTTGCCGATTGATGAGCTGGACCGCTTTATCCGCGGTTTGTAGGCCGCCACCCCGACCCTGCAACTGCGTACGGTAGCGTACAGACCCTTGTAAGGGCTGCGCGCATTCTGTAACTCATGCACACCGCCCTTGACCACCTGAAGGCCTGCCCCGACAGCCAGGCCCTGCGCGCCGCGCTGGATGCGCTGTGCACACCGTACGGCCCGATTGCAAGGCTGGACATCCTGCCCACCTTTCAGGCCGGCCGGCAGCAGGCGTTGTGCTTTTTGCGACTGGCCACCGGCGAGCAGGAGCAGCTGATCATGGACCGCCTGGGGGTTGGCCGCTTTGGCGGCGAAATCGTCATCGTGGTCGAACTGGATTCGCGCTGGAAATCCGACAGCGCATCTGACCGGCAGTTTTCACTGAACCGCCCCCAACCCCTCACCCCGCCTGCCCATGCACAACATCCTGTTCATCTCGGGCACGCGCCCTGAAATCATCAAGCTCGCCCCGGTGTACCACGCCTTGCGCGACACCGGCTGGGCGGACCCGCAGTGGCTGCACACCAGCCAGCACGCCGACATGGCCACCAGCATGCACGCGTGTTTTGATGTCAAGCCCGACATCACGCTCAGCCGCGCCGGCGCCAGCCTGCTGGATTTCAGCACCGGCTGCCGCCAGCAGCTGGACGCGGTGATGACCCAGCGCCCCTGGTCGCTGGCCGTGGTGCAGGGCGATACCGAAAGCACCTTCCTGGGCGCGCTGGCGGCGTTCTACCACCGCATTCCGGTGGCGCATGTGGAAGCCGGCCTGCGCACCTACAACCTGGACCGCCCCTTTCCTGAAGAAGGCCT
>CALRYY010000056.1:0-25900 GCA_943372515.1 Ramlibacter sp. 2FC | reverse complement strand
CGCCACGGCCGGCAATTACCAGCACGCCGCCTGGCAGGCGGCGTACCTGGTCATGGCCGCGTCCATGCTGGTGGGTGTGGTGACCGTGCTGCTGTCGCGCGAGCCCGCGCGTGCCGAGCTGCCGCCTGCGCGCAACGCCGCCGAATGGCTGCAGGGCGCGCTGGTGGATCCGTTTGCGGATTTCATCCGCCGCTACCGCTGGCAGGCCGCGCTGATCCTGGGGCTGATTGCGGTGTACCGCATCAGCGACGTGGTGATGGGCATCATGGCCAACCCGTTTTATGTGGACATGGGTTACACCAAGGACGAGGTCGCCGCCGTGACCAAGGTGTATGGCGTGATCATGACGCTGGCCGGCGCGTTCATTGGCGGCGCGCTGTCCATGCGCTTTGGCGTGATGCGCGTGCTGATGCTGGGCGCCATCCTGAGCGCAGCCACCAACCTGCTGTTCGCCTGGCTGGCCGGGCGCGGCCACGACGTGCAGGCGCTGATCTGGGTCGTGTCGGCCGACAACCTGTCGTCGGGCATTGCGTCGGCGGCGTTCATTGCCTACCTGTCGTCACTGACCAATGTGCAGTACTCAGCCACCCAGTACGCGCTGTTCAGCTCGATGATGCTGCTGCTGCCCAAATGGCTGGCGGGGTTCTCGGGCAAGTATGTGGACTTGCATGGGTACGTGGAGTTCTTCAACGCCACGGCGATGCTGGGTTTGCCGGTGCTGGTGCTGGTGTGGCTCGCGGGGCGCTCAAGTTCCAGGCAAGCATCCGCGCCTTGAGGGCGCTCACACCGCTTGTGCGTGCAGACGAACGCCCAAAGCGCGAGCCACCTTGAGCACGGTGGCAAAGCTTGGATTGCCCCCCTCGCTAAGTGCCCGATACAGGCTTTCGCGACTGAGCCCCGCCTCCTTGGCCACCTGGCTCATGCCCTTGGCGCGAGCAATATCGCCAAGAGCCCTGGCAATGCCGGAGGCGTCATCCGGCGCCTCTTCAAGCCAGGCGTCGAGATAGGCGGCCATTTCTTCGGGCGTGCGCAGGTGCTCCGCCACGTCGTAGGAGGACGTCTTGGGTTTGGAAATCTTCTTGCGGACGGCGGCGGGCATATGACTACTCCTCATGGGCCTGGGCGAGGCGGATGGCACTGGCGATGTCTTTGGCCTGCGTCGACTTGTCCCCACCGGCAAGCAGCAGGATCAATTGGCCGCGGCGCAGTGTGTAGTACACGCGGTAGCGGGGGCCAACGTCAACCTTCAGTTCCGAGACACCATGGGTCAGGTTGCGATGCGAGCCAGGATTGCCGTGAATAAGCCGATCAACGCGCATCGTGCGATTGTAGCCCACAGGCTACAGGCGTGCAACAGGGGTGGGGCCGTGTGACCCAGGGCTACTTGCTGGTCCTGGCGGCCTTATCGTACTTGCGCCAGTACGAGAATTCTTCTTCATGCACTTCAAAGTCGAGTTCTGAAACCCGGGCCTGCATACGCTCCTGGGCATCTGCTACGCCCTTGTTGTAGATGCTGGGCCCGATTTCCTCCAGGAAGAATCCGAGCAGCCCGCCTGCGGCCACGTTGCCGATCTTCTCTTCCATGTTCTGCTGGAAGTAGCGCTCAATAGACGCGATGGCCTGCTGGCGGTCTTCCTTGTTGAGTTCGATCATCTTCTGGTTCCAGTTCTGGTTTGTCTACCTGGCTCAGGTTGTCGGCACGCGCAATGTCGCCGAGTGCACGCGCAGCACCTGAGACATGGTCTCACGCCTCTTCAAGCCAGGCATCCATTCAGTACACCCACACCCGGCTTCGCGGCAGGCGGTGCCCGGCGGGGGCGATCTCTGCGGTGGCGAGAAGCGCAGGCGCAGGGTCGGCGCGCATCAGCGCGCTTCGTCAACTGACTCGCCGCAGCTGTTTGAGCGCAGCGCGTCAGCGCGTAGCGAGTTCTGCGGCGCGACCCTGCGACGAGCATCGCAGCGGAGTCTGCGCGAAGCGCAGACCACCGCAGTGTGAGCCCCCGCCGGGCACCGCCTGCCGCGAAGCCGCGCGCGCCAACGGTGCCCTCACCCCTACCCTCTCCCAGAGGGAGCAAGGCAATCACTGCAGCATGAAGGTTTCGTATTCCAGCCGCGAAATCTTGCGCTCCAGCACCCGCAGCGACACCACCAGCGTGATCAGCAGCGCCGCTGCAAAGCCGTAGCCGTAATACGCCACGCCCAGTTTCAGCGACACCATGGACAGCACCACGTTCAGCACCGACAACAGGGCCACCGTGGCCAGCACGGCGCGGCGGCGGTCCAGGTAGAAGAACACGTTCATCACCGCCAGCAGCGCCACCTGCATGCTGGCGGCCACGGCATCCACATAAAACAGCGGCAGGTACAGCGGGCTGATGCCCAGCTTGTCAAAAATCGTGGGCGCAAACACCACCATCACCAGCACCGACAGCGTCTGGATCTTCACGATGTCAAACAGGCCCTGGCGCACGGCAAACACCATTTCGTCGCGCATGCGGGCGATCTCTTCGAGCGAGCCGCCGTCGCGCACGGCGTTGTAGAACTTGTCGTACCACTCCACAAAGTCGGTCTCAAACCGCACCAGGAATACCGCCATGCCGGGGATGATGCTCAGGTAAGCCAGGAACACCGGCATGTCATAGATGACGCTGGCGCGCAGCGGGCCGATCACGGCCTGGCTGGTCTCGGGCGCCACCCAGAACACGATCTTGTCGGCCCAGATCGCAAAGTTGTACAGAAAGCCCACGGCCATCAGCGTGGGCAGCATGGCGCCGGGCTGGAAGCAGTCGAACGCAATCAGTTTTTCCGCCGGGAAGCTGCGCAGGATGATGAAGAACATGCCCGACAGCATCAAAAACTGCCCCACCACGTAGCCGCCCAGCAAGCCCTCCAGCCCGTACTCGCGCAGCCACACCGCCAGCAGCACCGAGATGCCGTAGCCGCAGCCAAACAGCGCCACGATGGTCTTGTAGAACTTCAGCCCGCTCATGAAGATAGTGGCCACCCAGATGTCGCACATGGTCACAAAGCCCGCGACCATCAGCACCCGGTACACCGCGCTTTCGCCGCGAAACTCGATGAACGCCAGCATCACCGCAAAGGTGCCTGCGGCCAGGTTGGTCACCAGCAGCACGCCCGCAAAATTGGGCACGATGTCGGCGCCCTTGCGCGCAAACAGCTGGTCTGACACCCAGCGCGTGAAGGCCAGCTGCACCACGCCAGTCAAAATCAGCGAGCCCGCAATCAGGTAGGTGACCGACACCTGAAACTGCGTGACCAGCAGGTTGGGCACCACGATGTTGACCGACAGCACGCCGATCACCACCAGCCCCACGATGGACAGCACCCAGGGCCCCGAGCTGATCAGCCCCGCATAGGCATACGCGCGCACCAGCGCAAAGTAGCTTTCGCGTTGCAGCAGCTTGCGCAGTTCAAAACCGATGCCGGCCATCAGCCCTCCAGCAACAGGTCAACGCCGCTGTCATCGGGCGGGGGCGCCATGGGCGGCGGCGGTGTAACACCCAGCGCCTGGTCGTACACCGCGCGGTAGCGCGCGAACATCACCGGGTGCGTGTAATAGCGCTCCACGCGCGCAATGCCGGCCTGCGCCGCCTGGTGCCAGGCGACCTCATCGCCCAGCAGTCGCAGCGCGGCCTCGGCCAGTGCCTGCGGGTCGGCAATGCCCACCACCTCGCCTGAGGCGCCCAGCGCCTGGTCTTCTTCGTCCAGCCCATAGACCAGCTGGCGGCACGAGCCCACGTCGGTGCTGACGGTAGGCACACCGGCCGCGTAGCCTTCCAGGATCACCAGCGGCAGTGCCTCGCTGATGGAGCTGAGCACCACCAGGCCGATCTGGGGCAAGAGGTCGGTGAGCTTTTGAAAGCCCAGGAATTTCACGTTGTCCGCCAGGCCCAGGCTGGCCACCAGGTCCTTGCATTCGGCGGCGTAGTCGGGGCTTTCCTCCTCGGGGCCGGCGATCCAGGCCTGGATGTCGGGGAAGCGGTTGGCCATGGTGCGCGTGGCGCGGATGTAGGTCTTGATGTCCTTGATGGGCACCACACGGCCGATCAGGCACATGATGCGCGGCACCTTCTCGGGCCGCAGCGCGCGCAGGGCACCAAAGCGCACCACGTCGATGCCGTTGGGGATGTTGCTGGTGCGCCGCGCGTCGGCGCCGTCCTGCACCTGGCGCAGGCGGTTGGCTTCGTACAGCGCAATGATCTGGTCGCTGGCGTCGTAGCACATGCGCCCCAGCGCCTCAAAGAAGCGTATCCACATGGTGCGAAAGTAGCCCGCGTGCGTGGCGTCGCGCTGCAGCAGCGTGCGGTTGTCGGCGATCCAGCGCGCGGCGTACAGGTCGATGCGCCGTTCCTTGGTGTAGATGCCGTGTTCGCTCAGGATCAGGTGGCGGTTGTAGCGCCGTTTGAGCAGCGCGCCCAGAAAGCCCGCGTAGCCGGTGGACACCGAGTGGTAGCAGCGCACCGGCGGAAACTTTTCCACAATGGCCGACAGCACCCAGATCGGCGAGTGCATGGTGCGCACCGTCCAGAAGTAGTCCACAAAGCTCGGGTCGGTGCAGCGGTCACGGTATTGCTGGGTGATGTAGTTCCAGCTGGCCTCGGTGTACAGGAACTGCGAGCGGTCCATGCGGCCTTCGAGCTCGCCGGTGATGGTCTCCAGCACGTCGCCGCCTCGCTGCGCCAGGTTTTTCGGGTCGCGAAAGTATTCGTGCAGCTCGCGGTTCAGGTCAAACATGCCCGCGTCCCCACGCTGCGGCGTCACCGGCGGTGTGCCGCCGGTCTCGTACAGGTAGTGTTCCTCAATGTGCACCACGTTGGCCGGCAGCTTGAACTTCATCTCGCCGTAGTCCTGCTTGCGTGAGCCCAGAAAGCAGATGGCAAACGTCAGGTCCGGAAAGCCATTGATGATCTGGTGCACCCAGCTGGACACGCCGCCGGACACATAGGGGTAGGTGCCTTCCAGCAGCAGGCCTACATCGGCAATCGGTGGGGTGGATTGCTCAGACATGGAGGTCGACCCCACTGACCTGCCGGTTGCGCCAGAACGCCGCCATGCCGCGCAGCTGGTGTGGCAGCTGGGCTGAATCAGGCATGCGGCTCATGTACTTGCGCACGCCGTCCAGGTCGCGGCGCAGCCAGGCGATCTGTGCCATCAGCGGCCAGATTTCCTGCAGCGGCATGCGCACCTTGCGCGCCAGGTCCAGCGCGCGGCTGGCCGCGGCCAGCTGGTCCAGCTCGATCAGCACGCGGGCATACAGCTGCCACACGCTGGGCACGTACGAGTCCAGCACCAGCACGTCCTCACACAGTTTTTGCGCCTGCTCCAGTGCAAAGCGGCGCAGGTCGCCGCGGGCCAGGCCCGTGTCGGCCTGCAGCCAGTGCAGCTCGGCCAGGCGGCGCAGCGCATTGACCAGCGGCGCGCGTTCTTCGCCGCCGCGCGCCTCGGCCAGGCGCGTGCGTGCCTGCTGGATCTGGCGCGTCAGGTCTTTTTCCCAGGCGTCCACCATGCTGTAGGCCAAGAGGCGGATGTCTTCAGACGGGTCAGCCAGCAGGCTTTGCAGCAGCGGCACCGCCGCCTTGGGCCGCATGGACTGCAGCGCCACCAGCACGCGCAGGCGTGTTTCCAGCGGCAGCGACGGGTCTTTCAGGATGCGCCGCGCGTCGCCCGCGCGCAGGTCGCTGCGTTCGGTGGCTTCGCGTTGCACTTCCGAGAATTCGGGCATATGCACCGCCACAAACCGCTCGGTGCGCAGGATCTTGGGGTAGCGCTGCGCGATCTGAACCGCCAGCACCGTGGCCAGCACACCCAGCACCGGTATGAAGAATGCGAAGCAGTACAGCAGCGCGTAAGCCGGCCGCGCAGGCGCACGGTACTGCGGCGGCATCAGGGCCCAGGCCAGCCAGGCCGACGCGGCGGCCGCCAGGCCATGCAGGGCGAAATAGGCCGCCAGGTTGTCCACCGGCAGGCCCGCCACCTGCAGCGGGCCGTCCAGCAGCAGCAGCGACGCCAGCTCGGCCACCAGCGCCAGCGCGATCTTGAGCCAGCCAATCATTCCTTGCTCTCCACCAGCCAGCGCAGCCGCGCAAAGCCCTGCTCGCGGCCCAGCGGGAAGTCAAACGCGCTGAGCTCCTGCGGGCTCAGCTCGCCAAAGCGCTGCGTGATGCCGTCAAACAGCCGCTGCTTGTAGATGCGCACACCCGCCGCGTCTGAAAACGGCACCAGCGCAATCACGCAAGGCGAGCCGCGCTGGCCCGTGCCGGCCAGCGGCCAGCGCCAGGCCGTCTCGCCACGCGAATGCAGCTCCATCAGGCCGTCCAGGATTTCCGTGTCGCGTGCATGCTCGGCGCGCCACACGACGCAGCGGCTTTCCAGCCCGTAATCGGTGCGCAGGCGCGTCAGCCAGCCAAATTCACCCGCCAGGCCGCGCGGCGCATCGGGCCAGATCTTCAGCAGCTCACCGGCACTGACCGACAGGCGCAGATAGTCGGCATAGCTTTCCAGCAGCACAGCCACGGTCTGCAGGTTCTCGGCGGTCAGCGCCGTGAACGGCATGTTGCCGATCACCATCAGCCCGAACGGCTGGCGCTCGGTGCTGATCAGCGGCGTGGCGGCAATCAGCGATGACCGCCGCGCCTTTTCCAGCAACGCGTCCTGCAGGTGAACCTGGTGGCCGGTCTCCAGCGCGCGCAACACCATGGGGTCGTCATTGGGCGGGTCCACGATGCGGCCCACGGCGGCCACCCGCACCAGCTCCAGCACAGGCTCCATGCGAACTTCGTACAGGGCCGCTGTTTCCACCCGGCATTGCGTCACCACAAAGTCCAGCATCATCTGCGCGCCGGGCAGTCCGCTCAGGTCGTGCGGGTTGCTGCGGGTGTAGCGGTCCATCATCGAGCGCAGGTCGATCAGTGCCTCGCGCAGCGTGCCGGGGCGGTCCACCATTTCGTATTCCAGCTCGTCGTGCGACAGCTTGACCAGGTACAGGCGGCGCGTCAGCCGCTCGGCCTTGTCGTTCAGAAAACGCAGGCTTTCCTGCAGGCGCAGCACGCGCAGGCGCCAGTAGCTGCCGAATTCGCCCGCGATCAGCATGGCGATGGCACCGCCCAGGAAATACAGGCGCGGAAATTCCGTGCCTGGCGCCAGCCAGCTCCAGGCCGCCAGCAGGCCAAACGAGGCCACGGCCCCGTGCCCCACGCCGTAGCGCAGCGCAATCAGCCAGGGCCCCAGCCACGGCCAGGGAAAGCCTTCGTTGATGAAAAACGGATTGGCCGGGTTGCTGACAAACGCCAGGTACACAAACAGCGCGGGCCACAGCAGCGTCTCCAGCGTGCGCCCGGCCAGCCCCGGGTGGTGGCGGATCCAACGGCGCAGCATGAGCCGCACCAGGCCCGCCGAGCGGTGCACCACCACCCAGGCCACCAGGAACGGGCGCAGCCAGCGCTGGGCGCGCGTGCGTTCGCCGCCGTCCACCGGGTTTTGCAGCGCGTCCAGCATGTCCTGCACCGACGCGCTGAAGTCTGAATAGATGGAGTCTTTGGCCGGGTCAAAGCCCACACCGCCGCCGCCCACGCGGTCCCCCCCGTCGCGCCGTCGCAGGCGCGCCGCGCTCAGGCCCGCCGGCGCGCTGTCGGCGGGCACGTCGTGGTCGGGCTGCCCTGGCGCGCCGGACGCAGTGTCCGGGTTATCGCGCGGGGGCAGGTCGGCTGGCCGGGTCAACGCGGATTCCAGAGACGAGTTCGCCAGCCAGGCGCTGGCCCACGGCGGCCAGGGCTTCACGGCTGCCACCGGTGCGCCCGCCTGCGGCGGAATACACCACCTGGTCGCTACGCAGGTCCTTGACCTGCAGCATCAGGCCCACGGCGGGCTCGCCGTCCACGCCCACCTTGTAGCGCCATTCGTTCACGGCGCCGGTCACCACGTAGCGCATGCCCTGGGCGCGGGCCCATTTCTCGGCCTCGGCCTGGGCTTTGCGCTCGGCGGGTTCGAACAGCGTCTCAGGGTTCAGCGCGGCCGGGTACACCACCAGCTGGCTCAGGCCTG
Organism: Ramlibacter sp. 2FC; assembly: GCA_943372515.1. GTDB lineage: Bacteria > Pseudomonadota > Gammaproteobacteria > Burkholderiales > Burkholderiaceae_C > RAM1. The sequence goes on along the minus strand of CALRYY010000056.1, from coordinate 17,839 downwards.
CCTGGCGCAGCGCGGGCTCCAGCATCGCCTCGACCCGCAGGCCGGCCTGGGGCACGTCGGTGAAGTTGGCGATGGGCAAAAGCGCCACCTTGTCCTGCGCGGCGATGGCCTGCGCCATGGTCGAGCGGGTGCTGTTGCCCGTGGGGCCCAACGGGCTGAAGGCGCAGCCCGCCAGCACCACGGCACCCAAGGCAAGAGAGGTCAGCGAGAGTTTTTTCATAGGTGTCACCGGTCAAAAAAGGTTTCGTACTGCAAACGCAATTCCCGCACGCCGTCGCCGCCCGACAAACCGCCGGTGCCGGGGCGCACATCCAGGTGGATGCTCATCTGGTCGCGCCCGGCTACCGAGCCCTTGGCGCCCAATCGTAGCAACCCCTGCGTCTGCTGCCCAGCCGCCGTGCGGCGGGTTTCAAAGCCCACCTCGCCCCAGGGGCGCCAGGCGCGGCTGTACACGCTGGGGTCCGTCTGCGCCAGGCCCACACCCAGGCTGGCCGACAGCGCGCTGGAGGACGGGCCCAGGAACAGGCCCACGCCTGGAGTCGCACCCCCTTGCACCAGCAGCGCCGTGGGCGCATCGGGCTGGCCGTCGGCGCGCACCACGCTGCGACGCAGCTGCACCTGCAGCCGCACGTCGGGGTAGTCGCGCCGCCAGTACCAGTTGCCGGTCAGCGCGGCGTCCACCGAGCCACCCAAAGCCGCACCGCTTTGGGTGCGAAAGCGGCTGGCCGCCAGGCTGGCCTGGCCTTCCAGCCGGTCGCCGTAACGCAGGCTCAGGTTGCCGGCCACGCGGTCGCGCGCACCGGCCACCGACATGGCGCTGCTTTCATCAGACCGTTCGTTGTGCGCGGCTTCCAGCTGCAGCACGGACCGGCTGGACAGCCGCCGGGTGAACTGCAGGTACACGCCGTTGACGGCCGCCAGTGCGTCGCGCACCAGCCACTGGGCCTTCAGGTCGCCCCAGGGCGTGCGGGTGTCCACGCCCACGCGCAGCTCGCGGTCGTTGGACGGCGTGGCGGCGATTTGCAGCGCATCGCGGCTGCGGTCGCGCGCCAGGCCCAGCTCTACCGTCAGGCGCAGCTGGGGCAGCATCACCACCGAGGCGTCCACGCGGGTTTCAGTACGGGTGATCACGCCAGCGCGGCGGCTGCGCAGCTGCACGCTGGCGCGGCTGGCTGTGGCCAGCAGGTCTTGTTGCAGCAATTCCTGTGCTTCGTCGTTGGGGCCCTCGGCGCGGCGCATGGCCTGCAGCGCGCCCTGGCTGGCGGCTTCTTCACGCCGCTGCAACAGGCGCAGCGCGGTCAATCTGTCTTGCGGATCAATGCGCCCAGCCCCCTGCTGTGACCGCGGCGGCTCGGCCGCGTCCAGCAGCCGCGCCAGCGCCTGCGGGTCTTCCTGGCCCACGGCCACCGCCATCTGTTGGTACGCGGGCACCACCATGCGCCGGGCCTGCTGCTCCCACAGCCAGCGCTGCGCGGTGTCAAAGCGGCCCTCGCCCAGCAGCCAGGCGCCCACCAGCTCCTGCGTCTGGCGCTTGAGCGATGCATCGGGCGCCGCCGGGTCGCTGCTGGCAGCCAGCAGCTGGCCCAGCTGGCGCCATAGCAGCGCTTTTTGCTCACCCCCCGCAAAGCCTGCGGCCAGGCGCATCTGCGCCAGCAGGGCCTGGCGGGCCGCGTCGCGGTCCCTGGCCTGGGCTGCGGCGCGCTGCGCCAGCAGCCAGGCGTGGCGGCGCACGCGCAGGGCCGGTGCCTCGCGCCCGGTGCGTTCCAGCACGTCGGCATAGTTCATGAGCCACAAAAAGTCGCGGCTTCGTTCGCGTGCCATGGGCTGCATCAGCGCCAGCGCCATGCGCGGCTCGTCCAGCATCTGCCAGCCCGCAGCCAGCACCTCGGCATAGGCCAGGTTGGACCGCGCGGCCGTGCCCCGTGCCGACAGCTCGGCGCGCAGCGTGGGCACGTCCTGCTGGTCGATCAGCAGCCACCAGTACGCCGCGCGCATCGGTGCGTTGTCGGGCTGCAGGACCAGCGCGCGGGTGTAGTCGGCCCGCGCCAGCACCATGTCGCCCAGGCGCGTGTACAGGCCCGCGCGCCGCTCCAGAAACTGCGCCGACTGCTCCAGCCGCTGGCGGTGTTCGGGCGTCAGCGCGGCCAGCAGCGTGCGCAGGCCCACCGGGCTTTTCTGTTCGGCGATGCCGTCCAGCCAGGCATAGACGATGATGTCGACCGCAAAGCGCGGGTACAGCCGCGCAGCCAGCGCCAGGGCTTCGTCGTCGCGCCCGGCGTCCAGGCGGATGCGGATGGCACGCTCGGCCTGGTACGCCTGGGGCTTGCCCTGCGCAATCAGGCGGTCCAGCGCGTCCAGCGCCACCACGCGCTCACCGGTCTCATACGCAATGTCGGCGCGCAGGTCCCAGTAGGCGGCATCAAATTCACCGCCTGCCGGCAGCCGGGCAGCCAGCAGGGCGCGCAATGCCAGCGGCATGTTGCCCAGGCGCAGGTAGATCTGCGCCAGGCGCATGGCGTCGTCGCGCAACAGGCCGGCGCTGCGCATGCGCTCCAGCACCGCCAGGGCCTCGGCGGGGCGGCCGGCGCGCTCCAGCAGCTCGGCCTCCAGGGCCAGCCAGCGTTCGCGCAGGGCTGCGTCAGCGTCGGGCTGCGCCGCGGGCAGCTGGCGTACAAAGCTCAGCGCGCCGTCTGCCGAGCCCAGGCGCTCATACACCTCTACCACCTTGCGCGCCTCATCCAGGCTCAGGCGGCGCTGCGACGACAGGGCCAGCCACGCGGCCAGCAGTGCGTCGTCGTCATACAGCATGGGGCTCAGGCGAAACACATTGGCCAGCGCCTTGTCGCTCGCATTGCGCTTGAGCAGCGCCAGCCAGGCTGCCAGCGCCTGCGGCGCCAGGCCCGCCCATTCAGACACCTGGGCCTTGCGTTCGAGCCACACCACATCCTGGGGCTGCAGCAGGAGGGCTGCGTCGGCCACCATCAGAGCTGCCGGCAAGTCTGCCGCCGCGCCAAAGGTGTCCCAGGCCAGCTGCAACCGCTCGATGGGCAAGGCTTTGGCCAGTGCCGCCGCGCCGTCTTTCACCGGCACCACGTTGCGCAGGTGGACTGCGGCCTCGCGCGGCTGGGCTGCGGCCAGCGCCAGCTCGGCCAGCCACCAATGCAGCGCGTCGCCCGGCGGCAGGGGCTGGGTTTCGCGCACCGCGGCCTGCCACGCGGCCAGTGGTTGGCCGGCGGCCAGCAGCGCCCGCACGCCCTGCCTGAGCAATGCTTCGCGGGCGTCGTGCTGCGCGGTCTTGCGACGGGCGGCAAAGTACAGGTCGGCGCAGGTCTGGAACTGCCCCTCGGCCAGTGCCAAACCAGCACCGCGCGACAGGTCGGCCATGCCGGCCGTGGGCATTGTGAGCAGGCGTTGCAGCAACTGGCCTGGAATGGCGCGCGCCTGCGCCAGCGCAGCGGCCGCACCCGCGCTGCTGCCCAGCGCAGCCTGCAGCGCCTGGGCCGACTGGATGGCGGCAAACACCTGCGCCGGCGTGCTGACGCTGGCCACGCGCTGCTGCAGCCGCTTGACCAGCTCGGCTGCGGCCTGGATGGTTTCGCTGTCGCGGTCACGTGTCTGGGCCTGGCGCAGTTTGGCCTGCCACCAGTTGAGGTCCCAGGCGTCCCAGTCAGTCTGCGCCAGTGCGCTGCTGCGTGCCAGCGGCTGCGCTTCGTCCAGCACCAGGCGCGCGCCCGACAGGTCGCCGCCGGAGAGCAGCTTTTCGGCCAGCAACAGGCGCAGGCTCATGTCGGCGGGCTCGGTGCGGATGATGTTGCGCAGGTAGGCAATGCTCAGGTCGCGGTTGCCGCGGTCGCGCCCCTTGGCGTCCAGGTCGCTGCGCAGCAGCGTCAGCAGGTCGCTTTTGGGAAACACCAGCACCAGGCCGCCCACGGCCAGGGCCACCACCCCCGCCAGCGCACCCCATGACAGGATGCGGCTGCGGCTGGCGTCACCCGGCGCAACGGAGTACGACGAGGATCGGTCCAAGGCTTGTCGCCTCCACATCCAGCCGGTCGCCCCGGCGCGTTGCCTTCTGGCCCGCTGCGCCCTGCAGCTCGCAGCCCGGCGCCATGAAGGTCGCGTGCAGCGGCAGGTGGCCCTCAAAGCGCAGCCGCTGCACGCCGTTGGCACTGTCCCAGCTGGTCAGGCGTGCGTTGGCAGATTCAAGGTAGAACCGGTCTGGCGGGGCGCTCGCGCCCAGGTTGTATTGGGCCACTGGCCCCGCCATGTGCACATAGGCCGCGCCCTCATGGCGCACATGGCCGGCGATGCGGGTGGCGGCGCTGGCGGCGGGCAATGCAGCAGGTGCGTCCACGCGCCATTCGCGCAGGTGGCGCCCGCCGCGCAGCTCCAGCCCCGTGGCGGTGCGGGCCACGGTGGCGCGGCGCCAGTCCAGCGTGCGTTCGATGTATTCGCTGGTGTACTGGGGGTGCAGCTGCTGCTGCCTGATCTGCTCTTGCGCCCAGCCATAGACCTTGTGCAGCGACGCGATGCTGGCGCGCTTGCTGGCGATGTAGGTGTGGTAATAAATATTGACCGGCTTCAGGCGCAGGGGCCGATCGGTCATGTCAAAGGTTTCAATCACGCGTTCAAAGCCGTAGAACGGGCCCGTCCAGTTGTTGGTGTAGACGTTTTCGTTCTGCATGGGCGCATAGGTCTGGAACCATTCGCCTTTCATCATGCCGATGGGGCCCACCAGCGTGAGCGAAGGCTCGGCCTTGCTGATCCAGGTGTTGCCGCTGTTCATGTTGAGCAGCCCGGCCTGGTAGGCCAGGCGCACCGGCGTTTCCAGCGGCTGGGTGTCGCCGCTCCACAGCACCACGCGCGTTTTTTTGCCGGCAGGCGCCAGTCCGTTGATGTAGTCGCGCGCGCCGGTGATTTCGCGGTTGGCGTCGTAGCGGTAGCCAGGGATGGCCAGGCCCATGGCGCGGCCTTCGCGCGCACGGCCCAGCTCGGCGTCGGCCCAGTAAAACGGGTGGCTGTAGGTGTGGCTGGCCACTTCCACATGGCCCAGCGCAAAGATCTTGCGCGCCACACCTTCCATCAGCGGCGTCATGGCCGCGTACAGCCCGCGTGCGCCGACCTCGCCTTCAATGATGGACACGGTGCTGGGCCATGGGTAGCGCTCCAGAAATTCCTTGAGCATCACCTCGGACGCCAGCGGCGTGCCGGGGACTTCGGCGCGGCTGGGAAAGCCGTCGCCGTCTACATGGATGGTCAGCAGGCGCCGGCCGGTTTCGGTGGTGACATCGGGCACCGGGATGTCGGGCTTGACCTTGAGCGCGGCGCGAAAGAACTCGATCGGATTGACGGCCCAGCGCTCGCCGTTGTCCTGGGGCAGGTCCATTTTCCAGTAACGGTCGGCCGCAAAGCCGCCCCAGGGCGTGATGGCGATGACGTCGGCGTCGCCACTGGACTGGCTGCGCACGCGCAGCCACACCTCGCCCATGCCCGGTCGCAAGGTGGACGGCGTGAAGCTGGCCACATTGGGCCGGGGCTCGATCTCAAAGCCCACGTGCGGCGAGCGCTTTTCCAGCGTGAGCGGCGTGGTCAGGCGCACTGTGGCGCCAATGTCCTTGCCAAACGCATCCATGGCGGCGTCACCGGGCATCTCGCCCACCATCACCACCGGCACGCCCTGGGTGCGGGCGTTGTCCAGCAGGGCCATGAGCGCGGGCGTTTCCTGGAAGCTGCCGCGGTTGAACCAGGTCACCACGCCGGCGTAGCGGCCGCTGAGCACCTGCTGCGACAGCTGAGCCATCTCGCTGGCGTTCACGTACACATAGCGCGCGTCCAGCCCCAGGTAGTTCAGCGGCATGGTGCCCACGCGGTGGATTTCGTGCGCGGCCAGCTGCGCCGCGTGGCCGGGTTCGTCGTGGATGGCCAGCACCTGGCGCGGCAGCAATTCCACCTGGCCCACGCCCAACATGTCCAGCGCAGGGTTGGTCACCCACGGAATGAAGCCCAGCGCCTTGATGCGCTGGGCGGTCTCGCGCGCCAGTGCGCGGTCTGCCGGCGGCACGTAGTCAATCGAGATGACGGGCAGCTTGTATTCGTCTGCACAGCGGCGCAGCTGGCCCAGCAGCCAGTCGCGGTCGGCGGGGGGCACGGCGCGGTATTCCTGCTTGCCCGCGTCCCAGCCCTGGAACAATGATTCAGCCGCGACGGCCCAGGCCAGCGTGTGCACCTGCGGCAGGACTTCAAAGCCGCGGTTGAAAATGAGTTTGGCGTCAGGGTAGGCGCGCTTGATCTCGCGCAGCAGCGACACCAGGCCCGCGATCTGGCGCTGCTGCGCCTCGGGTGTTTTGGCAGTGAGCTGGAAGGAGTCGAGCGTGTCCAGGAAGAACGCGCGAAAGCCCCGGTCCCACAGCGGCTTGATGACCTGGGCCAAGTAAAACGCGTTCCACCCCGGCGCGGCCTGGTCCACCACGATGGAGCCCCAGGCGGTGTTCTCGCCCAGGCGCCATTCGGGGCGCACCTGGGCAAAGTAGCTGCGCGTGGGGTGCACCTCGCCAATGGAGATGTAGGCCGCCACGGTGGTGTCGGGGTTGAGCCGGTGCGTCCAGCCCGCGGGCGTGACGTTACCTGGCTCCACCACGGCCACGTCAAACGCGCCCAGCGATTCCCAGGGGATGTCGCTGCCGTAGTAGAAGGCAAAGCTGGGGGGGGTGGCTGCGGCTGCGGCGCGCACCGGCGCTGCAGCCAGCACCAGCAGTGCGGCACCCAGGCCCAGGCGGCGCCAGAGGGTGTGCAGGTATCGGAATACGCGATGGGGCATGGCAGCCATCATGCCTGCAGCAACGGCTGCAGCAAGGTCTTTTGCACCTTGCCCAGCGCCGTGCGCGGCAGCGCTGCCAGCGCCACATAGCGGCGCGGCAGCTTGTAGCGCGCCACGCGCTGGCCCAGCCAGCCCTGCAGCGCCTGTGCGTCCATCGGGCAGCCGTCGCGCGGCACCACGGCGGCCACCACCGCCTCGCCCCAGCGCGCGTCGGCCACGCCGACCACCGCGCATTCGGCCACGTCAGGGTGGGCGGCCAGTGCGTTTTCAATCTCGGCAGGGTAGATGTTTTCGCCGCCCGAGATGATCATGTCCTTGGCGCGGCCCACGATGCGCCAGCAGCCATCGGCCGCCAGCTGGGCCAGGTCGCCGCTGTGAAACCAGCCTTGATCATCCACCGCCTGTACGTCGGGCCAGTAGTGGCGCACGATGTTGGGCGCGCGCAGCAGCACCTCGCCCACGCCGTCTTTCGCATTCGCCAATCGCGCTTCAACCCCTGGTGCGGGCCAGCCACAGGTGCCTGCGTGCGTCATGGCGTGGCGTTCGGCAAGCGCAATCGAGAACGGCCCGGTTTCGGTGGCGCCATACACATTGCACACCGGCAGGCCGCGCGCATGAAAGGCATCGACCAGCGCCTGCGGCAAGGTGCTGGAGCCGGCCCAGGCGGCGCGCAGGCTCGACAGGTCCGTGGTGGCCCAGGCGGGATGCTCGGTCAGCGCCTTCATGACGGCAGGCACCACGAGCGTGAGCGTGGGTTTGTCCCTGGCGATGCATTCCAGCAGGGCTGCGGCGTCAAAGCGCGCGTGCAGGATGACGCAGGCCCCCGCATACAGCGCGGGCAATGTCTGGATGCACAGGCCGCCCACGTGGAACAGCGGCAGCGCCGTGGCCACCGTATCGGCCGCCGACAGGTGCTGCACCTGCGCGGCCATGGCCATGTTGGCGCGCAGGTTGCCCTGGGTGTGCACTGCGCCGCGCGGTGTGCCGGTGGTGCCCGAGGTGTAGACCAGCAGCACGGGCAGGTCGGCAGACTTTGGGGGCGCAGCCAGTGCCTGTGCCTTCGTGCTGTCCGGCGCGTCCAGGCCATATGACGGCAGGCCATGCCGCTGTGCCAGATCGCGCGCGGCGCCGGCCCATGCAGCGTCGTGGATCACGCAGCGCGGCGTGCAGTCGGCCAGCACGGCGTCCCACTCGGGCGGCGCCAGGCGAAAGTTCAGCGGCACCAGCAGGGCATCCACACGCGCCACCGCAAACAGCACGGCGATCTGGTCGGGGTGGTTCAGGCCCAGCCACGCAATGCGCTCGCCACGACGCACGCCCTGCGCACGCAGCCACACCGCCCATTGCAGGGCGCGCTGGTGCAGCGCGGCGTACCCCGCCGCTGCGCCGCCATAGCGCAGGGCCGTGGCATCGGGCCGCACGCGGGCCTGCCATGCAGGCAGATCAGCCAGCGGCACAGAGGGCGGGGGAAAGCGTTGGAACGACACGGGCATTTACCTAACTTTACCGTCGCTTCAACCCGGTTTGGCGGCCAGCGCCCAATATCTGGACTGGACAACCCCATTACGCTGCGCGCTTCATTACCATCGCCCCATGCAACACATTTTGATGATCGAAGACGATTCGCGGCTGGCGCAGATGGTGGGTGAATACCTGGGGCAGTCCGGCTTCGGCTTTTCGCACGCGCCCGATGCGCGCACGGGCCTGGCGCACTTGCAGGACACCAACCATGGCAACGCACCTGACCTGGTGATCCTGGACCTGATGCTGCCCGACATGGACGGGCTGGAGGTATGCCGCCGCGTGCGGGCCATGACGTCCGACATGGCCCGCGTGCCGGTGCTGATGCTGACTGCCAAAGGCGACCCGATGGACCGTATCGTGGGCCTGGAGCTGGGCGCCGACGACTACCTGCCCAAGCCGTTTGAGCCGCGCGAGCTGCTGGCGCGCATCCGCGCCGTGCTGCGCCGCCGCGGCGAGGGCGCGGTGCAACAGCCCGCCATGATGCGCTTCGGCTCGCTGGAGATTGACCGCGACGCGCGAACCGTCACCGTGGGCGGACAAGGCGCCGAGCTCACGTCGTACCAGTTTGACCTGCTGATCACGCTGGCCGAGCGCGCAGGCCGCGTGCTCACGCGCGACCAGATCATGGAGGCCGTGCGCGGGCGCGAACTGGAAGCGTTTGACCGCTCGATTGACGTGCACATGGGCCGCATCCGCGCGGCCATCGAAGCCGACCCCAAAAATCCCAAGCGCATCGTGACAGTTCGCGGTGTCGGCTACGTCTTCGCAAAGCAGCAAGACTGATGGCTCCCTATCTTCGCCAGTGCGGCCGTGGAACCGGCTTTGCCGGGCCGCTGGGCGCGCCCCCCTGGGGGGGAGGCGCCGAAGGCGCTTCGGGGGGGAGCCCATGAAGTGGCGCCCGCTGGGTGTCCCTCTTTACCTGCGCATCTGGATGGCGGTGGTGTTTGCCGTGGCCGTGCTGACGCTGGTGTTTGGGTGGCTATGGAGCATCAACGCCGACCCGCCGACAGCGCGCCAGATCTTTTTGCGCGACGAGGCCGGCCAGGTGGTGGGCCAGGCCAATGCGCCGCCGGTGCGCATCCCCGGGCGGGGCATTGAATTCCAGGTACAGATGGCCGACGGCAAGCAGATGTTTGTGCACATCCCGCCGCGAGCGCGCCGCCCCGGTGAGGCGCCGCCGCCGCGCCCCTGGTTCAGCGGGCCGGCCGGGCTCTTGTGGCTCATGGTCATCGTGGCCATTGCCGTGGCTGTGGGCACCTACCCCATCGTGCGGCGCCTGACCAAGCGGCTGGAACACCTGCGCGGCGGGGTGGAGCGCTGGGGCGAAGGCGACCTGGGCGCGCGCGTGAACGAAGACGGCAACGACGAAATTGCCTTCCTGGCCAAACGCTTCAACCAGGCGGCTGAGCGCGTGCAGACGCTGGTGCAGACGCACAAGTCGCTGCTGGCCAATGCCTCGCATGAGCTGCGCTCGCCACTGGCGCGCATCCGCATGGGGCTGGAGCTGATGGGCATGGGCACCCAGCCCAGCCCGGCGTTTCGTGAGGAGATCTCGCGCAACATCGCCGAGCTGGACCAGCTGATTGACGAAATCCTGCTGGCCAGCCGGCTGGATGCGCGCGAATCCGACATGGGCACTGTCGAGGCCGTGGACCTGACCGGTCTGGCCGCCGAAGAATGCGCGCGCCACGACGCCGAGCTGGACGTGGCCGCCGCCGACGCCGAGGTCATGCTGACCGGCGTGCCGCGCCTGCTGCGCCGCCTGATCCGTAACCTGCTGGAGAACGCGCGCCGCTATGCCGACGGCGAGGTCCGCGTGAGCGTGCGCCGCGAAGGCACCCACGCCGTGCTGCGCGTGAGCGACCGCGGTCCCGGTGTGCCGCCCGCTGAGCGCGAACGCATCTTTGAGCCGTTTTACCGGCTGCCTGGTGCCAGCGAACGCGAAGGCGGCGTGGGCCTGGGCCTGGCATTGGTCAAATCCATTGCGCAGCGCCATGGCGGCAACGTACGGTGTGAAGACGCCGGGGGCGGCGGCGCGCAATTTACCGTCACCCTGCCCTGCAACCAGATGTAAATGCCAGTAATAAAGTTTTTGCGTCGCAGCGAACGCGCAAAATTTCACGCTGCCACGCCGCACATCAGGGTTTTGACACCGGTTCCTCCCCTAAATGGAGGATGCGCAAACCATCGCAGGCGTCTAAAGTTGATCCATCTGCTGTCACAGACAAACCAAGGGCAACCCCCAAACCAACTTCACAGTCTCCCAACGACGTCCTTCCAAGGACTTTCACAGCCACCGCGAGGTGGCTGTTTTTTTTTGGGGCATGGCGCCTACTGCGGGAACGGCTCCAGTGGCGCGCCTTGCGCTGCGGCGGGGGTGTGGGCCGCGTTCATGAGCCACGACACCATCACAAAATAGCCGATCAGGGTGGTCAGCTCCACCACCCCCTGCTCACCAAAGACCGCCAGGGCCGCCTGCCAGGTGGGGTTGCTGACGCCGTGGGTGTGCATGAGCTCCTGCGCCAGGTCCAGCGCCACCTGTTCGTCGTGCGCCAGGCCCTGCGCCCGGGCACCCACGCGCAGCGCCTCGATGGCGTCTGCATGCACGCCCGCCTTGACAGCCAGGGGTGCGTGCATGTGCCATTCGAACTGGTTGCTCACATGGCGCGCCGATGCGCAGATCACCAGCTCACGGATGCGTGCGTGCAGCACGCTGTCAAAACGCAGGTACTCGCCCACACTGGCCACGCGCTCCAGCAGCACGGGGCTGCGCAGCAATGGCAGGAACGGGCCATACACACCCTTGCGCGGGCCGGCGATCAGTGCGTCGGCGGCGGCGCGCTGGGCGTCGGTCATGGCGGCGGCATCGGGCAGGGGCAGACGGTTCGTCATGGCGTGTCCTTGGGAGTCAGAGAAGGGCCAGCACGCGGCCGGCGTCAATGTCGTTCAGGCAGCGCGTGTGGCCCAGCGGGCATTCACGCTCAAAGCACGGCGCGCAGTCCAGCGGCGGCTGGTACGCGGGGTCGTTCTTGAGCCAGAGCACCGTGGCGCGGTCATTCAGCGGCGGCGTGTGCAACGGGCTGGACGAGCCGAACACCGCCACCTGGCGCACGCCGAACGCGGCGGCCACATGCATCAGGCCGGAGTCGTTGCTGACCACGTGTTTTGCGGCGCTGATGGCGGCCAGCGCCTGCAGCAGGCTTGTTTTGCCCGCCAGGTTGGTGCAGCGCCCGGGGGCCGCAGCGGCGATTTCGTCGCACAGTGCAGCCTCTTTGCCCGAGCCCAGCAGCAGCACGGGCACATCCAGAGCGCGCGCCACGGCGGCAAAGTGGGCGGCGGGCCAGCGCTTGGCGGGGCCGAATTCGGCGCCGGGTGCGAACACGGCATAGCCGCCGGGCTGCAAACCCAGTGCCCGCAAGGCCGCCTTCACGTCTGCCGCACGCAGTTGAAGGCGCGGGCGGTCGGCTTCCAGGCCCGACTCACCGCTGAGCGCGGAATAGAACGCCACCATGGGCGGCTTGTTTTTCGGATTTTTCAGCCGGTGGGTCAACAACCCTACGCGCGCCTCGCCCAGGTAGCCCACGCGCTTGGGGATGCCCGCCAGCAGCGGCAGCAGCGCGCTTTTCAGTGAATTGGGCAGCACATAGGCGGTGCTGAAACGGCCTGCGATCTGCCGCGCAATGGCGCGCCGCGCCTTGAGCTGCAGGCCGCCGTGCTGGAACGGGAAGTCAATGACATCGGCCACCTGCGGCATGGCCCGGTACACCGGCGCCACCCAGGGCAGCGCCCCGACAGTGAGCCGCTCGCCGCGCGCGGCCAGCCGGCGCAGCAGCGGCTCAGTCATCACCGCATCCCCAATCCACTGGGGCGCGATAACGAGCGACTCGTTAGTGATGGCCACCGACGTGCTCGCCGGCCTTGAGCTTGTACACCGTGCCGCAGTACGGGCACTTGGCTTCGCCCGTGCGGGCCACATCCAGGTACACCTTGGGGTGGGTGTTCCAGATCTTCATGTCGGCCTTGGGGCTGGGGCAGAACACGCCGCCCTGGTGGTTCAGGTCCTTGGCCAGCAGTTCAATGGGGGCATTGCTCATGGTGATCAGACCTTGGTGAGCCAGTGGGCGTAATTGGGGTTGCGGCCATTCACGATGTCGAAAAACGCCGTCTGGATCTTCTCGGTGATGGGGCCGCGCGAACCGGCGCCCAGCTCAATGCGGTCCAGCTCGCGGATCGGCGTCACTTCAGCGGCCGTGCCGGTAAAGAAGGCTTCGTCGGCGATATAGACCTCGTCGCGCGTGATGCGCTTTTGCACGATCTCCAGGCCCAGGTCCTTGGCGATGTGGAACACGGTGTTGCGCGTGATGCCGTTCAGGGCACCTGCCGACAGGTCGGGCGTGTAGATCACGCCGCCCTTGATGACAAAGATGTTTTCGCCGGCGCCTTCACTCACGAAACCGCTGCTGTCCAGCAGCAGGGCTTCGTCGTAGCCGTCGTCCAGCGCTTCCATGTTGGCCAGGATGGAGTTGGTGTAGTTGCTCACCGCCTTGGCCTGCGTCATGGTGATGTTGACGTGGTGGCGGGTGTAGCTGGAGGTCTTGACGCGGATGCCGCGCTTCATGCCTTCTTCACCCAGGTATGCGCCCCAGGCCCAGGCGGCGACCATCAGATGAATCTGGTTGCCCCGGGGGGACACGCCCAGCTTTTGCGAGCCGATCCAGGTCAGCGGACGCAGGTAACCGGATTCGAGATTGTTTTCACGCACCACGGCGCGCTGGGCTTCGTTGACCTGGTCCTTGGTGAAGGGGATGGTCATGCGCAGGATCTTGGCGCTGTTGAACAGGCGGTCGGTGTGCTCCTGCAGGCGGAAGATGGCGGTGCCGTCGGCCGTCTTGTACGCGCGCACGCCCTCAAAAGCGCCACAGCCGTAGTGCAGGGTGTGGGTCAGCACGTGGATCTTGGCGTCGCGCCAGTCAACCATCTGGCCGTCCATCCAGATCTTGCCGTCGCGGTCGGCCATGGAGGGGATTGCGCTCATGGGGGTGTCCTTTGGAGTTCGAAGGGGTGCAAAGCCCGTGATTTTACGGCGCGGGGGGGCGGAACATCTCCCACTTGACCACCTTGCCATTGAGGAACTCCACCGTCACGCGGGATTCGCCCGCGTCCGTCCAGCGGTAGACCTCGGGCTGCTCGTCCTTGGGCGAACGCAGCTCGCCCAGCGAGCGGGTCATGGCCACCACATGCAAAAGTGTCATGCCGGGCTTGAGTTTGGCGTTGAGCATCACGGCGCTGGCCACATGCCCCACAGGCCGGTCGGCTGCGCGCTTGAGCACCGTGACCATGCGCGTGAAGTTCAGCAGCACCCACATCACGATACCGCCGGTGGCCACCGCCACGCCCAACCAGCCAAAGCCGCGGTACGCCAGCGCCACCAGCACCACGCCCCCGATGGGCACCAGGATTTTCTGAAAATTCATGGGCGCTATTGTCCTATGGCGCCAGGAGCCAGCCCGCCGGGGCTCAACCCAGGCCGCGCACGATCTCCATGGCCTCGTCCACCCGCTCCACAGCGTGGATGGTCAGACCCTCGATGTCCTTGCTGCCCTTCTTGGGCGCATTGGCCTTGGGCACCACGGCGACGCTGAAGCCCAGCTTGGCCGCCTCCTTCAGGCGCTCCTGGCCGCGCGGCGCGGGGCGCACCTCGCCGGCCAGGCCGACCTCGCCAAAAGCGATGAAGCCCTTGGGCAAAGGCTTTCCTCGCAGCGACGAGGTGATGGCCAGCATCACGGCCAGGTCGGCCGCGGGCTCGCTGATGCGCACACCGCCCACGGCATTCACGAACACGTCCTGGTCCATGCAGGCCACACCGGCATGGCGGTGCAGCACGGCCAACAGCATGGCCAGGCGGTCGCGGTCCAGACCCACGCTCAGCCGGCGGGGGCTCACGCCGCCCGAATCCACCAGCGCCTGGATTTCCACCAGCAGCGGGCGCGTGCCCTCCAGCGTGACCATCACGCAACTGCCGGGCACGGGCTCGGCATGCTGGCTCAAAAAGATGGCGCTGGGGTTGGACACGCCCTTCAGGCCCTTTTCTGTCATGGCAAATACGCCGATCTCGTTGACCGCGCCAAAGCGGTTCTTGATGGCGCGCACCAGGCGAAAGCTGCTGTGCGTGTCGCCCTCAAAGTACAGCACCGTGTCCACCATGTGCTCCAGCACGCGCGGGCCGGCCAACGCGCCTTCTTTGGTCACATGACCGACCAGCACGATGCAGGTGCCGCTGTATTTGGCGGCGCGCGTCAGGTGCGCGGCGCATTCGCGCACCTGGGCCACCGAGCCCGGCGCGCTGGTGAGCTGCTCTGAATACACGGTCTGGATCGAGTCGATCACGGCAACGGCCGGCTTGGTGGCGGCCAGCGTGGCCAGCATCTTCTCCAGCTGGATCTCGGCCAACACCCTCACCTGGCTGTGGTCCAGCCCGAGGCGGCGCGAACGCAGCGCGACCTGCGCGCCGCTTTCCTCGCCCGTGATGTACAGCGTGGGCACGCCGGTGCGTTGCAGCGCGTCCAGCGCCTGCAGCAGCAGCGTGGATTTGCCAATGCCCGGGTCGCCGCCGATCAACACCACGCCGCCTTCAACGATACCCCCGCCCAGCACGCGGTCCAGCTCGCCAATGCCCGTGGGCGTGCGAGCCACGTCGCTGGCCTCGATGTCGGCCAGGGTTGCCACTGCCGCGGTTTTGGCCAGCGATGCAAAACGGTTCTTGGCCGGCGTGGCGCTTTCGGCCACTGTCTCTACCAGCGTGTTCCAGGCCTGGCAGTGGGGGCACTGGCCCATCCAGCGCGGGCTGGTGCCGCCGCATTCGGTGCAGACGAAACTTGTTTTTTCTTTGGCCATGTACGGTGGGTTTGCAGGTTTACGGGCCGGGCACTAAAGCCTGTAACGGCCATTCTGGTTTAAAATCCGGGCTCGCCGGGAGACAAAAGCCGACTTCAAGCCGTGTGGTGATTCGGTTCATCCTATATCTCCCGGCCCTACTTCCCGACACCCGCTCGATTCGCCAGAGTCAGCGGGTGTTTTTCATTGAACTCCGCTGCTTCCAGATGCTCGCCCCCTGCCGCAGGGGCATCCAGGTCGAGCACTCGCGTGAAGCAGGGCCACATAGCCTTCAGGTAACGGTCTTCGCCCCGTTCATAAAAGCGCTGCAGCGCCCACAACAGGTAGTCGCAAGCCTGCAAACCTGCGCTCTGGCTCGGAAACCCGCTATGCACCATAGTACGGCCCTGCACAGCCGCAGCGCTGGCCTCATCAGACCCTCCATCAATGGAGTCCAATACCGCCTTGAGTGCAGCCGTACGCGGTTTGCTGCCTCGCACAGCAAAAGTCACCTCCCGCCTGCCGCTCAGCTGGCAATGGCCAAAGAGGCGCGCACTCAAATCGTCATATAGCTCATGGCCATCCGCTTTGTAGCGATAGCCGGGGTCTGACGCATTACGACGCAGCACATCGTGCAGCAGGACGTGCTTGTCCCGCACCACTGCAGAGAACTTCAGCTTGTGCCGCAGCAGCAACCTGAACATCGCGTGCCGCACTTCCGGCGCGTCGTCCTTGGCGTGGAAGAACAACGCCGTCTTACCCGCTGCGACCTGCATGGACGGCATGGTGTTCAGCAAAGGATCGACAAGGAGTTCTGCGCGCAGCGTTTCAAGCCCGGCCTCCAACGCACCGACGTCCGCAACCTCCAGCCGTCCGACCATGAAGTACCGCGAAACTGAGCCCGTCTCTGCGAGCGGCTTGCCGTGCCGGGCGAACAAGGTGGTGTCGCCGGCTTCGTCGACGAACAAATACGAGGTGTGCATTTTTCTTTTCCGTCCCTGTGAAGAGCCGGGGCGCACTCACTCCACCATCGGCCTCCCTTGAATTCAGGCTCGGACTATAGCGGGCCCAAGGGTTTTTCCTGAGGGCGGTTTGTTGAAATCAACTCAATCATTTAATATATTAACTAATTCACCCATGAGCACCGCCTTCGTCCACCGCAACCTCCCGCGCCTGCTGCTGCAGGCGCGCGAATCCGTCATGGCCCACACGCGGCCCAGCCTGCGTGAGCATGGCCTGAGCGACCAGCAGTGGCGGGTGTTGCGGGTGCTGGGAGAGCACGGCACGGTGGAGACGGGCCGCGTCGCGCGCGAGGCCTACATCCTGGGCCCCAGCCTGACGGGCGTGCTCACGCGCATGGAGCGCGACGGCCTGATTCGCCGCGAACGCGACCCCGCCGACCAGCGCCGCACGGTGGTGCAGGCCACGGCCAAGGGCGTGAAGCTGGTGGAGGCGCTGTCGCACACGATCGAAGCGCACTACGCCGCCATGGAAAAGTCTTTGGGCAAGCAAAAGCTGGCGCAGCTGTATGCCCTGCTGGACGAATTGATTGAACTGGAGCAACCCGAGTGAGCTTTCTGCCCCATGGCACCGTGTACGGCACGCTGCTCAATTCACAAGGTGAATGGGACGCGCTGCGCGCCCAGATGGACCAGCCGCCGTACAAGGCGCCACCCAAGGCGCCCGTGCTGTACGTCAAGCCGGCCAACACCTGGAGCGCGCATGGCGCGTCCATCCCCGTGCCCGCGCATGTGCCGCAGGTGGAAGTGGGCGCGACCCTCGCCATGGTGATGGGTATTGGTCATGGCACGGTGGCAGGCTATGTGCTGCTGAACGATCTGTCGGTGCCGCACGCGAGCTTTTTCCGTCCGCCGGTGCGCTTCAAGTGCCTGGACGGGTTTCTGGGAATTGGCGCGGCCCTGGTGCCGCCGGCCGAGGCGGGCGACCCTGCGCAGCTCAAGCTGGAAGTCCGCATCAACGGCGAGCTGAAGCAGACCTTTGATCTCGCCGGCCTGATCCGCCCTGCCGCACAGCTGCTGACGGACGTGAATGAATTCATGACACTGCAGCCCGGTGATGTGCTGATGCTGGGCTGCGGGCCCAACCGGCCCTTGGCTGCCGCAGGTGACCGCATCGACATCAGTGCAGCGGGTTTTGGCACGCTGACCAACACGCTTGTGGCGGAGGCCGTATGAGCATGAAGTACGCACGCGTCATCCACCAAGGCGCCACCCACACCGCTGGCGAACGCGACGGGCAGCTGTTGCTGGACAACGGCGCACTGGTGTCGCCCGACGCCGTGACCTGGCTGCCCCCGCTGCAGCCCACGCCGCGCCCGCGCACCATCCTGGCCCTGGGCCTGAACTACGCCGACCATGCCAAGGAGCTGGAGTTCAAGGCGCCTGAAGAACCGCTGGTGTTCATCAAGGGCGAGGCCACGCTGACCGGTCACCGCCAGTTCACCCGCCGCCCGCCGGCGGTGAAGTTCATGCACTACGAATGCGAGCTGACCATCGTGGTCGGCAAGACCGCGCGCCGCGTCAAGCGCGACGACGCGTACGACTTTGTGGGCGGCTACACCGTGGCCAATGACTACGCCATCCGCGACTACCTGGAGAACTGGTA
>CALRYY010000055.1:0-25946 GCA_943372515.1 Ramlibacter sp. 2FC | reverse complement strand
CGTCTGAATCAAACACCGGCGCGCAAAAGCCCACGATGCCCGGCAGCAAGGTGTCCACGACGCGCGCAGCACGGCGCGCGCGCACATCGTCCAGCATGGCTTTCACTTCGGCCATGCTGGCCGGCACATCGGTACGCCCGGCTTTCTGCGCGCGGGCCATTTCGTCGCGCAGCATGGGCGCAATGGCGTCGCGCGACACATAGGCTGCAAAACAGCGCCCCGTGGCCGACGACAGCAGCGGCATCACATCCCCCAGGCGCAGGTTGACGGTGACAGCCTGCGGGGACTCTTCCCAGTGAACCACGGTCGGGCCGTGGTTGCCCCACACCGCCAGTGCAATGGTGTGGCCAATGGCTTCCATCAGCGGGCCCACGCGCTCACGCGCCAGCTTCACCGCGTCCAGGCGCGACAGCGATGCAAGACCCAGCTTGAGCGCGGCCGGCCCCAGGTCGTAGCGGGTGGTGCCGGCGTCCTGCACCACCAGCGCCAGCCGCTGAAAGCTGACCAGGTAGCGGTGCGCCTTGGCTGCGCTCATGCCGGCGGCGGCGGCCAGGTCGCGCAGCATCAGCGGGCCGGCCGACTGGCCCAGCACGTCCAGCAGCGCAAAACCGACCTCGACCGACTGGATGCCCGCGCGTTCCTTCATGATCTTTCCGGCTTCCTGTACAATTTCGATTAGGTAAACTCGTTTAACAATGCGTAATTTACACCATGGCCGGTGACTTTGGCGCATTCAATCTGGGGGACAAACACCATGAAACTCGCCACCTACAAGGACGGCTCGCGTGACGGCCAGCTGGTCGTCGTATCGCGCGACCTGAGCACGGCGCATTATGCGACCGGCATTGCGCAAACCCTGCAGCAGGTGCTGGACGACTGGGGCTTTATGAGCCCGCAATTGCAGGACTTGTATGTGACGCTGAACCAGGGCAAGGCGCGCCACGCGTTCCCGTTTGACCCCACCCAGTGCATGGCGCCGCTGCCCCGTGCCTACCAGTGGGCTGACGGCTCGGCTTACATCAACCATGTGGAGCTGGTGCGTGCCGCGCGCAGCAGCGAAGTGCCCGAAAGCTTCTACACCGACCCGCTGATGTACCAGGGCGGCAGTGATGACTTCGTCGGCCCGACCGACGACGTGGTGGTGCCCAGCGAAGAATTTGGCATCGACTTTGAAGCCGAAGTAGCGGTAATCACCGGCGACGTGCCCATGAGCGTCACGCCCGAACAGGCGCTGGACGGCATCCGCCTGGTGATGATTGCCAACGACGTGAGCTTGCGCAACCTGATCCCGGCCGAGCTGGCCAAGGGCTTTGGCTTCTTCCAGAGCAAACCGGCCACCGCATTCGGCCCCGTGGCCGTGACGCTGGACGAGTTGGGCGATGCATGGGACGCCGGCCGCCTGCACCTGACGCTGCAAAGCACCTGGAACGGCCGCAAGGTCGGCATGTGCGAGGCCGGGCCCGAAATGACCTTCCATTTCGGCCAGCTCATTGCCCACATCGGCAAGACGCGCAATGTGCGCGCGGGCAGCATCATCGGCTCGGGCACGGTCAGCAACAAGGGCGTGACGGATGCCAATGGCAAGACCGACTGGCCCAAGGGCTACAGCTGCATCGCCGAAAAGCGCGCCATCGAAACCATCCAGGACGGCAAGCCGTCCACTGCCTTCATGAAGTACGGCGACACCATCCGTATCGAGATGAAGGGCAAGGACGGGCAGAGCATCTTTGGGGCGATTGACCAGAGGATCGCGGCGCCCGCGCGCTGAACATCCTGCATTACCTGAGAGGCTGAGGATGAAATTGCCGGAGATTGACATCCTTGACGTGGCGTCGGGAAGGTACATGACCTTTCGCACGGATGTGGGCATTGGTCAGACGCTTCGCAGCAAAGGCACCTTCGAGCCGCATCTGGCCAAAATTGCTTCCATGGTGTATCGCCAGCGCGGCGGCGGCATGCTGGTCGACATTGGCGCGAACATCGGCACGTTCTGCATTCCGGTTGCCCGCGAGACAGGCTGCGAGGTGCATGCATTTGAAGCCCAGCGGATCGTGAGCCAGTTGCTCGCCGGCAACCTCGCGTTGAACGGCATTGCATCGGGGCATGTCCATCATGTTGCGCTCGGTGCGCCGGGCCACCCGCAGCGCCTGCGTATCCCAATCCCCAACTACGCGAGCGATGGCAACTTTGGCGCGTTTTCCACGCAGGAGGACATTTACCGGACGATCTCTGCCACACGAATGGGGGACTCGGGCGAAACAGAAGAAGTGCAGATGCGCACCCTCGACTCGTATGCGCTGGAGGATGTGTTCCTGGTCAAGGTGGATGTGGAAGGCGCCGAACTCCAGGTGCTGCAGGGCGCCATGGAAACGCTGCGCGAGTCGAACTTTCCCCCGCTGATTTTCGAGGCCTGGCGTGACGACTGGTGGACTGACATGCGCGAGGAACTTCTTGCATTCGTGCGTGGGCTGGGCTACGAGGTAAGCCAGATGGACGAGAACTATTTTGCGCAGCACGAAGACACCCCGGCTGAAGAGCGGTTGGAAGTCAGGTTCGACACATAGCGAAGACGCAGGCCTGCGCCCCACCCAGGCTTGGAGTGCCTACAGCCGCAGCCACGGCGTGCCCGACTCCCGCGACTCCGTCTCGGCCAGCGTGTCCAGAAACTGCGAGCACCACCAGTGCACGTCGTAGCGGCGGATGGTGTCCATCAGCGCCTGGTGGCGGTTGCGGCGCTCGTCCATCGGCATCTGCAGCGCCAGCTGGATGGCGTTGGCGGTGGCTTCGGTGTCATAGGGGTTGACCAGCAGCGCTTCTTTCAGCTGCTCGGCCGCGCCGGCAAAGCGTGACAGCACCAGCACGCCGGGGTCGGCCGGGTCCTGCGCCACCACAAATTCCTTGGCCACCAGGTTCATGCCGTCGCGCAGCGGCGTGACCAGCGCCACGTGGCCCGCGCGGTACAGCCCCGGCAGCTTCTTGCGTGCCACCGTGCGGTGCATGTAGCGCACCGGCATCCAGTCCAGCTCGCCGTAGTCGCCGTTGATGGAGCCGCACAGGCTTTCCAGCTCGCGCAGGATGTCGCCGTAGGCGTCCACGGCTTCGCGGCTGGGCGACACAATCTGGACCAGCGTGGCGCTGTGGCTGTTGTCGGGGTAGCGCTGCAGCAGCTCGCGAAACGCCCGCAGGCGTTGCGGCAGGCCCTTGGAATAGTCGAGCCGGTCCACGCCCACCAGCAGCTTGCGGCGTGAATATTCGCCGCGCATGCTTTCGTACATCTCGCGGCCCTCGGGCGCCTCGGTCAGGCCGGCAAATTCCTCCACATCAATGCCGATGGGGAACGCGCCCGCCGTCATGGTGCGGCTGAACGCGCGCCAGCGGCCTTGTCCCAGGTCTTCGGCATGGGCCTCGGCCTGGATGTAGCGCGTGAAGTGCGTCAGGTCAGATTCGCTTTGAAAGCCCACCAGGTCATAGGCAAACATGGCCCGCATCAGCCAGTCGTGCGCGGGAATGGCCGCCAGGATCAACGGTGGCGGCAGCGGGATGTGCAAAAAGAAGCCGATGCGGTTGGTGCAGCCCATGGCGCGCAGCTCGGCCGCCATGGGGATCAGGTGGTAGTCATGGATCCAGATCACGTCGTCGGGTTTCAGCAGCGGCATCAGCCGCCGGGCAAACAGCTGGTTCACGCGCCGGTAGCCGGCGATGAAGCCGGCGTCGAAATTGGCCAGGTCCAGCCGGTAATGGAACACCGGCCACAGCACGCCGTTGGAATAGCCCAGGTAGTAGGCGTCGTGGTCTTCGCGGCTCAGGTCCACCGTGGCCAGCGTAACCGGCCCGGCCTGTTGGCGGTGCAGTTCGCCTTCACCGGCGGCGCTGCCTTCGGCGGAGTCAATGATCTTGCCGCTCCAGCCAAACCACAGGCCGCCCGATTTGTTCAGCACCTCGGCCAGCGCCACGGCCAAGCCGCCGGCTGCGGTCTTGCGCGGATCGGCGACGCGGTTGGAGACGACGACCAGGCGCCCTTGAACGGTCATATGACGGAATCCCAGGGTGCAGACAGCCTTACCGCCGCGTTGATGATCCCCACCATCGAATACGTCTGCGGAAAGTTGCCCCACATCTCGCCCGTGACCGGGTGCGTGTCTTCCGACAGCAGGCCCAGCGGGTTGCGGCTGGCCAGCATGGTTTCAAAGATCTCGCGTGCCTGCGTCTTGCGGCCGATGCGCGCCAGTGCGTCAATGCGCCAGAAGGTGCAGATGTTGAAGGCGGTTTCAGGCTTGCCAAAATCGTCGGGCGCCTCATAGCGGCGCATGTACGGCCCGTCGCACAGCGACTTTTCCAGCGCGTCCACTGTGGCAATAAACCGTGCGTCATGCGGGTCGATGAAGCCCACCTCGGCCATCAGCAGCGCGCTGGCGTCCAGGTCGCGCCCGCCAAAGCTTTCGGCAAAGGCCTGCCGCTCGTCGCTCCAGGCTTCTTTCAGGATGCGTTCGCGGATCACGTCGGCGCGTTCGCGCCAGTAGCGGATGCGCTCGGGCAGGTGCAGCGCCGCCGCCACCTTGGACAGCCGGTCGCAGGCCGCCCAGCTCATGAGCGCCGACGACGTGTGCACCCGCGCGCGGGTGCGCAGCTCCCACATGCCGGCGTCGGGCTGGTCATACACACGAAAGGCCTGCTCGCCCACGGCCTGCAGATGCTCAAACTCAACCGTGCCCGCGCGGCGGAACAGCCGCTGGTCATGGAAAGCCTGCGCCGCGCCCAGCACGATGTTGCCGTACACGTCGTGCTGGAAATGCTCCTGCGCCTGGTTGCCCACGCGCACCGGGCCCATGCCGCGGTAGCCCGGCAGATGGCCCAGGATTGCCTCGGGCAACTGTTCTTCCTGCCCTATGCCGTACAGCGGCTGGATGTGCCCGCCGCGCGAGCGCACCACCACGTTGGTTAGCCAGCGCAGGTAGTCTTCCATGGTGCCCACTTCCGACAGGCTGTTGAGCGCGCGCACCACAAAGAACGCGTCGCGCAGCCAGCAGTAGCGGTAGTCCCAGTTGCGCTGGCTACCGGGCGCTTCGGGGATGCTGGTGGTCATGGCGGCCACGATGGCGCCGGTGTCTTCAAACAGCGACAGCTTCAGCGTGATGGCCGCGCGGATCACCGCGTCCTGCCACTCCAGCGGGATCGCCAGGCGCCGCGTCCAGGTGTGCCAGTAGCTGGCTGTTTCCTTTTCAAACAGGTGCGCTGTGTCTTCTATGCCCCCCGTCAGGGTCTCGTCCGGCCCCAGGATGAAGTCCATGCGCCGGTCCGCCACAAAGTATGTGCCGTCCAGCACGTAGTTCAGCGGCGCGTCGGTGGTCAGTCGCAGCGTCATGCCCGCGCCCACAAAGCGCACGTGGTGGCCGCCCTGCGTCACGGTGGGTATCTGGCGGCCCCAGTCAAAGCGCGGGCGCAGCTTCACGCGCAAGCGCGGTGTGCCCGACAGCACCTTGACCCGCCGCACCAGGGTCAGCGGGCGGAACATGCGTGCGTGGCTCATGAAGCGCGGCGCAAAGTCGGTCACCTCCACGCCGTGGCCGTCGGTGTCGTACAGCCGGGTTTTCAGGATGGCGGTGTTGGGCTCGTAGCGCTGTTCGCTGCGGGCAAAGTTTTCCATTTCGAACGCCCACACGCTGCCTGTGGGGCCGTCGTCCAGCAGCGCGTTGAAGACCGGGTCGCCGTCAAACCGCGGCAGGCAGCACCACACCATGCGGGCCTGGGCGTCGATCAGCGCGCTGTAGGCGCAATTGCCGACCATGCCCAGGTTCAGGTTGTTCTTGATGTCAGTCAATGGTTCGACCTCCCTTGCTTGAGCGCCACTGCCTGGGCCATTTCATGCCGCAGCACAGCGGGGCTTTCCACGCGGTGCCAGGCGGCGCTCGGGCCACCGCCCACCTTCACGCCCATGCCCCCCAGGCGCTGCACCACGGTAAAGCCCACCTCGTCGGTGAAGTCGTCGCCCATGAACACAGGCTGGCGGCCCGCAAAGGGCTCCTCGTGCATGAAGGCATCAATCGCCAGGCCCTTGCTGGCGCCGCCCGGCTTGGCCTCCACCACCATCTTGCCGCGCATCAGCGTGAGGCCGGGGGACGCTTCCACCGCTGTGCGCATCGTGTCCAGGCACAGCGTCTCCAGCTGGGGCGCCTGGCGGTAATGCAGCGCCAGCGAGCCGCGCTTGGCCTCCAGGCGCAGGCCAGGATGCTGCTGCACCAGGCCGTGCGCGGCGCGCTGGACTTCATCCAGCGGGTGGGTGGTCTGCAGGCTTAACGTGCCGTCCGCGCTGCGGCGCTCGGCACCATGCACGCCGGCCACGGGCAGGCGCAACGGCGCCAGGAATTCATCGATCTGTTCAATCGGCCGGCCCGAGATGACGGCCAGCGCGCCGCCCAGGTAGGTGTGCAGCTCACGCAACGTGTCGATCAGTGTGGGTGGCACCACCACGTCTTCGGGCCGTTCGGCCAGATCGACCAGCGTGCCGTCAAAGTCCAGGAACAGGGCGCAAGAGGGGCAAAGCAGGTCGGCAACATCCATGCCGTTGACCTTACCGGCGGCACCGCGGCGTCACAAGGCGCCTGCGCCGTAGCCGGCTGTAGGACCAAGCCTACGCGGGCATCAGATCACTTCGCGTACAGCCCGTCCAGCGATGCAAAGCCCTTGATCTCCAGCGGGTTGCCAAATGGATCGCAAAAGAACATGGTCCACTGCTCGCCGGGCTCGCCCGCATAGCGCACCTGCGGCGCCAGTACAAAGCGGGTCCCGGCGTCGGTCAGCCGTTGGGCCATGGCCTGCCAGTCGGGCAGCGTCAGCACCAGGCCAAAGTGCGGCATGGGCACCAGCACGTGGCCCACGTGGCCGGTGCGCTCGGTCTTGAACGGCGTGCCCAGATGCAGCGAGATCTGGTGGTCGTAAAAATCAAAGTCCACCCACGTGTCGGTGCTGCGGCCTTCGCGGCAACCCAGCACGCCGCCATAAAAGCGGCGCGCCTCATTCAGGTCGGTGACGTTGAAGGCGAAGTGAAAGAGCGAGCGCATCCGGCCAAGGATAGCAGCGCTGCCGCCTTGCGGTTACACCTGCGTGGGGTCGGCGGCCATGTTGTCATGGCCCTTGAAATACTTGCGCGCCATGGCCACCAGTTGGGCGTCGCTGGGGTGGTCGGCGGCCACGTTGTCCACGATGGCCTTGGCCACCAGCGGCTCGTGGCTGGTGCACCAGGTCAGGAATTCGGTGCGGGTGGTGCCGGGGCCGGCCAGCAGCACCTCGTGCGTGCCGGCCAGTGCGGCGGCAATGCCGGGGAAGTAGTTGGGGTCGGCGCTGTCCTTGCCCTGGTGCTTGTGGTGGCTGCGCGATTTGATGCGCTGCGCCTCTACATGCTCGCGGTCAAACATCAGCACATGAGCCTCGGCGCTGTCCAGCCACACAACGGCGTGAAAAGTGGTCATTGGTGTTTCTTTCAGAGGGTTCGGACCATCATGCGCCTGAATGGCGCCGGCAGGTTTGATTCGCGTCAACCGCGCGCCGTGGACAATCAGCGCCAGAACCCTTGCAGGAGACAAGCCCATGGACTATTCACGCTACAAAACCTTCAACCTCACGCGCCGCGGCCCCAACGATTCGGTGCTGGACATCCAGATGAAGGCGCAAAACGGAAAGCTGCCCACGGCCGGGCACGACGGCCACTGGGAGCTGTGCGAGATCTGGCGTGACGTGAGCGCGGACGATTCGGTGCGCTGTGCCGTGCTGCGCGGCGACGGCCTGGGCTTCTCGGGCGGCGGCGACCTGGCCCTGGTGCAGGACATGGCCAGCGACTTTGCCGTGCGCACCCGCGTGTGGAAGGAAGCGCGCGACCTGGTCTACAACGTCATCAACTGTGACAAGCCCATCGTCAGTGCCATGCACGGCCCGGCCGTGGGCGCGGGGCTGGTGGCCGGCTTGCTGGCCGACATCTCGATTGCGGCGAAGAGCGCCAAGATCGTGGACGGCCACACCCGCCTTGGCGTGGCGGCGGGCGACCACGCCGCCATCGTCTGGCCGCTGCTGTGCGGCATGGCCAAGGCCAAGTACTACCTCATGCTGTGCGAGCCCGTCAGCGGCGAAGAGGCCGAGCGCATCGGCCTGGTGTCGCTGGCGGTGGACGACGATCAGCTTTTGCCCAAGGCTTACGAAATTGCCGACCGGCTGGCCAGCGGCAGCCAGACGGCCATCCGCTGGACCAAGTACAGCCTGAACAACTGGCTGCGCCAGGCCGGGCCGGCGTTTGATACGTCGCTGGCACTGGAATTCATGGGCTTTGGCGGGCCGGACGTGCACGAAGGCGTGGCCAGTTTGCGCGAGCGGCGCGCGCCGAAGTTTTAGTCCATTTCTTTTTGTTGCCTGGTCCGCGGGTTGGCGCGCCCCGTGCAGGGCCCACAGAAAGATGCGGCGATAATCACGCCCCATGCACGCCCTGCGCTCCGCCCGAACCCTTGCCCGCCTGGCGCTGGTGTGGTTCGTGCTGTCGCTGGGCGTGGCGGTGGCCTCACCCATGGTCAACCCGCAGGCCATGGAGCTGATCTGCTCGGGCTCGGGCGCCATCAAGGTGCTGGTCAAGACCGATGACGGCGTCAAGGAGCAGTCAAGCCACATGCTGGACTGCCCGCTGTGCGCGGCCATCGGCTCGCCGCCGCCGGCCGCGCGCACCACGGCGCAGCCGCTGCAACCCCTGTCTTATGTGCTGCGGCCCATCGCCGCCGCGCACATTGCGTGGCTCACCGCCGCGCCGCTGCCCGCGCGCGGGCCGCCCACCTTCTCCTGAACCCCCACTGAACAGTGCCTGACCCTGCATAGCAGGGCGGGTGCCTTGTGTGTGCTTTTTTCAGGAGTTTCCCTTGCGCAAGAACCGCATTGCCCTGGCCGTGGCCATGGCGTTCCCTTTCAGCCCGTTCGCCTTCGCCCAGACGGTGGACGCCCCCAGCCGCGACCTCGGGGTCGTCACCATCACCAGCGGCCAGCCTACCTCGCTGCCCACGCAGATCCCCACCACCATGGAGGGCATCACGCGCGAGCAGATCGAGCAGTCCATCAACGCCACCGACAGCGAAGACGCGCTCAAGTACTTCCCCAGCCTGCTGGTGCGCAAGCGCTACATCGGCGACTACAACCACGCCATCCTGTCCAGCCGCGCGTCGGGCACGGGCAACAGCGCGCGCTCGGCGGTGTATGCCGACGGCATTTTGCTGTCCAACTTCCTGGGCAACGGCATCAACAGCATCAACTTCCCGCCGCGCTGGGGCCTGGTCACGCCCGAGGAAATCGAGCGGGTGGACGTGATGTACGGCCCGTTCTCGGCCGCCTACCCGGGCAACTCGGTGGGTGCCGTGGTGGACTATGTGACGCGCATGCCCACCAAGCTGGAAGGTCACGCCAAAGTCGGCTGGTCGAGCCAGCCGTTTGAGTTGTACGGCACCCGCGACACCTACCGCGCCTGGCAAACCAGCGCCTCGGTGGGCAGCAAAGTGGGTGACTGGTCGTACTGGATCAACCTCAACCGCACCGACAGTCAGGGCCAGCCGCTGGGCTTTGCCAGCCGTGCGGTGTCCACCGGCACCGCCGGCGGCGCGGGCACGCCCGTGACCGGCGCGGTGGCTGCGCTGAACACCGCCAACCAGCCCATCTGGTACATAGCCCACGGCACGCAGTACCACACCGTGCAGGACCATGCCAAGGTCAAGCTGGCCTATGACTTTTCGCCCACGGTGCGCGCGGCCTACACCTTGGGCAGCTGGCAGAACACCGCCACCAACCGGCCGCAGTCCTACCTGCGCAACGGCGCTGGCGCCCCCGTGACCAGCGGCCCCATCAGCATCAACGGGCGCACCTACGGCGCCGTCACCGGCGCCGACCTGGCGCTGCAGGACGAAAAGCTCAGGCACACCATCCACGGCCTGTCGCTCAAGAGCCGCACACAGGACACCTGGGACTGGGAAGTCTCGGCCAGCCGCTACGACTACGGGCGCGACATCAAACGCCAGAACGCCGCAGGCAACACGCCACCGGCAGCGCTGAACGGCGGCGCGGGCACGCTCGCCGATGCCGCGGGCACGGGCTGGACGACCTTTGCCGCGCGCGGCACCTGGCGGCCCGAGGGCCTGAAGGGTCCGCACATCGTGGACTTCGGCTACCAGCAAGACCACTACCAGCTGGCCTTTCGCACCTCCAACGTCGCGGGCAACTGGATGACGGACGGCCCCGGCACGGTGGCCAGCGACGTGGGCGGCCAAACCCGCCTGCGCAGCCTGTGGGCGCAGGACGCCTGGCGCCTGGCCAAAGACTGGAAGACCGTGCTGGGCCTGCGCGCCGAGCAGTGGACGGCCAGCGACGGCTACACGCGCATACCGGGTGCCGCGCCTGCGGTCAACACCCAGTGGGCCGGCCGCACCGAAAGCCACCTGTCGCCCAAGGCGGCGCTGTCGTGGCAGTGGATGCCCGACACGGTGCTCAAGGGGTCTGTGGGCCGTGCGGTGCGCTACCCGACGGTGGGCGAACTGTATGGCGCCACGGCCACGGCCAATTCGCAGTACATCAACGACCCCAACCTGAAGCCCGAGCGGTCGTGGACCAGCGAGCTGTCCGCCGAGCGCGACCTGGGCTGGGGCTTGGCGCGCCTCACGTTCTTTGCGGAAGACACCCGCGATGCGCTGTATTCGCAGACGGTGTTTGATGCGGCGGCCAACCGCAACGTCAGCCGTGTGCAGAACGTGGGTCGCATCGCCACGCGCGGGCTGGAGGCCGCGTTCAACGGCACAGATGTCCTGCTGCGCGGCCTGGACCTGCAGGCCAGCCTGACCTATGCGCATTCACTCATCAAGGAAAACGCGGGCTTTGTCAGCGTGCCGGGCGACACCATCGGCAAGCGCCAGCCCAACATACCGCGCTGGCGAGCGTCGGCCCTGGCCAGCTACCGCTGGAACCCGCAGTGGACCACCAGCGTGGGCGCGCGCTACTCGGGCCCGCAGTTCCGCACGCTGGACAACGCCGACATCAATGGCTTTACCTACTTCGGCGTCAGCAAATTCTTTGTGGTGGACGTGCGCGCGCGCTGGCAGATCAACAAGACCCTGTCGGCCGCGTTCGG
Source organism: Ramlibacter sp. 2FC (assembly GCA_943372515.1). GTDB lineage: Bacteria > Pseudomonadota > Gammaproteobacteria > Burkholderiales > Burkholderiaceae_C > RAM1. Next base: position 14,809 of record CALRYY010000055.1, on the reverse strand, counting down.
CATCGACAACCTGAACAACGACAAGTACTGGAACTTTCACCCCTATCCGCAGCGCAGCTACACGGCCGAGCTGCGGGCTGACTTCTGAGGACATTCCCATGACCAAAAACCTTCTTCGCAAAGCCATGGCGTTGGCCGCCCTTGCACTGACTGCCTGGGGTGCACAGGCCCACGTGGTGCTTGAATACCAGGTGGCACCTGCCGGGCGCAGCTACAAAGCCACCTTCAAGGTCGGCCACGGCTGCGGCGCATCACCCACACGGCAGATCACGGTGGACATCCCCGCCGGTGTGCGCGGCGCCAAGCCCATGCCCAAACCCGGCTGGGCGCTGGACGTGCAGCGCGCCAAGCTCGCCACGCCCTACACCAGCCACGGCCGCACCGTGACCGAGGACGTGGTGCGCATCACCTGGACGGCCAAAACCAAAGACGATTACCTGCCCAACGCCCACTACGACGAATTTGCGCTGGTGGGCCAGTTGCCCGACAAGGACGGCGCCATGTACTGGCCCGTGGCCCAGCTGTGCGAAGAAGGCCGCAACGACTGGACCGAAGTGCCCAAGCCGGGCCAGAAGCTGTCGGACCTCAAAAGCCCGGCGGCGTTGCTGGACATCCTGCCTGGCGCCGGTGCGTCCGGCCACAATCATTAGCCCCCCGGAAGGAAACACCATGAACAAGTTCATTCAAACCACCGCCTTGCTGGCCGCCCTGATCGCTGCGGGCAGCGCCATCGCCCAGTCAGCCGCCATCAAGGTCGAAGGCGCCTGGGCCCGCGCCAGCGTGCCGGGTCAGATGGGCACCGGCGCCTTCATGAAGCTCACCGCCAGGGACGGCGCCAAACTGGTGGGCGCGTCGTCCCCCGCCGCCGGCGTGACCGAGGTGCACGAGATGAAGATGGAAGGCGACGTGATGAAGATGCGCGCCATCCCCGCGCTGGACCTGCCTGCGGGCAAGGCGGTGGAACTCAAACCCGGGGGCTACCACGTGATGCTGCTGGACCTGAAGGCGCCGCTGGCCAAGGACACCACGGTGCCCCTGACCCTGACGTTCAAGGACGCCAAGGGCCTGGAAAGCAAGCTGGAGCTCAAGGTGCCCGTGGCCGCCCGCGCGCCCGGCCATGCCGGTGCCGCCGGCATGATGGATGCGCACAAACACTGAAAAACACTGACCCGGCAGTCTGTGCCCGGTGCGGGCGTTGGGGTAAGCTGTGGCACACCCACCACTTGCGGAGCGGCCATGAGCGACAACACCAATTTGGGCTTCGGTAAATTCGTGCCCGGTTTCGACTTTTTGCAGAACTTGGCCAAGGGCGCGTCGCAGACCATCCCCCAGATGCCCAACCTGGCCAACTGGGTGGCGCCCACGCTCAATGTCGAGGAGCTGGACAAGCGGCTGGACGAGCTGAAAGCCGTGCATTTCTGGCTGGACCAGAACTCCAAGGCGCTGGGGGCCACCATCCAGGCGCTGGAGGTGCAGAAGATGACGCTGGCCACGCTCAAGGGCATGAACTTCAACATGGGCGACGTGGCCAATGCGCTGAAGCTCAAGGCCGCCGACACCGTGGTCAGCGGCGTGCAAAAGGCCGCCGAGACCGCCGCCAGCGCCGCCGGCACGGTGTCGGGCGTGGCGGGTGCTGCGCGGCGCAAGGTTACCGGCGCAGCGGCCAGCAAGGCCGACCCCGCCGGCGTGGTGGACCCGCTGCAATGGTGGGGTTCGCTCACGCAGCAGTTCCAGCAGATCGCCGCCAGCGCCATGAAAGACGCTGCCAAGCAGACCGCCATGGACACGACCAAGAACATGGCCACGGGCATGGCCAAAGAGGCATTCAAGGCAGCGTCCGGCATGGCTTCCAGCGCCGCCAGGGCGGGCGCCAAAAAAGCCGCCGCCCGCAAGACCACCCGCCGCACCAAGTAAATCTGCCGGGCCATGAAGCTGTTCCCCTGCGGCCACGCCACCCATCCGCAATGGCCCATGGCCGCCGGGCTGGTGCTGGCCCAACTGAAGGCGCAGATGGCGCTGCGCGACTACGCCAGCACGCCCACTTTGGGCCTGCTGTACATCACCGACCACTACGCCGCACAGGCGCAGGACATCCTGGAACACCTGAGCGCCGAGCTGCCCGAAGTGACCGACTGGGCGGGCACCGTGGGGGTGGGCATTGCCGCGAGCAATGTCGAATACTTTGACGAGCCCGCGCTGACCGTCATGCTGTGCGAGCTGCCGGCCGACCAGTACCGTGTGTTCTCGGGCGTGGCGCCCCTGGGCACCGGCCCCGGCATGGGGTTTGAGCCGCACACCGCGCTGATCCATGCCGACGCGCGTACGCCCGATGTGGCCGACCTGATCGCCGAGCTGGCGCAGCGCACCGCGACCGGTTACCTGTTTGGCGGGCTGGCGTCCAGCCGCAGCGACGCCGTGCAGTTTGCCGTGGGTGGCAACGGCAACATCAAGGGCCAGGGCGCGGCCAGCGGTGTGTTCAGCGGCGGCTTGTCGGGCGTGGCGTTTGGCGCCGGCGTGGCCCTGGTGTCGCGCGTGACGCAGGGCTGCCTGCCCGTGTCGCCCGTGCACCAGGTGACGGCGGCCGACGGCAACGTCATCACCTGCCTGGACGGCGAGCCCGCGCTGGACGTGCTGCTGCGTGACCTGAAGATCACACTGGACGAGCCCCAGGCGGCCATGACGGCGGTGCGCGCCACGCTGGTGGGCCTGACCGAGCCCGCCGACCTGGAGCGCGGCGACATGGTGTCGCGCACCGGCAACTTCGGGGTGGACACGCTGGTGCGCCACATCATCGGGCTGGACCCGGCGCGCCGCGGCATCGCGGTGGCCAGCCAGGTCAGCCCCGGCATGCGCATGGCGTTTTGCCAGCGCAACGCCCAGGCCGCGCGTGCCGACCTGGTGCGCATCTGCGCTGAAATCCGCGAAGAGCTGGAGCCCGAGGAAATGAGCCTGCCGGTGGCTGCGGCCCTGGCTGCGCCCGAGGCGCAGGCCGCCCCCAACCCGGCCCGGCGCATTGCAGGTGCCGTGTATGTCAGCTGCGCCGGGCGCGGTGGCCCGCACTTTGGCGGACCCAGCGCCGAAATGCAGATCGTGCGGCGGGCTTTGGGCGACGTACCGCTGGTCGGTTTTTTTGCGGGCGGTGAAATTGCCCGCCACCACCTGTACGGTTACACGGGCGTGCTCACCGTGTTCACCGACGGCGCAGCTGCATGAAAGCACCCGGTATCTGGCAGGGCATCGGTTGGGCGTTGGCCAGCACGCCGGGGGGTGCCACCCGCCTGCGCCTGACCGCGCGCATGGCCTGGGCGCTGCTGCGCTATCCCAGCGCATTGCGCCGCTGGGTGGCCATGGTGTGGGAGCTTCAGGCGCGGGGCCTGGTCACCGACCTGAGCGCCGAATTTTTGCGTGCTGTGCGCCCCTATGTGCACCGCGGCCAATCGGTGCAGGACCGCGTGGTGCAGCTGACCGACCACGCCGACTGGCTCGAAGGCGCCTTGCAGCCCGTGGCCCTGCGCCAGCTGGCGGCGGGGCAGCCCGTGATGCTGGCACAGCTGCAGGCGCCGCGCGGCTACGAGTCCATGCGGCTGCAACTGCAGCGTGCACCGGCCCACAGCCCCGAGGGTGAGCTGCTGCTCACGCTGTCATTGCACCGCGCGGCTGAGGTGCACATCACACAGCCCGTGGACGTGGCGGCCGTGGCATTCAGCTGCTTTCGTGTGCAGGGCAAGCGCTGCCTGGCCATCGGCGGGGTGCGCGGGCAGCGACACCCGGTGCTGCGCCTGAGCCCCCAGGAAATCACCCAGGCCCTCAGCGGCTGGAAGGCCCCGGTGCTGATGCTGCGCGTGGTGCAGGAGCTGGCCCAGTACTGGGATCTGCACCTGATCGGGCTGGACCCGGCCTGGCACCCCCTGCATGCCTGGTATTACGCGGCCAGCCCCCGCCACCGCGAGATGGCCGGGCGCATTGCCAGCAGCCACAACATGCTGTGGAAGCACTTTGATGCGCAACGCGGCCCCGGTGGCTGGATGGTGCTGCCTGCGCACTCAGACGACCGGCTGGCCGCCACCGCGCTGTCGCCCGAAAAGCGTGCGCGGCAGATCCAGCGGGCGGATTACTGGATCCGTACCGGCAACCTGCTGCGCACCGAATTTCGCAACGTGTTGCTGCGGCCCGACCCGCGTGCCGAGCTGGCGCGCCAGACCGAGAGCCAGACCATCCAGGGCATGTTCAGCGGCTACGACGAAAGCCGCCACGGCGAGCCGTCAAGCGTGCTGGACTCTTTGCCCGCGAGCCAGTTCTAGGACTGGCGCCCCCACGCTCCCCCACTGCGTGTGGGTCGCTGCCCCCCGAGGGGGCCTTCGCGCCCTGGGGCGGCCCGGCGGCGCTCATCGCCCTCAAACGCAAAATCCACTTCAGTTGCGAGCCCCGTCACGATCCGCGCGATGGATTTGCCCGATCCGCAGGCATGCGTCCAGCCCAGCGTGCCGTGGCCGGTGTTCAGGTACAGGTTGGGCAACTTGCTGCGGCCGATGATCGGCACGTTGCTGGGCGTGGCCGGGCGCAACCCGCTCCAGAACTGCGCCTGCGCTGTGTCGCCCGCACCGGGAAAGAGCTGCTCCACGCGACGCACAATGGCCTCGCAGCGCACGCGGTTCAGGTCGCGGTCGTAGCCGTTCAATTCGGCTGTGCCTGCGATGCGCAACATATCCCGGTCGTCAGAGGTCAGGCGCGAGAACACCAGCTTGAATTCGTCATCCGTCAGGCTCACCTGGTGCGCCATCGCTGCATCCTTGACCGGCATCGTCACTGAATACCCCTTGGCGGGGTAGATAGGCAGGCGCACGCCCAGCGGCGCCGCCAGCAGCGGGCTGAACGCACCCATGGCCAGCACATAGGCGTCTGCCTTCACGCGCTGGTAGCGGCCCTGCGCATCGGTCAGCTCCACATGGTCGATCTGCCCGGCCACCTCGCGCAACGCGGTGATGTGGTGGCCCATCAAAAACTTCACACCTGCGGCTTCGCAGCGCTGGGCCAGGCCGCGAGCAAATGCATTGGCGTCGCCCGATTCATCCTCGGCTGTGTAGGTGGCACCGGCCAGTTGCGCGCGCATGTGGCGCAGCGCGGGCTCCAGCCGCACGGCCTCGTCGGCGCTCACCACCTGACGTTCACACCCCAGCTCACGCATCTGCGCGGCGGGCGCCAGCGCCGCGTCAAACTCTTTGGCGCTGGTATAAAAATGCAGGATGCCCTGGGTGCGCTGGCTGTACTGCAGGCCGGCGTCGCGGCGCAGCTGCTGCAGCACGGCGCGGCTGTAGGTCCCCAGGTTCACGATCTGGCGAATGTTGTGGCGCGTGCGCGCCGGCGTGCATTCGCGCAGAAACTGCAGGCCCCACAGCCACTGGCGCGCGTCTGCGCGCAGGCGAAACAGCAGCGGCGCATCCTCCTTGCCCAGCCACTGCAGCAGCTTGAGCGGCGCACCCGGGTTGGCCCAGGGTTCGGCATGGCTGACCGATATTTGCCCGCCGTTGGCAAAGCTGGTCTCTGCGCCGGGTGTGGCCTGGCGGTCGATGACGGTCACGTCGTGGCCGAGTTGCTGGAGGAAATAGGCAGAAGAGACGCCGAGCAGGCCGGCGCCGAGAACGATCACTCGCATGGGAGAACACCTTGTGTGTGGTGCCGCTCCCCCTGTCCTTGGTACCTGAGAGATTCACCGTGCAGTACTGACCGCGCGGCTTGCTCCTTCGGTGAGCCCCGTGGGGGCTGCTCTCCAGACGGCTTTTCAATGAATGCAGTACGACAACCTGAGCGTGTATGGGAGTTTGCGCCTTCGGTGGGGTGGCTGGTGCCGCCCGCTCTCCTGCATGGGTGGCATTCTACGGAGCGCCTTGATGTCAGGCGCGCACCAGGTCTTTCAATAAGCGGTTGTTGCCGGTCATCAGCGCGGCTCCTGCAAACGGGTTGCCGGGGAACAGCGCGGCCAGCTGGGCATCGTTCACACCCTGCGTGCCACGCAACACCACCGACAGCACGGCGCGGTAGTCATTGAGCACCGGCAGGTCGCGCCCCTCGTTCAGCTGGCCCGGCGCCAGCCCTTCCCAGCCGCCATGCCAGCGCCCGCCGGCAATGCGGTTGCCGATCAGCACCATGGCGTTGCCATGGCCGTGGTCGGTGCCACGGCTGCCGTTCTCGGCGGCCGTGCGGCCAAATTCACTGACCACGGCAATCACATCCCCCGGCTGCGTGAACTCCGCGCGCAACGCCACCAGCGCCTGCGCCAGGTTGCCCAGGTTGTTGGCCAGCGTGCCGCTCACGCCGCCCTGGTTGGCATGGGTGTCCCAGCCGCCGGCTGACAGAAACCCTACGCGCAGTGACCTGTCTTGCCGCATCAGCGTGGCCAGGTGGCGCACGTCCAGCCGCAGGCCGGCTACGTTGCCCGCGCCGTTGTCTGCAGCCTGCATTTCAGACGCCGCCATCATGGTGGCCTGCTCCAGTGTGCGGGCCGTGTCCATGCGGCTGTCCGCGCCCTGCTGGAAGGCGCCGCCCAGCGTGTCGGAGCCGGCGTACAGGTCCATCAGCGCCTGGCGCGCACGGTCGTTGCCCAGCACGCCGGTGCGCGTGGCAGCCTGGCCGCGGGCCACCAGCTTCACGGGTGCTGCGCCGCGCAGGATTTCGGGGTTGGCTTCGCCCACGCCGAGCGCACGGGGAGTGCTGCCGCCCGCCAGTGTGTTGAGCCAGCCATTGCTTGCGCTGTTCTTGCCGGGCTGGCCGATCTCCCAATAACGCTGCGCCTCAAAGTGCGAACGCACGGCGAGCGGCAGGCCGCTGGCGGGCACAAAGGCCAGCACGCCCTGCTGCCACAGCGGCAGCAAAGGCGCCAGCGCGGGGTGCAGCGCAAAGGTGTTGTCCAGCTTGAGGGCGGTTTGCGCTGTGCCGTCGGGCGCCGGAATGGCCGTGGCACGGCGCAATTGCGTGTAGTGCGGGTCGGCATGCGGCACAAAGGCCGACAGGCCGTCATACGCGCCGCGCAGGAACACCACCACCAGGCGGGCTGGTGATGCGTCTTGCGCGCTGGCCATGCGGTGCGTGACACCGCCCAGCAACGCGGCCCATGACAGGGCCAGCACGCGGCGGCGGTTGGGGGGGAATGACGTGTTCATGATTGCCTTGGCCTACTTGTACATGTAGTCAGGGCTGGCCAGCGCCAGGCCGGCCTGCTGGCGCGGCGGCTCCTGGCCAATGCGTGCACGCGTAGCGGGTGTGAGCCACACCGTCAGCGCTGTGGTGTCGTCCACGCGGCGACCCACGGCAAATGCAAAATCGGCGCGTCGCGACAAACCCTCGGGCGACAGCCAGGTGGCCGCATCGGTCGTGTAGCCATCAGGGGTCTGCCAGCCGTGCAGCGGCTGGCCGGCACTGACCAGAAAACCCAGCGCCTGGTTCAGCTCGCGCTCGTCCTGGGCGCCGCCGGTTGCGGCCAGCACTGAGCAGGCGTAGTCCAGCGGGGTTTTAAAGAGTTTGGCGTCGCTCGCCCAGGTCTCGGGCGATTCGATCAGCACGCGCATCACCGCCGCAATGTCGCCTTGTGTGGCCGTGTAGCGCTGCGCCAGACGCTGCACCAGCGCGGGTGGCGGCTGGTCGGCCACAAACCATTGCGCCAGGCGCAGGCTGATGCGCTGGGCCGTGGCCGGGTGGCGCGCCAGCAGGCGGATGGCGGCTTCGCCTTCCTGCACGCCGTCGGGCGTGAAACGCTGGCCCAAAAGCGTCTTGGTGCCGCTGTCATGCAGGCGCGGCGCAAACCGGAAGCCGCTGTCGCTGCGCGGGTCCACCGTCCAGCCTGTGAGGATGCGCGCCAGCTCGCGCACGTCGGTCTGGGTGTAGCCACCGTTCACGCCCAGCGTGTGCAGCTCCAGCAGCTCGCGCGCGTAGTTCTCGTTCAGGCCCCTGCTGCCTGAAGCACCCGGTGTGCCGTCCGCCACGCTTTGCGCCTGGTCCAGGTACAGCAGCATGGCGGGGTGGCGGGCGCTGGCCAGCAGCAGGTCTTCAAACCGGCCCAGCGCATGGGGGCGAATGGCGTTGACGACGTAGTGGCCGGTGAAGGGCCGCACGGCGCCCTTGCCCACAAACACGTTGAGGTGGTTGAACCAGAACTCGGTCATGCGCGCGAGCAGCGGGTTTTCAACATCGGCGCGGCTGCAGGCGGCCAGCCGCCAGACGGCGGCCTGGCGCGATACATCGCGGCTGAAGTAGTTGGTGCGTGGGGCCGCAGGCATGGCGGCGTCGCCCTCGGCGCGTACCTGGCGTATCGCGGCCCGCTCTTCACGGAACTGGATGTTCAGCTGTGTGAGTGGTGCATTGAAGCCGGCCAGCTCTGCCGGGATGACTGCCGGTGTGCGTGCGGCGGCAGCGGCCAGGTCCAGCTGCTGCAGCGCCCAGGCCGGGCCCGCTGCGACCGAAGCAGATGCGGGTGCAGGGCCGTAGCCAAAGCGCGACAGGGCGCGCCAGGCCGTCGGGTCCGGCGAGTTGTCGGCCGCAGCGGGCAGGGCCGCCGCGATCAGGGCGCACAGGGCAAGGGCGTGGGGCAGATGTTTCATCACGGTCATCACACTAACGCAAGCGTGGCGATCTGCGAAGACGGCAGCCCCAGGATTTACCGGGCTTTACCTTCGCAGCGCCGCAAACGCCTCAAATTCCCAGCTGCGCATGGCCAGCAGCAGGGTGTAGCCCTCGCGGTCCTTGTCGGCCAGCTTCTGGTCGGCCTGGTGCTGCTGGGCAAAGTCTTGCGCCACGCGCTGCATGCGCTCCAGAAAGCTGGGCGCCAGCGCCCGGCTGACCGAGCCGTGCACCAGCAACACGCCTTCGCCCGCGCCATCGAACCCGCCCGAGAAGTAATCCAGCAGCGCGTTTTCACGAAAGTAGTTCATCACCGGCCCGTGCGGGCGCCAGCGGAAGGTCTTGGCCAGCTTCAGCCGGTAGCGGTTGAGCGCTCGCAGCTCGATGATGCCGATGCGGTCCAGCTGCGCCAGGTACTTGATGGATTCGGCCTCGTTCAGACGGTAGGCGGCGGTGATCTGCTCCAGCGTCCACTGGCTGAGCACGCAAATGGCGCACAGCAGCAGCTTCTTGTCGGCCACCACCGCCTTTTCCTGCTCGTGGGTCAGCTCGGCCAGCAGCGGCTGGGCGTCGGCCACGCGGCGGGCCAGCTCGGCAAAGTCCAGCTTCAGCGCGCGGCAGATGGCGTCGATGCGCGACAGCGGCATGTCGCCCTTGGCCAGCATCCGCTTGACGCTGCTCTCGGCCATGCCCAAAGCGCGGGCCAGGTCGGCATAGGTCATCTGCGCGGCTTTGAGTTCTTTCTTCAGCGTCAGGACGAGGTCGGCGGTGGTGCTCATGGCTAAGGTATCGTTAAAGGAGACTTATGTACTTAAGAAACCCTAAGTCTCAAGGGAAAGAAAAAGCCCGCACGGGCGGGCTATCGACTACTTCTTGGGTAGCTCTTTGGCCGGTGCCTCTTTGGGCTTTGGCGGGGTGTTCAGCATGCGGCGCAACACATCGTCAGGGCTTGGGCTTTGCTGCAAAGGTTTTTGGTCAACGTTCATTTCAAAGAGTTTAGGTGATGAATTTCAATCAGACAATCGAAAGGAATGGCCCGCACGTTGTTGATCTGAGAGACTTGGACTTTCAAAGGGTTCCTATCCAGAGATATGGCACACAGGGAACCCCATACATTAAATGGGTGAAAGTCGGAATGCCAAAGATCAATCAAGAAATCCTTCATGCGGTGTTTTTCTTGTATCGCAATGCAGACGACGCACGGGATGGCGTTAATTCTCAGGGAACCGGCTTTATTGTTGCGGATAACGACGGGCGCTCTTTTTACGGCGTAAGCAACAAGCATGTGGCAATCAGTGTCGCGCCCGTTGTACGAATCAATACACATGACGGAGCAGAGATTTTTGATTTTGGACCGGAAGATTGGGAGTCTCACCCTGATGGCGATGATATTGCGGCCATTGAATTAGCTATTGACCCCTCAAAACATAGTGTCAGCGCAATACCAGCACGACTTTTTTCCCATAAAGACAACCTTGATTTAGGTGTTGGAGATGATGTTTTTATGGTGGGGTTGTTTGCGAACCACGAGGGGAAAGAAAAGAACAACCCATTAGCCCGATTTGGCAACATCAGCATGTTGGCGCACGAAAGCGCGCTTGTTCCTTGGGATGGAAAATTGTTTCACCGGCATATTGTTGATATGCACTCACGCGGTGGGTATTCTGGCTCCCCCGTATTTGTCTACCGAACTTTTGGGGCAGATCTAAAAGATCGCACGGAGTATGTGCGCATGGACCTTAGTCCGGTGGCAGGTTATCTGGAAGATGATTTTCGTCATAGTTCACAGCCAGTGAGAATAAAAGTTTTTCCGGAAACAATGTTCTATCTTTTGGGAATGCAATGCGCTCAATTCATGGAGCCATGGAAATTGAAGGGGGCCGTAACGATTGAAGATCAGGCAACTCTACGAACGTCAGATGCCACTTATCTTTCCGGTTCCAGCGGCATGTCAAGCGTTGTGCCTGCATGGAAAATTTTGGAAATCTTGAATATTCCAAAATTTGTTGCGCGTCGCGAAGCAAGTCTTGCTGCGGTTTTGGCTGCACGAGGACGCAGAACAGAGCCCGAGATTGATGCTACCGATGGAGCTATCCGCTAATTTTTCTCTTCAATAGAACCCCCACGCTTTGCTGCGTTGGGTTCTTCTGAGCCCTGATGAGTCAACGATAGGTCAGGCGCTTACCTGCAATCCCCTTGAGCGCCAGATTGGCGCGGTCGGTGTCGCTGTAGCCCAGAGCCACGCGGGTGTTGTAGCGGAAGCTGAACTCATCCGAGTAGCGTTGTAAGTGCTTCGGGGCCACATGGTGGAAAGTGCCGACAAGGCCGCGCTTCATGATTGCAAAGAAACTTTCAACCGTGTTGGTATGAGCCTTGCCGCGCACGTATTCGCCCTTGGAGTGGTTCACTTGCTCATAGGCAGAGAAACCATGCTCACGCTTCAACAGGTTGTAGCGCGGGCTGCTGTCGGTCATGACGTGCGTAGCGGGGTGAATTTGGGATTGCAGAACCATCTTGAGGTTTGCGCCGGTCACGCTGGGCACATGGAACGTGCGAACCTTGCCGCCGCGTTCAACCAGGGCAACAACCTTGTTTGAGTCCTTGAGGGCTGCACCCGGCTTGCGGGCACCGGCTTTCTTGGATTCAGCCTTGGAGCCAGTCTCAGAGCCCCAATAGGTTTCGTCAGCCTCAACCACAGAGCCGGGACCACCCAGCAGGCCAGCGGATTCGTCAATCATGGCTTCACGGATGCGATGGGCCATGAACCACGCCGTTTTGTAGGTCACGCCCAGCATGCGGTGCAGTTGCATGGCGGAAATGCCCTTCTTGCTGGCGCACATCAGGTGGACGGCTTGGAGCCAGATGTTCAGGGCGATCTTGCTGCGCTCAAACACGGTGCCCACGGTGACGGAGAACTGCTCATAGCAGTCCTTGCACTTGTACAGGCCGGGGCGGTAGTTCTTGGAGCCAGTCAGGGCCAGAGGCTCACGGACAGAGCCGCAATGCGGGCAGATCGGGCCATTCGCCCAGCGCAGTTGTTCCAAGTATTCACGGGCCTTGTCGGCGTCTTGGAAGTGGGGTTGGTTGAGGATTGCTTCGGCCATGGCTTATCTTTCGGTATGGCCCTGATTATCTGAGACTTGTTAGGGTTTGTCAAGTATATAAGTCTCGTTAAAGAATACTTTTTGTCTTGAAGATGTGCAATGTATCGATTAAAGCCGCCTTCAGGAAGGGCCGTGGCCACACTCCGCCTCATTCAACCGGAGCAACCCCATGAAACCCAAAGCATCCCGACTCGAACTCACCTTGATCGCTACCTGCCTCGTGCTCGTGCTGCTGGCCCTGCTGGGCCCGGCCATCGCACAGCCTGCGGATCATCACCACTTTGCCGACCAGCGCACGCTGTGGGGCATCCCTTGCGCATGGGACGTGTTGAGCAATCTGCCGTTTGCGTTGCTGGGCTTTGTGGGTCTGGGGTGGCTGGTAGCGGTGCCCGCCTTGGGCCGCACGCAACGCGCCTGCGCCGCGCTGTTCTTTGGCGGCCTGGTGGTGACCGCCGTGTGCTCTGCCTGGTATCACCTGCAGCCTGAAGATTCCGGCCTGGTCATTGACCGCCTGGGCATGGTGTTCGCGTTTGCGGGCTTGCTGGGGCTGGCGGTGGCGGACCGCATCAGTGACCGTGCGGGCCTGGCCATGGCCGCGATGGTGCTGGTGCTGGGCCCCCTGAGCGTTCAGGCGTGGGCGTCATCGGGCAATGTGCTGGCCTGGTGCGTGCTGCAGTTTGGCGGCATGGCGCTGATGCTGTGGCTGGCCACGCTGCGGCCGCTGACGGGTGCGCTGGGCTTGCGCCTGGGCGCCGTCCTCCTGATCTATGCAGCGGCCAAGGCGCTGGAGCTGGCCGACCATGCGGTGTTTGACCTGACGGGCCAGCTCGTGTCTGGCCACACGCTCAAGCATGTGCTGGCCAGCCTGGCCGCGCTGCCGGTGATTGCCGCGCTCAGAAGCGCAATGAAATCCGTGCAGAATCCCGCAGCACAGCAGAAAACCAAAGTTGCAGCGGCACGCCGCCTGGGCAACGCATAACCGGCCGCAGAGGAGTTCCAGCATGACCACCGACAGTCACCCCAACCAGTTCGCCCTGCTCAAACAGCGCCGCTTTGCGCCGTTCTTCTGGACGCAGTTCTCGGGCGCGGCCAACGACAACCTGTTCAAGTTTGCATTCACCGTCATGGTGACCTACCAGCTGCAGATCAGCTGGCTGCCGCCGGCCATGGCGGGGCTGGTGATCGGGGCGCTGTTCATCCTGCCGTTTTTGCTGTTCAGCGCCACCAGCGGGCAGCTGGCCGACAAGTACGACAAGCGCACGCTCATTATTTTTGTGAAGCGCCTGGAGATTTTCATCATGGCGCTGGCGGCCTGGGGCTTTTTCAGCGCCAACATCCCCATCCTGCTGGGCTGCACCTTTTTGATGGGGCTGCATTCCACGCTGTTCGGCCCGGTCAAGTTTGCCTATCTGCCGCACCACCTGAGCGAGCGTGAGCTGACCGGCGGCAACGGCATGGTGGAGATGGGCACGTTCGTGGCCATCCTGCTGGGCAACGTGGCCGGTGGCCTGATCATTGCCGTGCCCGAAATCGGCGCGCACCATGTGGGCTTTGCCTGTGTGGGCGCGGCCGTGCTGGGCCGCGTGGTGTCGCACTACATCCCCGCGTCGCCGGCCACCGACCCGGGCCTCACGATCAACTGGAACCCGTTCACCGAGACCGTGCGCAACCTCAAGCTGGCGCACCAGAACGTGGTGGTGTTCCGCTCGCTGCTGGGCATCAGCTGGATGTGGTTTTTTGGCGCGGTGTTTCTGAGCCAGTTCCCCAGCTTTGCCAAGGAAGTGCTGCATGGCAACGAACAGGTGGCGTCGCTGCTGCTGGTGGTGTTTTCCATCGGCATCGGAACCGGCTCGCTGCTGTGCGAGGTGATGAGCCGCCGCCATGTAGAGATTGGCCTGGTGCCGCTGGGCGCCATCGGCATGAGCGTGTTTGCGATTGACCTGTACTTTGCGTCACGCGGCCTTGCGGCGCCGCAGGCCATCTTCACGCTGGCGCAGTTCGTCGCCGTGCCGGGCCACTGGCGCGTGATGGCCGACCTGGCGTTGCTGAGCCTGTTTGCCGGCCTGTACAGCGTGCCCATGTACGCGCTGATCCAGCTGCGCGCGCAGCCCACGCACCGCGCCCGCATCATCGCGGCCAACAACATCCTGAACGCGCTGTTCATGATCGCAAGCAGCGTGATCGCCGGCGTGCTGCTCAAGATGGGCATGACCATCCCGCAGATATTCTTGCTGGTGGGCCTGGCCAATGCGGTGGTGGCGTTTTATATCTTCATGCTGGTGCCCGAATACCTGCTGCGCTTTGTGGCCTGGGTCGCGTCACGCCTGGTGTACCGCTTCAAGGTGCAGGGTGACGAGAACATTCCTGTGGAGGGCGCGGCCATCATCGTGTGCAACCACGTGAGCTTTGTGGACGCCGTGCTGCTGATGGCGGCCAGCCCCCGGCCCATCCATTTCGTCATGGACCACCGCATCTTCAAGATGCCGGCGCTGGGCGCGATGTTCAAGCTGGCCAAGGCCATCCCTGTGGCGCCGCAAAAGGAGGACCCGGCCGTGTACGAGGCCGCGTTCGAGCGTGCCGCGCAGGTGCTGCGCAATGGCGACCTGCTGGCGATCTTTCCTGAGGGCGGAATCACCAAGGACGGGCAGCTGCAACCCTTCAAGGCCGGCATCTTGAAGATCCTGGAGCGCGCCAAGGCGGATGGCGTGACCGTCCCGGTGATCCCCATGGCGCTGACCAACCTGTGGGGCAGCTATTTCAGCCGTGTGGAGCAGGGCAATGCGATGGTGCGGCCGTTCCGCCGCGGGTTGTTCAGTCGGGTGGGGTTGAATGTGGGGGAAGCAGTGGCGCCTGAGCGGGTGGAGATGGAGGGGTTGCGGGGGAAGGTGTCTCAACTTTTCGGGGGAGGTGGCGCATGAAGCCAAGTCAAATTTTTAGCTGGAGAGGGCGGGTGCCCAGAGGACAGTTCTGGTGGCAGTCCCTTTTTGTATGGGGGATGCTCTACTTGCTTTCGTCCCTGCTTGGGCCGCTGGCCATGGGTATGGTGGTGTGGCTCGTCAACGGTGTGGCACTGGCAGCACTTTTGTTTCTGTGCA
>CALRYY010000054.1:0-26224 GCA_943372515.1 Ramlibacter sp. 2FC | reverse complement strand
CGATTCGGGGTTGCGCCGCAGAACTCGCTACGCGCTGCGCGCTGCGCTCGAACAGCCGCGGCGAGCTAGAAACGAAGCGTGCTGCGCACGCCGACCCTGCGGCTGCGCTCCTCGCCGCCACAGAGATCGCCCCCACCGGCCACCGCCTGCCGCGAAGCCGGGTTGTTGGCGCGCCGCCGTGGGCCTGCCAACAGCTTCTCTGCAAAGGCGTGCGCGGACACCCGGCAACGCTAATTGCATCATACGTATGCCGTACGTATAATTCCGGCATGCGCAAGCTCACCCTGTTGATTGACGACGACATCTACGACGGCCTGCATCGGGTTGCCGGGCGGGGCAACATTGGCCGATTTGTTTCTGACAAGGTCAAGCCTTACTTGGTCGTGCCCAAGGACGGGGACGTAGCCAGTGCCTTTGGCTGCCTTGCACACCTGGCCAAGCCTGTGACCGAGGCTCAGGTTGAAGACGCCAAGCGAGACTACATGCGCAAACGCTGGGCAGCGAAAACCGCAGCCCAGACCAAGCCATAACCTGCCCATGCGCTATTCACTGGACACCAACATTCTGGTGCGGCTGGTGGTGGGGGATCACCCCACGCTCAGCCCCGCTGCCGCCGATCTGGTGCGTAACAACGACTGCCATCTGAGCGTCATTGCCCTGGCAGAGATGGGCTACGTATTGATGTCGGTGTACGACGCCACCATTCAGGATGTGGCGGCGGGTGCCCGCAAGCTTGTTGCCTTGCCCACGGTCGAGGTTGAAAACGCCGTTCGGGTACTGAAGGCTGTGCAGGCCGCTGAGAGCGGCATGGACTGGTTTGACGCCATGCTATGGGCGGCCCTGCCTAACGACTGCACGCTGGCGACGTTTGACCGCAAATTTGCCAATCGCGCCACACGGCTGCAGTGGCAGCCGGCTGTGCAATCGGTTTTGCCCTGACGCGTGTTCACCCCATACTGGCGTGAATCACCTCCCGCACACGCGGGTAGATCTGCTGGTTCCATTTGCGGCCGCTGAACACGCCGTAATGGCCCACACCCACCTGGATGTGGTGGGTCTTCATGTAGGGGCGCACGCTGGTGCACAGGTCTTGCGCGGCCACGGTCTGGCCCACGCTGCAGATGTCGTCGCGCTCGCCTTCCACCGTCAGCAGGGCGGTGCGGCGGATGGCGGCGCAGTTGACCTTGCGGCCGCGGTACATCAGCTCACCACGGGCCAGGTCGTAGGTCTGAAAGACTTTTTCCACCGTCTCCAGGTAAAACTCCGCCGGCAGGTCGTTCACGGCCAGGTATTCGTCGTAGAACACGCGGATCACGTTGGCCTGTTCCTCTTCACCCTGCACCAGGTGCTGGTACAGGTTGCGAAACTGCTGCTTGTGCCGCTCCAGGTTCATCGACAAGAACGCACTGAGCTGCACAAAGCCGGGGTAGACGCGGCGCATATAGCCCGCGTGCGGCAGCGGCACGTGGCTGATCAGGTTCTTTTCAAACCATTCAATCGGCTTGCTGATGGCCAGCTCGTTCACGCCCGTGGGGTTCACACGGCAATCCACCGGCCCGGCCATCAGCGTCAGGCTGCGCGGGGTGGCGGGGTGGTCGTCCTCGGCCATCAGGGCGGTGGCGGCAAGCGCCGCCACGCAGGGCTGGCACACGGCCACCACGTTCACGCCGGGGCCGATGGCGGCCATGAACTGCATCATGTAGTCGATGTAGTCATCCAGCGAAAACGCACCATCGCGCAGGCTCACGTCGCGTGCGTTGTGCCAGTCGGTGATGTACACGTCGTGGTCCTGCAGCAGGGTGCGCACGGTCTCGCGCAGCAGCGTGGCAAAGTGGCCCGACAGGGGTGCCACCAGCAGCACCGGCGGGTGCCCCGTGACGCCCTCCTTGCGAAAGCGCAGCAGCGTGCCAAAGGGCAGGGCCAGCACCTTCTCTTCGGTCACGGCAAAGGTCTCTTCGCCTGCGGTCACTGAATCAATGCAGTACGGCGGGCGCGAATGCGTCAGGCGCATGCGAGAAAACACCTCGCCGGCCGCGGCCATCTTGCGCAGCACCGAGCCTTCGGTCTGGCGCAGCCACAGGGCGGCCCCGCTGTGCTGGGCCAGCAGGCGCAGGGGGGACATCAGGTCGGACTGGGTTTGATAGGCCTGATAGAGCATGTTCTTCCTGACGGGAGGGGCTTTTGGCCCGGTGACAGGTTTGCAGGCAAGTTATGGGCCAAGAGGGGGCCAGCCCATGCACCGATCTGGCCCGCAACTTGCTCAATCCCGGGGCACACCTGGAGAAATGCATGGCCAAGCCCGTCCTCACGATCAGCAGCAAGAACTACGGCGCCTGGGCGTTGCGCGGCTGGCTCATGGCAAAGCTGGCGGGGCTGGACTTCACTGAAGAGATCATTCCGCCCGACGATCCGGCCATGAAGGCCGAGATGCTTTTGCTCGCACCGTCCATGTTGGTGCCCTCGCTGCAGCACGGCGGCATCAAGGTCTGGGACAGCCTGGCCATTGGCGAATACCTCAATGAAATCAAGCCCAAGGCCGGCCTGCTGCCCGCCGACATCAAGGCCCGCGCCCACTGCCGTGCGATCTGCGGCGAGATGCATTCGGGCTTTACGGCCATGCGCGGCGCACTGCCCATGAACATCAAGGCCCATTTCCCCGGCTTCAAGGTGTGGTCGCGCGCGCAGGCCGACATTGACCGTGTGCTGGCCATCTGGAAGGAATGCCTGGCCACCTACGGCGGCCCGTACCTGTTCGGCAAGGTGCCCACGCTGGCAGATGCGATGTATGCCCCGGTGGTCACGCGCTTTCTGACCTACGACGTGCCGCTGGACAAGGTGAGCGTGGCCTACTGCAAACGCATCATGGAGCTGCCGGCGATGAAGGAATGGGTGGCAGCGGCGAAGAAGGAGCCTGCCGAGATCGACGAGCTGGATGCTGAGTTCTGAAATAGCGCTGTCATTGCGGGCTTGACCCGCAATCCATACCTGGGCACGCCACGATGGACCACCCCCGGATCAAGTCCGGGGCAGGCTCCTCGAGTCCGGGGTGACAAGTCATTTCCAGGGCGTTGGCGCCGGAATTTCGCAAACGGCCTCCACGTCTACCGTCTTGAAATCGGCGGGGCTGACGATCTCCAGATACTCCATGTCGGGCGAATAGTCGAACAGGTAATGGCGGATGCCCGGGCGCTGGTGCACCACGTCGCCGGCTTCCACCAGCGTCACCTTGTCTTCGTACATGAACTTGGCCCAGCCCTTGGTCATGATCACGATCTGGAAGTCCGCCTCATGTCGGTGCCAGCCCGTGCCCGTTTCCGGTGCCATGTTGGCCTTGACCAGGTGGGCGATGACCTTGCCGTTGGTGGCCTCGGCCACGCCCAGGTCGCGGTACAAAAAGAAATCACGCAGGCCGCCCGATACAAAGGTGGTATCGGTGGGTTTGACGTGCGAGAACTTGGTTTGGGTGCGGTCCAGCATGGGGCTTCTCCTGTGAAATGGGTGAATGCTGCGGTGCAGCACCCAAGCATGAAGCGTTCCCGTCTGGGCCTGCACGACCAGCCGCGCCATGCACCGGTCTGGGATAATCGCGCCCCATGAGCGGCAACACCTTCGGCAACCTATTCGCAGTCACCAATTTTGGTGAATCCCACGGCCCGGCCATTGGCTGCGTGATCGACGGTTGCCCGCCCGGCATGGCGTTGAGCGAATCCGACATCCAGGGCGACCTGGACCGCCGCCGCCCCGGCACCAGCCGCCACGTGACCCAGCGCAACGAACCCGACGCGGTCGAGATCCTGAGCGGCGTGTACGAGGGCAAGACCACCGGCACCCCCATTTGCCTGCTGATCCGCAACACCGACCAGCGCAGCAAGGACTATTCAGACATTGCCCAGACCTTTCGCCCCGGCCATGCCGATTACGCCTACCTGCAAAAGTACGGCCTGCGCGACCCTCGCGGCGGCGGGCGTTCATCGGCCCGCCTGACGGCGCCCATGGTGGCGGCCGGCGCCGTGGCCAAAAAATGGCTGAAAGAAAAATACGGCACCACCTTTCGCGGCTGCATGGCGCAGATCGGTGAAATCACCATCCCGTTCGAGAGCTGGGACCATGTGCCGAACAACCCGTTCTTTGCCCCCACGGCCGATGTGACGCATCTGGAGGCCTACATGGACAGCCTGCGCAAGGCGGGCGATTCTTGTGGGGCGCGGGTGCGCGTCACGGCCAGCAACGTGCCCGTGGGCCTGGGCGAGCCGCTGTTTGACAAGCTGGACGCCGACATTGGCTACGCCATGATGGGCATCAACGCCGTCAAGGGCGTGGAGATCGGCGCGGGCTTTGGCAGCATCACCCAGCGCGGCACCACGCATGGCGACTCGATGACGCCGCGAGGTTTCAGAACCAACAACGCCGGCGGCATGCTGGGCGGCATCAGCACCGGGCAAGACATTGACGTGGCCATTGCCATCAAGCCCACCAGTTCCATCATCAGCCCGCGCGAGACCATCAACGTCAAGGGCGAGTCCACCGAAGTCATCACCAAGGGCCGCCACGACCCCTGCGTGGGCATACGCGCCACGCCGATCGCCGAGGCCATGCTGGCGTTGGTACTGATGGAGCACGCACTGCGCCACCGCGCGCAAAACGGCGATGTGAACCCGCCCGTGCCGGTGCTGCAGGCGTCGTTTCTTTAGGCCTGCGTGGGCGACGCCGCGGCGCAACGCCGCCAGCTCGTGCCATTTGCCGCGCTGTCGGCCACCTACTTTGCGCACATCGGGTTCTTCAACCCGTACCTGCCGCTGTGGCTCAAGGACCTGGGCCTGCCCATCGTCGTCATCAGCCTGCTCACATCGGTGCAGAGCTTCACGCGGGTGTTTGCGCCCTATGCCTGGGGCGCTTTAAGCGACCACACCGGTGAACGCGTGCGCCTGCTGCGCATCAGCGCGGCGGTGGCGCTGCTGGCGTCGGTGGGGCTGTGGTTCAACCTGGGCGCGTGGTGGATCGGCGTCGTGCTGCTGGTGCTGTTCACCCACACCAGCTCCATGATGTCGCTGACCGAGGCGGCCATGGCCCACCTGGTGGCGGGGGATTGGGGCCGTTACGGGCGCATCCGCCTGTGGGGCTCGGCGGGCTTCATGCTGACCGTGTTTGCGGCCGGTGCCTGGTTTGAAGGCCACGGGATGAAGGACTTTCCGGCCTGGACGGCGGTCACGCTGGGCGGTGTGTTGCTGTGCACCTGGTGGCTGCCCGATGTGCGCGAAAAGCACGCCCATACCGACGTGGCCAAGGAGCCCATCGGGCCGGTCATGCGCCAGCCGGTGGTGCGCTGGTTTTTTGCGTCGCTGCTGTTTCACGTCATGGCGCACTTTTCGATCTACGGCTTTTTGTCGCTGTACCTGGATTCACTGGGCTACAGCAAGGCCATGATCGGCACGCTGTGGGCGGTGTCGGTGCTGGTAGAGATTGGCTGGTTCTTTGCGCAGGGGCGCCTGATCAGCGCGCTGCGCATGACGCAATGGCTGGTGGTGTGCGGCGTGGCCACTGCGCTGCGCATGGCATTGACGGCCGGCCTGGGCGACTGGCTGCTGGCGCTGTTCATTGCGCAGGTGCTGCATGCGCTGACCTTTGCCAGCCACCACACGGCCTGCATCGCCATGGTCAGCCACCATTTCCCGGGCCGCCTGCGCGGTCGCGGCCAGGCGCTGTTCACCGTCATCGGCTATGGCTGCGGCGGTGTGGCCGGCGTGCTGGCCGGTGGCGCCGTGGTGTCGTGGTTGGGTTATGAGGTGATGTACGGCGTGGCCACGGTGCTGGCCGTGCTGGCCACGCTGTGCGCCTGGCGTACCCACCAGCTCGAAGGCGCGGCTTAACGCAGGGGCGCTGACACGGCGCTGGCGATGCGCGCCGGCCGGCTGCCCAGCTCGGTCTTGAACAGCACCGTGCCCACGGCGGCCACTGCGCAGCAGATCGTGCCAAACAGCAGCACCCAGGGCCAGCGTGAGGTGCGCTCGGGCAGCTCGGGCAACGGGGCAGGGCGGCTCAGCCGGCCCGCCGGGCGCAGGCTGGGGTCGGCGGGCGCTTCCTTGCGGGCAATCCACTGGTCGTGCTGTTCGCGCTGCGACGGGTCTGACAAAACCTCATAGGCCTTGTTCAGGTTGGCCATGACGCGCGGGGCAAAGCGGTTGTCGGGGGATTTGTCAGGGTGGTAGCGCTGGGCCATGCGCCGGTAGGCCACGCGGATATCCCCTGCCGGTGCGTCGCGCGCAACCTGCAGGATGTCGTAGTACGTAGGGACGGACGTTCGCATTCAGGTGTTTTTGGCCGTAGGCCCGCGCGGATTCTATGTGAAGCGCTATCAAATTGAAAGCGCAGGTGTTGCGCCGGCGCAGCGTCCGGGCGGGTTCAGGGCTCGGGCGGCGCGCCGCGAAAGGGGTTGAAGCCGGTGATCAGCGCCGTGGCGGCCAGCACCAGCACACAACCCGGCAACATGCCCAGCGTGACCGGCTCACCCAGGAACAGCCCGCCCCAGGTCACGCCAAACAGCGGGATCATGAAGGCCGACGAGGTGGCGGCGCTGGCGGGTATCTCGCGCATGAGGCGCATGCTGATCCAGTACATGAAGCCCGACGTGACGCAGCCCAGCGTGCCCACCGCCAGCAGCACCCCGGGCGTGAAGCTCATGGTCGGTACGGACGCGCCCATGGGCAGCAGCAGGACGCCCGCCGCCGCCACATGCACTGCCGCCGAAGCGGGCAGCGGCTGGTGGGCCAGCGTGGCGCGCTTCATCAGGATGGCGCCAAAACCATAGGCCGCAGCGGCCACGGTGCAGGCCAGTGCCGCCAGCACCACTTTGTCTGTCACGGCCACAGGGCCCAGCTGCACCAGCAGGGCCACGCCCGCAAAGCCCAAAGCGCAACCGGCCAGGCGCCGCGCGGTCAGGCGCTCTTCGCCCATGGCGGCGGCGCCCAGGATGCCGAACAGCGGCGCCGTGGCATTGAGCACGGCCGAATAGCCCGAGGGCAGCACCAGCCCGGCCCAGTTGAACAGCACAAACGGCGCTACCACGGTCAGCGCAGCCGTGGCCGTCAGCGCGGGCCAGGCGGTGCGCGCCGGCCAGCGGTTGCGCAGCATGCGCATCAACGCAGCCAGCACCAGCGCGGCCAGAATGCAGCGAATGCCCGCCAGGCCAAACGGCCCCAGTGCGGGGCTGGCGATGCGGATCAGCGGAAACGACGCACCCCACAGGGCCGACATGGCGATCAATTGTGTGAAGTGACGTGTTTTCATACGGGCACTGCATTCTGGCGGCAATGCGTGAAAGACGCGGCACAATGCGCGCAGAGGCGACACAGGCAGGAAAAGGGATTCATGGCGCAACTGAATTTTGTCAAACAGGGCCAGGGCCCGCTGGTGGTGCTCAGCCATGCGCTGGGCTGCGACCTGACGATGTGGGACGGTGTGGCCGAGCTCCTGGCGCGCCGCTACACCGTGTTGCGCTACGACCACCGCGGCCATGGCGGCTCGGCCGGTGTGGGCGGCCCCTACACCATGGAGGTGTTCGCCGACGACGCCGCCACCCTGATTGAAGCGCACAGCAGCAGCCCGGTCACTTTCATCGGCCTGGTCATGGGCGGCATGACGGGCCAGCAGCTGGCCGTGCGCTACCCGCACCTGGTGCGCAGCATTGTCATGGCCAACTCGGCGACCTACTTTGACGACAACATCCGCACCCGTCTGGCCCAGCGCATGCAGCTGGCGCTGGCCCAGGGCATGGAGGCCGTGGCCGACGAGGCCATGCACCGCTGGTTCAGCCCCGCCTTCATGGCCGATCCGCAGGGCGCAGCCAGCGTGGCCACGCTGCGTGCGCAGTTGGCCGCCATGGACCCCAAGGTCTACGCCGCCAGCTGCGAGGCCATGATGGAGGTCGACTTCGGCAGCACCAATTCGCTCATTGCCTGCCCCACGCTGGTCATCTCTGGCACGCAGGACGACGCCATCTCGGTCAATACCGCCGAGGTGTTGTGCCGCAGCATTTCGGGTGCCGAGCTGCGCACCCTGCCCACGGGGCGCATGAGCGCCGTGGAACAACCCGCAGCCTTTGCCAACCTTGTTCACGACTTTCTGAGAACCTCATGAAAACAGCAGTCATCCTGAATGGTCCCAACCTCAACCTGCTGGGCACGCGCGAGCCCGCCGTGTACGGCGCGCAGACCCTGGCCGATGTTGAAAAGCTCTGCGCCGATGCCTGCGCCGTGCATGGCATGAAGCTGGACTTTCGCCAGACCAACCACGAAGGCGTGCTGGTCGACTGGCTGCAGGAAGCCGGGCGCAACCAGGCTGCGGGCACTGTTGCCGGCGTGGTGCTGAATGCCGGCGCCTACACCCACACCAGCGTGGCGCTGCACGACGCCATCAAGGGCGCGGGTGTGACGCTGATCGAGCTGCACATCAGCAATGTGCATGCGCGCGAGGCATTCCGCCACCACAGCTACATCTCGCCGGCGGCCAAGGCGGTGATGGCCGGGTTTGGCGTGCAGGGCTATCCGCTGGCGATTGCAGGTTTGGCCGCGCTGGCGGGCATGTAAAGGCGCGCGCTGTTTGTACAGCGGTTGCCCGTGCCAAGCCGCATCTCCTACACTGGCGGCCTATGAACCAGGCAGTACATTCCGTGCGCGGCACGCGCGCCAAGGCCGCCAAGGCGCAGCCGCGCACCAACGACCCGGCGCGCACCATGGCCGACATCATCGAGGTGGCCACGCACGAGTTCTCTGAAAAAGGCCTGGCCGGCGCGCGCATCGACGTGATCGCCGAGGCCATGCGCACCAGCAAGCGCATGATCTATTACTACTTCGGCAGCAAGGAGGCGCTGTACATCGCCGTGCTCGAGCAAGCCTACCGCCGCATCCGCGAGATCGAAGCCGGCCTGCACCTGGAAGACCTGGCGCCCGAGGATGCGCTGCGCAAGCTGGTGGGCTTTACCGTCGATTACCAGCTGGCCAACCCCGATTTCATCCGCCTGGTGATGAACGAAAACATCCACCGCGGTGAATTCCTGGCCCAAAGCAAGACCATCCAGCAGCTCAACGTGCCGGCCATCAACGCCGTGCGCGAGGTGTACGAGCGCGGCGTCAAGGCCGGTGTGTTCCGCAGCGGTGTGGACCCGGTGGACATGCACATGTCCATCAGTGCCCTGAGCTTTTTCAACGTGGCCAACCGCCACACCTTCGCCCTGATTTTCAAGCGCGACCTCGAATCGCCCGCCGCCATCGTGGCGCGACGCGACAGCATCATCGAGATGGTCGTGCGCTCCGTGCGCAAGTAGCTGCGCCGGCCCTGCGGGCTGGACTAAGGGTTTTCACGGATTCGTAAAAACTAACCAGTTCGTACATTCCTGTCTGCCAGCGAATCTGCGTTGGCCAGAACAACGGAGACTACGCATGCTCTCAACCCTCCTGGACCGGTATTGCCGACTGCTGGGCTTTGCCATGGTGGCCTGCCTGGCCGTCATGGTGGTGCTGGTGTTTGGCAATGTGGTCATGCGCTATGGCTTCAACTCCGGCTTCACGCTGTCCGAGGAGCTGTCGCGCTGGCTGTTCGTGTGGATGACCTTTCTGGGCGCCGTGGTGGCCGTTCACGAGCGCGCCCACCTGGGCACCGACACGCTGGTCTCGCGCCTGCCGGTGGCCGGCAAAAAGCTGTGCCTGGGCGCCACCTACCTGCTCATGTTGTACCTGTGCTGGCTGCTGCTGCGCGGCGCCTGGCAGCAGACGCTCATCAATGCCGACGCCACCAGCGCGGTGATGCAGGTGTCCATGGGCATCCTGTACGCCAGCGGCGTGGTGTTTGCCGTGTCGGCGATGGTGATGCTGGCGGGCAGCCTGTGGCGGTTGTTGTCGGGGCGCATGAGCGAGGCCGAGCTGATCGGCGTGCATGGGGACGAGGCATGACGGTCGTCATCTTCCTGGGCGCGCTGCTGGCCGCCATGGCGCTGGGTGCGCCCATTGCGTTCGCGCTGCTGGCCAGTGGCGCCGCGCTGATGTGGCACCTGAACATGTTTGATGCGCAGATCCTGGCGCAAAACGTGATCGAGGGCGCCAACAGCTTCCCGCTGCTGGCTGTGCCGTTCTTCATGCTGGCCGGCGAGATCATGAATGCCGGCGGCCTGTCGCGGCGCATCGTCAACTTTGCCATGGCGCTGGTCGGGCATGTGCGCGGCGGCCTGGGCTATGTGGCCATCACCGCTGCGGTGATGATGGCCGCGCTGTCGGGCTCGGCCGTGGCCGATGCCGCCGCACTGTCGGCGCTGCTGCTGCCCATGATGGTGGCCGCCGGTCATGACAAGGCGCGTTCCGCAGGACTGCTGGCGTCGGCCAGCATCATCGCGCCGGTCATCCCGCCCAGCATCGGCTTTGTGATCTTTGGCGTGGCGGCCAATGTGTCGATCAGCAAGCTGTTCCTGGCGGGTATCGCGCCCGGCATCCTGCTGGGTGTGGCGCTGTGGGTGACCTGGTGGTTCCTGGCGCGGCGCGAGCAGGTGGCCACGCCGCCGCGCAAGAACGCCGCCCAGGTGCTGCAGGCCCTGCGCGACGCCGGCTTTGCGCTGGGGCTCCCGGTGATCGTGATCGTGGGCCTGAAGTTCGGCGTGTTCACCCCGACCGAGGCGGCCGTGGTGGCCGCCGTGTATGCGCTGGCGGTCTCGATGGGCGTGTACCGCGAGCTGCGCTGGAACCAGCTGTACGGCCTGTTCCTGGCCGCGGCCAAGACCACCTCGGTCATCATGTTCCTGGTGGCCGCGGCCATGGTGTCGGCCTGGTTGATCACCGTGGCGCAGCTGCCCGACCAGATCATCGGGCTGCTGCAGCCGTTCCTGGACAGCCCGCGCCTCTTGATGTTCATGATCATGGTGCTGGTGATTGTTGTCGGCACGGCCATGGACATGACGCCCACCGTGCTGATCCTCACGCCGGTGTTGATGCCCCTGGTCAAGGCCGCCGGCATTGACCCGGTGTACTTTGGCGTGCTGTTCATCATGAACAACGCCATCGGCCTCATCACGCCCCCCGTGGGCACGGTGCTGAACACCGTGGCCGGCGTGGGCAAGATCAGCATGGACGAGGTCACGCGCGGCGTGTGGCCTTTCATGATCGCGCAGTTTGCGCTGATGTTCCTGATGGTCCTGTTCCCGCAGATCGTGATCTGGCCCGCGCGCTGGCTGGCCGGCTGACCCTTTCGCTTCTTCCACAACCACTATCCCATCCCAGGAGACAACCCATGAAACGCATCTTCCTCAAGACCACCCTGGCCGCGCTGGCCATCGCTGCCTTTGGCGCCGCCCAGGCGCAGGACAAGACCATCAAGTTCGCCACGCAAAACCCCAAGGGCCACCCGCTGGTCATGGGCATGGAAAAGTTCGCCGAGGTCGTGGCGGCCAAGTCGGCCGGCAAGATCAAGGTCAACCTGTTCCCCGGCGGCGTGCTGGGCAGCGACCAGGCCAATGTGTCGGCCCTGCAGGGCGGCACGCTGGAGATGGTGACCATGAACTCCGGCATCCTGGCCAGCCAGGTCAAGGACTTCTCGGTGTATGACTTCCCGTTCATGTTTGCCAGCACCCGCGAGGCAGACGCCGTGCTGGACGGCCCGTTCGGCAAGAAGATGCACGCCAAGCTCGAGGAAAAAGGCCTGGTCGGGCTGACCTACTGGGAGCTGGGCTTTCGCAACATCACCAACAGCAAGCGCCCCCTGCTGAAGGTGGAAGACATCGCCGGCCTGAAGCTGCGCGTGATTCCCAACCCCATCAACGTGGACTGGGTCAAGGCGCTGGACGCCAACCCCACGCCGCTGCCGTTCCCCGAGGTGTATGCGGCGCTGGAGCAAAAGGCGATTGACGGCCAGGAAAACCCGGTGACCGTGATCAACGCCAACAAGTTTTATGAAGTGCAGAAGTTCGCGGCCATCACCAACCACCAGTACAACCCCCAGTCGGTGATGATCAGCAAGAAGTTCTGGGACACGCTGTCGGCCACCGAAAAGCAGATCGTGCAGGACGCCGCCATTGAGGCCGGCAAGTACCAGCGCGAGCAGGCCCGATCGCAAGTGGCGGCGGCATTGGACAACATGAAGAAAAACGGCATGCAGGTCACCGAGTTCCCTGCGGCCGAAGTGCTCAAGTTCGCCGACAAGATGAAGCCGGTGATCAGCAAGCACGCCGCCACCGCTGGTGAAGCCACGGTGACCGAGCTGCTGGCCGAGCTGGCCAAGCTGCGCAAGTAAGCCATGGACATGACCGGCATGAGTGAACTGCACGCATCGCCCGGGCGCGCAACCCCCACGCGTGCGCTCGTGGGCCTGATCGGCTCGGGCATCCAGCGCTCGCTCACGCCAGCCATGCATGAAGAAGAGGCGCGCCACCACGGTCTGCGCCTGCACTACCAGCTGATCGACCTGGACACCACGGCCAGCACGGTGGACGCGCTGCCCGGGCTGATACAGGCCGCGCGCACCATGGGCTTTGCCGGGCTCAACATCACCTACCCCTGCAAGCAGGCGGTGATCCCGCTGCTGGACGACCTGTCGGATGAAGCCCGCGCCATGGGCGCGGTGAACACCGTGGTGAACGATGGTGGCCGGCTGGTGGGGCACAACACCGACGGCTCGGGCTGGCTGTGGGGCTTTCGCCGCGCCCTGCCGCAGGCGGATGTGGACCATGTGGTGCTGCTGGGCGCGGGCGGCGCGGGCTCGGCCATTGCCCATGCGGTGCAGCGCCTGAGTGCGCGCCGCCTGACCATTGTGGACAGCGACCTGCCACGTGCGCAGGCGCTGTGCGACAGCCTGACCCAGCTGTACGCGATGGGCCGTATCGACGCGGCAGTCGACCCGGCGCAGGCCATGGCCACCGCCACCGGGCTGATCCACGCCACGCCTACCGGCATGGACAAGCTGCCGGGCCTGCCGCTGTCTGAATCGCTGCTGCACCCGGGGCTGTGGGTGGCCGAGATCGTTTACTTTCCGCTGGAAACAGCGCTGCTGAAAGCCGCCCGCGCGCGCGGCTGCGCCACGGTGGACGGCGGCACCATGGCGGCCGGCCAGGCTATCGGCGCGTTCAGTTTGTTCACCGGGCTCACGCCCGACGCCGCGCGCATGGAAGCCCATTTGCGCGGGCTGCTGGCACAACGCGCAGACCGCGCTGGCTGAGGGGATGCCATGAAAAAATCCATTGCCACCGTGTCTGTCAGCGGCATGCTGCCGCAAAAGCTGGCAGCCATCTCGGCTGCGCGGTTTGACGGCGTTGAGATTTTCGAGAACGACCTGCTGCAGTTTGCCGGCACGCCGCGCGATGTGCGCCACATGGCCGACGACCTGGGTCTGAGCATCGACCTGTTCCAGCCCTTTCGCGACTTTGAGGGCGTGGGTGCGGCCCAGCTGCAGCGCAACCTGGACCGCGCCGAGCGCAAGTTTGATTTGATGCAGGAGCTGGGCGCGCCGCTGATGCTGGTGTGCTCCAACGCGCAGCCCGATACATCCGCCGACCGCGAACTGATCGCCACGCAGCTGCGCGCGCTGGCCGACAGGGCAGGCCGGCGTGGCCTGCGCATCGGCTACGAAGCGCTGGCCTGGGGCACGCAAACCAACCGGTTTGCCCAGGCCTGGGAGGCCGTGAAGTTGGCCGACCACCCGCACCTGGGGCTGATCCTGGACAGCTTTCATACCCTGGTGCTCAAGGACGACTGGGCGCCGATTGCCGACATCCCCGGAGACCGCATTTTTTATGTGCAGCTGGCCGATGCACCCTGGCTGCAGCTCGATGCGTTGTCGCACAGCCGGCACTACCGCTGCTTTCCGGGGCAGGGCGAGTTTCCGGTGGTGCCGTTTGTGGGGGCTGTATTGGAGGCCGGCTACACC
Organism: Ramlibacter sp. 2FC; assembly: GCA_943372515.1. Lineage (GTDB taxonomy): Bacteria > Pseudomonadota > Gammaproteobacteria > Burkholderiales > Burkholderiaceae_C > RAM1. The sequence continues at coordinate 12,328 of CALRYY010000054.1, read as the reverse complement.
GGCCCCATGTCGCTGGAAATCTTCAACGATGAATTCCGTGCGTCGCCCGCGCGGCCCACGGCGGCCGACGCCATGCGCTCGCTGCAGTGGCTGGAAGAGCAGGTGCGCCACCTGCCCCAACGCAAGAGCGGCCCCGCCCAGGGCGTGCCGCATGGTCAGAGCCACCGCGTGGCCCTGCTGGACCCGCCGCCCGCGCCGCAGCTCACCGGCTGGTCCTTCATTGAATTTGCCGCCGACGCCGTGACCGCGCAGCGCCTGGGCAGCTTTCTGGCGGCCACGGGGTTTGAGCGCATCGGCAGCCATCGCTCCAAGGCGGTGGACCTGTGGGGCCAGGGCGAGGTGCGCGTGGTGCTCAACCGCGAAGACGAATCCTTTGCGCGTTCCTATTTCGGCCTGCACGGCCCGTCGGCCTGCGCCGTGGCGCTGGGCACCACCGATGCACCGGCGGCGCTGGCCCGTGCCGAAGCCTTTGGCTGCCAGCGCGTGGGCGGCCGCGTGGGCGCCAATGAGCTGACGATTCCCGCCGTGCGCGCGCCTGACGGCAGCCTGGTGTACTTTTTTGACACCCACCACGGCGGCGAGCATGGCTTTGAGGCCGACTTCATCGTCAACGCCGCAGCGCCCGGCCCGCTGGGCGAGCAGGCGCGGGTCGATCACATTTCGCAAGTGGTGCCGGTGGGCCACCTGGACACCTGGGTGCTGTTTTACCGCGCCGTGCTGGGCCTGCAGCCGCAAAACAGCGTGGTGATGAACGATCCCTATGGCGTGGTGAAAAGCCGCGCGGTGGAGTCCGCCGACCGGGCCGTGCGCTATTCCATGAACGTGTCGGAGCGGCAGAACACGGCGGCGGGGCGCTCGGTCAGCCAGTTTGGCGGCGCGGGCGTTCACCACATTGCCTTTCGCGTGACCGACGTGCTGGCCACCGCGCAGGCCCTGCGCAGCCGTGGCGCGCCCATGCTGCACATCCCCGACAACTACTACGACGACCTGGAAGCGCGCTTCGGGCTGGAGCCGGCGTTTCTGGACGCGCTGCGGCGCAACCATGTGCTGTACGACCGCACTGGCGAGGGTGAATTCCTGCACTGCTACACCACGCCGTTTGAAGACCGCTTTTACTTTGAATTCATCGAGCGGCGCGGTGGCTACACGCAGTACGGCGCTGTCAATGCGCCGGTGAGGCTGGCGGCGCTGGCCCAGCTGCGCGAGCCGCCACAGGCCTGAGCCTGCAGGGTGTTGCGAAAGCCAATAGCATTGGAGGCTTGTTCTCCTGCAAGGCTTGATGATGGCAACCCCTTTGAAAATTGATTTCGTGTCCGATGTGTCGTGCCCCTGGTGCGCGATTGGCCTGGCCGCGCTGGAGCAGGCGCTGGACCGCGTGAAGGGCGAAGTGCAGGCCGAGCTGCACTTCCAGCCGTTCGAGCTCAACCCCCAAATGGGTTCGCAAGGCCAGGACGTGGCCGAACACCTGACGCAAAAATACGGCTCCACGCCTGCGCAGCAGGAACAGATCCGCGACACCATCCGCGAACGCGGCGCGGCCGTCGGCTTTGAGTTCCGCCGCGAGGGGCGTGGGCGCATCTGGAACACCTTTGACGCGCACCGCCTGCTGCACTGGGCGGGGCTGGAAGGCACTGACAAACAGCACGCGCTGAAAAAGGCGCTGCTGGTCGCCCATCATGGCCGGGGCGAAAGCCCGGCATCGCCTGACGTGCTGGTGGCCGCAGCCGAAAGCGCGGGGCTGGATGCCACGCGCGCCCGCGAGATCCTGGCGGCTGATGAATTTGCCGCCGACGTGCGCGCGCAAGAGCAGTACTACACCAGCGCCGGCATCCACTCCGTGCCGGCCGTGATCTTCAATGACAGACACCTGGTCTCCGGCGGCCAGCCGGTGGAGGTGTTTGAGCAGGCCATCCGCCAGATTGCTGCTGGTGCAGCGGACTGATGCCCGTGGCTGACCTGGGCAGCCTGCGCTGGCAGGCGGAGCTGCTGGTCACGCCCTGCGGCAGTGGCGAGATGGTCTGGCACGCCTGGGGCAGCGGGCGCCCGCTGGTGCTGTTGCATGGCGGCAGTGGCAGCTGGACGCATTGGCTGCGCAACATCGAACCGCAGGTCGCGGCCGGGCGCCGCGTGATCGCGGCAGACCTGCCGGGCTTTGGTGACTCGGCACTGCCCGCTACCGGGAGTGACGCGGACGCACTGCCTGAGCCATTGGAGGCGGGGCTGGCGCAGATCGTGGGCGACGCGGCGGTGGATGTGGCGGGCTTTTCGTTTGGCGGGATGACCGCGGGCCTGTGGGCGCAGCGTTTTCCGGCACGGGTGGCGCGGCTGGTGGTGGTGGGTGCGCCGGGCCTGGGGCTGTTTGCGCGCCGCCCGGTGGACCTGTCGCCCTGGCGGCACCTGAGTGACGAGGCTGAGCGTGACGCCGTGCACCGTGCCAACCTGGCCGCTCTGATGCTGCACGACCCGGCCGCCATTGACGACACGGCACTGGCCCTGCACAAGGCCAACGTGGTGCGCGACCGCATGAAGGGCCGCACCCTGGCCCGCACCGATGCGCTGGCGCGTGCGCTGCAGCAGGCGCCATGCCCCGTGTGGGCGATCTATGGCGAACACGACGCGCTGTACCAGAGCCAGCTGGACGAGGTGCGCGCCGTGCTGCAAACCGCGCGCGACTTCCGCGGCATGACGGTGGTGCCCGGCGCGGGCCACTGGGTGCAGTACGAGCGGCCTGAAGCGTTCAACGCCGCGCTGCTGGCGGCGCTGGACTGACTGCCTGCTGAATCAGGCGTAGTCCGACACCGGCACGCAGCTGCAAAACAGGTTGCGGTCGCCGTACACGTTGTCCAGCCGGCCCACGGGCGCCCAGTACTTGGCGTGCTGCTTGGCATTCAGCGTGGCAGCGGCCACCTGGCGTGAATAGGCATGCGTCCATTCGTCGGTCATCAGGGCCTGCGCTGTGTGGGGGGCATGCTTGAGCGGGTTGTCGTCCTGCGGCCATTCGCCTTGTTCCACGCGGCGGATCTCGTCGCGGATGGCGATCATGGCGGCTATGAAGCGGTCGATCTCGGCCAGCGTTTCGCTTTCGGTGGGCTCCACCATCAGCGTGCCCGCCACGGGGAAGCTCAGTGTCGGCGCGTGAAAACCGTAGTCGATCAGGCGCTTGGCCACGTCTTCGGCGCTGACGCCGCTGGTTTCCTTCAGCGGGCGCAGGTCCAGGATGCACTCGTGCGCCACATGGCCGTTCTGGCTGGCGTACAGCGTAGGGTAATGGCCGGCCAGGCGTGCGCTGATGTAGTTGGCGCTCAGGATGGCAACCTCGGTGGCCTGTTGCAGGCCCTCGGCGCCCATCATGCGGCAGTACATCCAGCTGATGGGCAGCACGGCTGCGTTGCCTAGCGGCGCCGCGGATATGGCCCCCACGCTCCCCGCTGCGCGTGGTTCGCTGCCCCCCGAGGGGGCCTTCGCGGCTTGGGACGGCCCGGCGCCGCTCACAGCACCCATAGCTTGACCCGTGGCGTGGCCGGGCAGGAAAGGCACCAGGTCTGCCACCACGCACACCGGGCCCACGCCGGGGCCGCCACCGCCGTGCGGGATGCAGAAGGTCTTGTGCAGGTTCAGGTGGCTCACGTCGCCACCGAATTCACCCGGTGCGGCCACGCCCACCAGGGCATTCATGTTGGCGCCGTCCACATACACGCGCCCGCCATGCTGGTGCACCAGCGCGCACAGCTCCTTCACCTGGGTTTCAAACACGCCGTGGGTGCTGGGGTAGGTGATCATCACCGCCGCCAGGTTGGCGCTGTGCTTTTCGCACTGGGCCTGCAGGTCGGCCATATCGACGTTGCCGTTGTCGTCGCATTTGGTCACCACCACCTGCATGCCCACCATCTGTGCGCTGGCGGGGTTGGTGCCGTGGGCCGACGAGGGGATCAGGCAGATGTTGCGGTTGGCCTGGCCGCGGCTGGCGTGGTACGCCTTGATGACCAGCAGGCCCGCATATTCGCCCTGCGAGCCCGCGTTGGGCTGAAGGCTGATGCCCGCATAGCCCGTGGCCTGGCACAGCCATTCGCGCAGCTGCGCGTCCAGCTGCGCGTAGCCCTGCAGCTGGTCTGCCGGGGCGAAAGGGTGAACGTTGGCAAACTCGGGCCAGGTGATGGGAATCATCTCGCTGGTGGCGTTGAGCTTCATGGTGCAGCTGCCCAGCGGGATCATGCTGCGGTCCAGCGCCAGGTCCTTGTCGCTCAAGGCCCGGATGTAGCGCAGCATGCCGGTTTCACTGTGGTGCGTGTTGAACACCGGGTGCGTGAGGTACGGGCTGGTGCGGCGCAGCTCCACCGGAATCATGGGCTCAATCCCCTTTTCAAATTCGGCGAACGAGGGCAGGGCCTGGCCGTCCTTGGCAAACACCTTCCACAGCAGCTCCACATCGGCGCGCGTGGTGGTTTCGTCCAGCGACAGCGTGATGTACTCGCCAAAGTAGCGGCGCAGGTTGGCGCCCAGAGACACCGCGCGGTCCATCAGGCCCTGCGTGGCGGCGCCGGTGTGCAGAGACAAGGTGTCAAACGCGCTGTCCTGCTTGGGCTCATGGCCCAACGCGGCCAGGCCGCGCGCCAGGATGGCGGTGTAGCTGGCCACGCGCTGCGCAATGCGCTTCAGGCCCTGGGGGCCGTGGTAGACGGCATACATGCTGGCCACCACGGCCGGCAGCACCTGCGCGGTGCAGATGTTGGACGTGGCCTTTTCGCGGCGGATGTGCTGTTCCCGCGTTTGCAGTGCCAGCCGGTAGGCCGGGTTGCCGTGCGCGTCCACGCTCACGCCCACCAGGCGCCCGGGCATGGAGCGCTTGAATTCATCACGGCAGGCCAGGTAGGCCGCGTGCGGGCCGCCCGCGCCCATGGGCATGCCAAAGCGTTGCGTGGTGCCCACCACGATGTCGGCACCCCATTCACCGGGCGGCACCAGCAGCGTCAGCGCCAGCAGGTCGGCCGCCACGATCAGCGCGGCCTGTTTGGCGTGGACGCGGTCTGCGTCTGCGCGCAGGTCGTCAATGCGCCCGCTGGTGGTGGGGTAGGCGGCCAGCACGGCAAAGTAATCGCCGTCCAGCAGCTGGTTCCACTGGGGGCCTGAGTTGGCCAGCACCACCTCGATGTCCAGAGGCGCGGCGCGGGTCTGAACCACCTCGATCACCTGCGGATGGCAGTCACCCGCCACCACGATGCGCCTGCTTTTGCTCTTGACGCTGCGCATGGCCAGCGTCATGGCTTCGGCGGCCGATGTGGCTTCGTCCAGCATGGACGCATTGGCCATGGGCATGCCCGTCAGGTCGCACACCATGGTCTGGAAGTTGACCAGCGCCTCCATGCGGCCTTGCGAAATCTCGGCCTGGTAGGGCGTGTAGGCGGTGTACCAGGCGGGGTTCTCCAGGATGTTGCGCAGGATCACGCCGGGCGTGTGTGTGCCGTAATAGCCCTGGCCGATGAAGCTGCGCAGCAACTTGTTCTTTTGTGCCATGGCTTTCAGCTCGGCCAGCGCGGCGGCTTCGCTCACCACGGCGGGCAGCTTCATGGCGGCGCTGCGGGCGATGCTGCGCGGCACGATGCTGTCGATCAGCGCACGGCGTGACGCCTCGCCGATCACCGACAGCATGTGCGCTTCATCAGCGGCAGAAACGCCGATGTGGCGCGGGATGAATTCCGAAGGGTTCTCAAGCTCGCTCAAGCGAAGGGCGGATTGCATCAGCATGGTAGTGTTCCCGGGCGTTGTCATTGCGGACCTGATCCGCAATCCATGGATCCCGGGTCAAGCCCGGGATGACACGGAGGTCAGGCGTTGGCGGAAAAGGCGGTGTAGCTGGTCTCGTCCATCAGGGCAGCCAGTTGTGACGCGTCAGACAGCTTGACCTTGAAGAACCAGCCCGCGTTCAGCGGGTCGGTGTTGGCCAGCGACGGGTTGTCGCGCAGGGCCTCGTTCACCTCAATGACCTCGCCGGTAACCGGCATGTACACATCGGCCGCTGCCTTGACGGACTCCACCACGCCGGCGGTTTCTTTCTGGGCGTAGACCTTGCCCACTTCGGGCAACTCCACAAACACCACGTCACCCAGCGCGTCCTGCGCATGGTGCGTGATGCCCACGACGGCGGTGTCGCCCTCAACCTTCAGCCATTCGTGATCTTCGGTGTACTTGATGCTCATGGGGTTCTCCTAATGGGGGTCAGATTCCAATTAATTGATCAACCGCTTGTCATCCGCGGAAATAGCGGTTGGGTGTGAAGGGCATGGCAGCCACTTCCATCGGCACGGGCTTGCCACGCACGATGGCGTTCAGGCGCGTGCCAATGGCTGCATATTCGGTGCCAACGTAGCCCATGGCTACGGGCTTGTCCACAGTGGGGCCCAGCAGGCCGCTGGTGACTTCGCCAATGCGCTGGCCGGCTGCATTCTGCAGCTCGGTGTGGTCGCGCACGGGCACGCGCTCCAGCGCCACCAGGCCCACGCGCTTGCGCACCAGGCCCTGGCCGGCCAGCTGGGCCAGCACGCGGTCTGCGCCGGGAAAACCGCCTTCGCGCTCGCCGCCGGTGCGACGCACCTTTTGCAGCGCCCAGTTCAGGGCGGCTTCCACCGGGGTGGTGGTGGTGTCGATGTCGTTGCCGTACAGGCACAGGCCGGCTTCCAGCCGCAGCGAATTGCGCGCACCCAGGCCGATGGGCTTGACCTCGGGCTGGGCCAGCAGGGCGCGGGCAAAAGGCTCGGCGTGCGCAGGCGGGATGGAGATTTCAAAACCGTCTTCACCGGTGTAGCCGCTGCGCGTGATGAACAGGTCGGCGCCTTCCCAGATGTAGTGGCCGCCGGTCATGAAGACCAGCTTGTCCAGCCCCGTGAGCAGCCGCGACAAGGCGGTGATGGCCTGCGGCCCCTGCAGTGCCAGCAGGGCCTGCTCAGGCATGGGCAGCACGGCGCAGTGCGCGCCGATCTTGTCCTGGATGTGGGTGATGTCGCCCACCTTGCACGCCCCGTTGACGATGACAAACAGGTCTGCGCCACGGTTGACGAACATCAGGTCGTCCATGATGGTGCCCTGATCGGTCAGCAGCAGGCCGTAGCGTTGCTTGCCCTCGGGCAGGCCGATCACGTCCACCGGCATCAGTGTTTCAAACGCAGCGGCGGCACCGGTACCCACCAGGCGCAGCTGGCCCATGTGAGACACGTCAAACAGGCCGGCGGCGCTGCGGGTGTGGTGGTGCTCGGCCATCAGGCCGGCGGGGTACTGCACGGGCATGGAGTAACCGGCAAACGGCACCATGCGGGCGCCCAGTTCGACGTGCAGCGCGTGCAGCGGGGTTTTGAGCAATGTTTCGGCGGGAGCGGACACGTGATCTCCGAGGGGCAAGCGTTCAAAACCACGGCTCACGCCATGGGCTGCCCCTGCTGTCCGCTTTACCTGAGAGATTCACGCTGGCCCCTTCGGTGGGACCTTGGCGCTTGCTCCTTCGGTGGGCCACCGCACAGGGTGGCCTCTCTCCAGCAAGGAAACACCCCTTGCGGGGTGCTTTGCCAGTCCTTTTGCCTGAGCGTTCGGGGTGTCCCTGCGCCTTCGGCGGCTTCCGCGAAAGAAGCTCTCTCCTGACTGCTGCCGATTCTACCTACTTGGCGTAGACCAGATCACGCAAAGTCAGCGAAATGCCGGGCACATAGGTGATCACCATCAGGCAGGCCAGGATCACCAGCACGAACGGAATCAGGTGCCCGATGATGCGGTCCAGCGATATTCGCGCCACCGTGCACGCCGCGAACAGGTTCACGCCAAACGGCGGCGTGATCATGCCCAGCGCCAGGTTCACCACCATGATCAGGCCGAAGTGCACCGGGTCAATGCCAAAGTGCATGGCCACCGGCGCCAGGATAGGCGCCAGCACGATGATGGCCGCGCTGGTTTCAATGAACATGCCGATGATGAACAGGGCCGCGTTCACGCCCAGCAGGAACAGCGCCGGGCTTTGCAGCACGGCCTCCAGCCAGCGGCCGATCGCGTCGGGCACGCCGGCGCGCGTGATCAGGAAAGCAAACAGGCCCGCGTTGGCAATGATGAACATGATCACGGCCGAGCTGATGACCGACTTGCGCAGGATGGCGTATAGGTCGCTGACCTTGATCTCGCGGTAGATCACCATGCCTACGATCAGCGCGTACGCCACGGCGGCAGCGGATGCTTCGGTCGGGGTGAACACACCACCGTAAATACCGCCCAGGATGATCACCGGCATCAGCAACGCCCAGCTGGCTTGCAGCGTGGCCTTGCCCACACCCAGGCGGCCGTCGCCGTCGTTCTTGCCCCAGCCCTTGATACGGCAGTAGATATGCACGAACACCATGAGCGCCAGGCCGATGAGCAGGCCGGGGCCGAAGCCGGCAATGAACAGCTCGCCAATGGACACTTCGGCGCTCACGCCGTACAGGATCATCGGGATGCTGGGCGGAATGATCACGCCCAGCTCGGCCGATGTCGCCTGCAATGCGGCTGCGTAGCTGGTGGGGTAGCCATGCTTGATGAGCGCCGGGATCAGGATGGCGCCAATGGCAAACGTCGTGGCCACCGACGAGCCCGATACGGCGGCAAAGATCATGCAGGTCAGCACACAGGTCATGGGCAGGCCACCCTGCACACCACCGACCAGCGATTTGGCAAACTCAACCAGGCGGCGCGAGATGCCACCGGTTTCCATCAGGTTGCCCGCCAGGATGAAGAACGGGATGGCCGCCAGCGGAAACTTGTTGATGGCGTTGAACATCTCCTTGACGGAGATCAGCATGTTGGCGTTGGCCACCTGGATACCCAGGACGGATGCCAACCCGATGGACACGGCAACTGACACGGTGAGTGCAAAGCACAGCACCATGGTTGAAATCATCACGGGAGTCATTGCGCCGTTTCCAGTTCCAGACGTTGCGGGTCAAGCAGGTTGCCAATGATTCCCAGCACACAAAACAGCCCGCCCACCGGCATGGCCAGGTAGGCCCAGAACATCGAGACACCCTCCAGCCCGATCATGGACTGCACCGAGCCGCGGTTGGCGTAGTCCCAGCCCCACCAGATGATGACGCCGATGAGCAGCAACGCGGCCAGGCAAACGACCCAGTCCAGCATGCGCTTGATCTTCGGCGGACTCCAGCGGTACAGCACGTCCACGCTGACCATGGCGCCCTGGCGGAAGGCCGCCGGGATGCCCAGGAACACCATCCAGATCAGGCTGAAGCGGATCAGCACTTCGGTCCATTCGGCGGGTTGTGCCAGTACAAACCGCATGAAGATCTGGAACACGCCCAGGAAGGCCGCCAGCGCCATCATGGCGCAGGCAACAAACATGGCCGCAGTGGTGGCCCGGTGCTCGAACCGCAGGAAGGCGGCCCGCATCACTTGAAGTTGCGGATCTTGTCGATGTTGGCCTTGCCGAACTGCTTCTCGAATTCAGCGTTCACAGGGGCCAGCGTCGCGACAAACTTGCTCTTGTCCACGTTTTCGACGACAGACATGCCCTTGGCGCGCAGCTCGGCCACGCCCTTGGCGTCGTCTTCGTCCACGCGGGCACGGTTGGTCTTGGTGCCTTCCTTGGCGGCGTCGATGAAGGCCTGCTTGTCGGCGGCACTCAGTTTGTCAAACGATGCCTTGTTCATCAGGAAGATGGCGGGCGAGTACACATGGCCCGTGAGCGACAGGTGCTTTTGCACTTGTTCGAACTTGGCGGCCATGATCACCGACAGCGGGTTCTCCTGACCATCCACGGTGCCTTGCTGCAAGGCGGTGAACACTTCCGGGAAAGCCATGGGCGTCGTCACGATGCCCAGGCCCTTGTAGGCCGTGACGTGCACCGGGTTTTCCATGGTGCGCATCTTCAGGCCCTTGAGGTCGTCGGGTGCATTGACGGCGCGCTTGCTGTTGGTCATGTGACGAAAGCCGTTCTCGCCCCAGGCCAGCGCCTTGAAGCCCTTGGAATCAAATTTGGTCAGCATCTCGGCGCCGATGGGGCCGTCCAGCACGGCGCGTGCGTGGGCCTTGTCACGGAACAGGAACGGGATGTCCAGGATGCGTGCCTCGGGCACGAAATTGGGCACGGGGCCGGTCGAGCTGAAGGCGAGCTCTTGCGTGCCCAGCTGCACGGCTTCGATGCTTTCACGCTCACCGCCCAGCGAGCCGGAATAGAAGGTCTGGACCTTGTAGCGGCCAGCCGTGCGCTTTTCAACTTCGCGCGCAAATGTGTCGATGGCCACGCCCTGGTGGGAATTCTGCGCCACCGAGATGCTGATGCGCATCGTGGTCTGGGCAGCGGCGCTGGCTACAAAGCCGGCGGCCAGGGTGAGGGCGAAAACCAGTTTGGAAAGTTTCATGTCTTTGTCTCCAGTGTGTTGGGAATTGCGCGAGTCCCGGATTCTGCCAGAACAGCCCAAAAGTTATCATACAACTTTTCAGGCGCACCCCCTGCGCGCTCAACCCGCTCAGCGCGCACGCAGCTTGAGCAGTCGCTCGCGCGCCGAAGTGAGGTGCTCGCGCAGCGTGTACCAGCGGTCGGCAAAGCGGTCGGGCAGGTCCATGGCGGCCACCTGCTTTTCCAGCTTGTCCAGCCGCGTGACCACCCAGCGCAGCGCGATCGGGTCGCCGGTGGCGATCTTGACCATGTCGGCTTCCAGGAACTTGAGCTCGCCGTAAAAGTGCTGCAGCGCTGCATTGACCCGCCATTCAATGAACACCGGCACGCGGCGCAGCAGCACCAGGGCCAGGGCCGCCAGCGGCACCAGGGCGTACAACACAAGCTCTGCCCACTGGGCCGCGCGGTAGGGCAGCAGTGTTTCAAGCCACGGGCGTATGCCCAGGGCGTACTGCTGGGCCACCGGGGACAGCGGGAAGTCGCCGCCGCGCACGGTCGGGTACTGGCCCTGGCCTTCCAGAAAGCCGCCGGTGGAATGAACCTCGTGCGCCACGTCCAGCAACGTGCGCTGCAGGGCCGGGTGCAGCCCGGGGCGTACCAGCAGGTGCGTGAGTGTGGCCATCGCCGCCACATCGGCTGCGGGAATGTCGCTGCGCAGCTCGATCGAGCCCTGCGGTATGACCAGCGGGCGCAGCCGCGGCTCGCGTGCGGCCATTGCGCCCGCACGCTCCACGGTGACCAGCCGCACGCCGTCCATGCGCGCCAGCGTTGCGGCGGTGGATGATTCGCCGGTGGCCACATGCACCACCGCGTCCACGCGGTCCTCGGCCAGGGCTGTCACAGCGGCTTCGCCCACCAGGGGCTCGAACCGCACTTCGCCGGGCTTGATGCGCGCATGAGCCAGCAGCATTTCGGCTGCGCGGTGATTGGACGAGCCGGTGGCCGCAACAGCGATGCGCAGACCGCGCAGCTGGGTAATGTTTTGCACACCATGGCGCGCAAAGACCCAGACGATTTCATGGCCCACAGCGGCCAGCCCCTGCACCGGCAGGCCCTGCTGCGAGTACAGGCCCTGTGCCAGGGCCACGTCCACGATGTCGGCCGGGCGGGCCAGGCGGTCCAGGGCGTCCTGGGGCCGCGGGTGCGTGATGATTTCCACCTGCACGCCCAGGCGCTCCAGGCGGGCGGCGTACGACTGCGCCACGCGCAGATAGCTGCTGCCGGCGGGCCCGGTGGCGATGACCAGTCGCTGCGGCGGCAGCGGCTTCCAGACGACTGCCGCCCATGCACAGCCCAGCACCAGGCCCGCCAGGATGGGCAAGTACATCAACAGCCAGCGCCTTCGGTACAGCAGTTGCAGCCTCATCGTCCCCTCAGGCTGTAGATGCGGTGGCGCACGAAGTCCACATGCTGGTGCAGCGTGTACCAGCGCTGGGCCAGCTCGCGCGGCAGCGTCAGGGTGGAGATGGACTTGTCCATGCGCGCGAGCCGGCCGTTCAGGCGGCTCACGTCCAGGTCGCTCAGGTTGTGGTTGGCCAGGTCGTTTTCGATGAACTTCAGCTCGCCATACCAGCGCGTCACGCGGCTTTCCAGCTTCCAGCGCAGCCAGGCGGGAATAAGCAGTGACAGCCACCAGGCCACGACCGCCAGCGGCACGCACACGATCACCAGCCGCTCGACCACCTGTGCCCACCAGAAGGGCAGCAGCCGCTCCAGCCAGCCCAGGCCATGGCCCATGACGTTGCGCGCCTCGGGCGCGGTGGGGAAGTCGCTGCGGCGCAGCGCGGGGAAGTCGCCTGCGCGGTGAAATGGCCCGCTGCTGTCTTGAACCTGCATGGCAGCGGCGGTCATGGCGCGTTTGAGCGCCGAATCCAGTGTGGTGCGCACCACCAGATGGGTGTGGGTGGT